>NZ_JBHZGM010000032.1:0-57769 GCF_043392685.1 Metapseudomonas phytobenefica | reverse complement strand
CGTTCAAACTCGCTGTCAACACCTCCGGTTCAGCTTCATTCGCCAGCGGCGAACTTCTCGAAGCGAACCCTTCCAACACCTCGCCAAGAACTTAACTCATTGATCTACAAGGAGTTTTGCGTGGCGGCTGCGCCGGAAGTGGGGCGCATTATAGGGACGCAGAATCTGCCGTCAACACTTAATTGAAAACTTTTCGTCATCCCGTTCAAACAGCCTCCGCGCCCTCCCCTATATATAGAGGGCATCTGCCCAAGCTCCATACGGCATGCCAGCGCCTCGCAGGCCGAAATCAGCCCCGCCGGGTAGGCCACTTCCAGCAGACCGTTCCAACGAACACGAGCGGCAGAAACAAGAGGAACAGGTTCTTGGAAAATGCCTGGGCCACCAAGAACACAACCACTGAAACCATCAGCCCCACCAATAGCACCCCGGCATTCGGGCCACGGATCATGCCTGCGCCACCTCCCTCACTCGCAGCGGGTTATATCTGTGCCTGAGCACAGGCCGGAAATAGAAGCGCCGCCCAAAGGCGGCGCATGTCGGGCGGAACCTGGCAGGGCTAGTGCTGTAGCCATGCTTCGGCTTCGGCTGTTTGCTGTGAACCGAATGCCTTGATCGTCAGCCCCGGAATCAGCGCTCCCTCGACCTCGCTCACCTTCCTCACCCATTCCTTGTCGGCCACGACCGCCATTCGATCGAAACGCCTGGCCACCTTGAACAACTGCGGAATCTGGGACACCTCAACCGCCATTGCTCCCAGCGTAGGCATCTTGAATTCACCAACCCGATACAGCATCCGGCCATGAGCGATGCCTTCGGACTGCTGCGCCAATTGTTCTATTCCGGTTCGCATTTCACTGCTATCCAGCTTGCCGGCAAAGTTGACATCGATACGGTTCTCGCCAATTCGCATTACCTGGAACATAGCAACACCTCCAGAAGGGAGAGTGACTTTCACAATACGCCGCCTGCTGAAAACGACAAGGTGATCGCCGACGGCAAGAAAATCGCCCATGCCGGCCGCGAAGAAATCGTGCTTTTCGGCAATACCCCGGACAACCACCGGGGTCCGACTGCTGCTTACGGGCGGCGCCCCTGGCTCAGGCTTCGCGCAGTTCGAAGCGCCTGAACAGCTGCCCCAGGTAAGCCCACAACTCGTCGGCCTCGTCCGGGGTCGGTGCCGCGCCGAGGCTCATGTCCAGCATCTGCCCCGGCCGTGCAAGCTGCACCGCGAACCGTTCCACGCCGAGACCGGCAAGACGCTCGGCCAGACGCCGCACGCGCAGTGGGTCGAACAGGCGCCAATGCACGGTGGTGCGGCACTCGTAGGCGACTCCGCTGGCCAGCAGCAGATCCAGGCTATCCCAATTGGCCCGCCCGCTGCCGGCCACGCCGGTGATCAGTGGTACGTCCTCCTCGAGTGCCTTGACGTCGAACCCCACCCAGTCGCACAGCGGCAGCACCCGCCGCAGCGCGCCGGGCTTGATGCCGGCGCTGTGCAGGCCGACCTTGAAACCACGGGCACGAACCTCGCGCATGGCCTGCGGCAAGGCTGGCTGCAGGGTGGCCTCGCCGCCACTGAACACCACTGCCTGCAACAGTCCCTGCCGCTGCTTGAGGAAGGCCAGGACCTGCCCCCAGCTCATGGCAGGCTTCGCCCCACGGCGGATCAGTTCGGGATTGTGACAATAACGGCAGTTCCAGGCGCAGCCCTGGCAGAACAGCACACAGGCCAGGTGATCCGGATAGTCGAGGGTAGTCATCGGCAACAGCCCGCCGATCCGCAGCGAGCGTTTGCTGCCGGCGGGACGGACGGAATTCTGGCAATCGGCGTGCATGACGGTCTCCGCAAACGCGAGGGCCCGCCCGGAATCCCGGGCAGGCCGTCGAGAGGGAATGATCGGACTGTATGACGGATTCAATCCCTCAGTTTCGTCCCCCGGGTTCGTTGAAATGGCGCCGTTCGCGATGCTCCGACTGCTTGCCCGGATTGAAGGCCGCCACCGGACGGTGGTAGCCCATGACGCGGGTCCAGACTTCGCAGCGCTGGCGCTGGTCTTCGGGGAGTTGCACGGTTGCGTTCATGATGTTGCTCCTTGCTGTGGGTGGGTTCGTGGATCAGTTGCACGCGCCGCAGCACTGCTGCTTCTGCAACAGCACCTCGTCGCACTTCGGACAGAATTCGTGTTCGCCGGCCAGGTAGCCATGTACCGGGCAGATGGAGAAGGTCGGCGTCACTGTCAGGTAAGGCAGGTGGAAGCGGCTCAGGGACGTGCGCACCAGTTCCTTGCAGGCCTGGGCCGAAGACACACGCTCGGCCATGTACAGGTGCAACACGGTGCCGCCGGTGTACTTGCACTGCAGGGCGTCCTGCAGCTCCAGGGCCTGGAAAGGGTCGTCGGTGAAGCCCACCGGCAGCTGCGAGGAGTTGGTGTAGTAAGGCGCCTCTGGCGTACCGGCCTGGAGGATGCCGGGGAAACGCTTTCTATCTTCCTTGGCGAAGCGGTAGGTAGTGCCTTCCGCCGGGGTCGCCTCGAGGTTGTACAGATGGCCGCTTTCCTCCTGGAACTCCACCAGCTGTGCCCGCACATGGTCCAGCAGGCTAAGCGCCAGCTGCCGCCCCGCCTCGGTATGCATGCCTTCGCGGTCGGCGGTGAAATTGCGCACCATCTCGTGCAGCCCGTTCACGCCAATGGTGGAGAAATGGTTGCGCAGCGTGCCGAGGTAGCGCCTGGTGTAGGGATAGAGACCGGCGTCCATGTGATGCTGGATCACCTTGCGCTTGACCTCCAGGCTCTCGAAGGCCATGCGCAGCAGCTCGTCCAGCCGCTTGGACAGGCCCTCGACATCATCCCGGTAGAGAAAGCCCAGACGCGCGCAGTTGATGGTCACCACCCCCAGTGATCCGGTCTGCTCGGCCGAGCCGAAAAGGCCATTGCCGCGCTTGAGCAACTCGCGAACGTCCAGCTGCAGGCGGCAGCACATGGAGCGCACCTGATTGGGCTGCATGTCCGAGTTGAGGAAGTTCTGGAAATACGGCAGGCCATAACGCGCAGTCATCTCGAACAGGCGCGTGGCGTTGTCGCTGTCCCAGGGGAAGTCGTGGGTGATGTTGTAGGTGGGGATCGGGAAAGTGAACACCCTCCCCCGGGCGTCGCCGGCCATCATCACCTCGATGTAGGCACGGTTGATCAGGTCCATCTCGGCCTGCAGCTCGCCATAGCGGAAAGACATCTCCCGGCCGCCGATCACCGGCACCTGTTCACGCAGGTCTTCTGGACAGACCCAGTCGAAGGTCAGGTTGGTGAAGGGCGTCTGGGTGCCCCAGCGCGACGGCACGTTGAGGTTGTAGATGAACTCCTGCAACGACTGGCGCACCTCGGCGTAACCCAGGCCATCCTTGCGTACATAGGGCGCCAGGTAGGTATCGAACGAGCTGAACGCCTGCGCGCCGGCCCATTCGTTCTGCAGGGTACCGAGGAAATTGACCATCTGCCCCAAGGCGCTGGACAGGTGCTTCGGCGGCCCGGCCTCGACCCGCCCCGGTACGCCGTTCAGGCCCTCGTGCAAGAGGCTGCGCAGCGACCAGCCGGCACAGTAGCCAGCCAGCATGTCGAGGTCGTGGATGTGCAGGTCGGCCTCACGGTGGGCCTTTCCGATCTCCGCACTGTACACCTCGTCCAGCCAGTAATTGGCAGTGACCTTGCCGGAGACGTTGAGAATCAGCCCGCCCAGGGAATAGCCCTGGTTGGCATTGGCCTGCACCCGCCAGTCCTCCCGGTTGAGGTATTCGTTCATCGACGCCGCCACGTCCACCAGGTGCTTGCGGTCACGGCGCAACCGGCCGTGGCGCTCGCGGTAGACGATGTAGGCACGTGCGGTGGCGTAGTATCCGCCTTCCATCAGTACCAGCTCGACCTTGTCCTGCACCTGCTCGACATCCAGACTCTGCAGCCCCGGCAGACGGGCCAGCACGGCTATCGTCAGTGCCTCGGACTGGTCGGCGGCGAGCTCTCCGGTGGCCAGGCCTGCCGCCAGGATGGCGCGCTGGATCTTGGATTCATCGAAAGAGACTTCGCTGCCATCGCGCTTGAACAGGGTCCGTGGCCTGGGCATCGTTTTCCGGGTACTCATTCACACCTCCAGATCGCAACATATGGTGTTTTTTAAATTTGAAAACACAATATGCAGCGAATTATCCTCAGAGCAACGAAACAAAAATTGATTGCAATCAAGTTGGGAAAAAGTCGCTTGCGGGGAGGAAATGCGGGCCGACAGCAAGCGCCGAGCGACGCCTGCTGTCGATCAGCCGCCGCTGGCGTTCATGAAGCGCAACACCTGCACTTCGCCGGAGGCGCTGAATTCATGGCGCAACGGCTTGTGCGCCAGGCCGGCCTGAATCGCCTGAAGCAGCGGCGCGTCCGACTCCGGATAACGGCGCAACAAGGCACGCAGGTCGAGGGAATGCTCGTGGCCGAGACACAGCAGCAAGCGTCCCTCCACGGTCAGGCGCACCCGGTTGCAGGTGGCGCAGAAGTTGTGACTATGGGGCGATATGAAACCGATGCGGCTGTCCGGATAGCCCGCCAGGCGCACATAGCGTGCCGGTCCGCCGCTCTGCTCGGCACTGTCGAGCAGGCTGTAGCGCTGCCCGATCAGTTCGCGTACCTGGTCGCTGGAGCAGAAACTCTCACCGCGCGAACGACCGACGTCACCCAATGGCATTTCCTCGATGAAGCTGATGTCCAGGCCACGCGCCAGCGCATGGTCGACCAGCTCCACTACTTCGTCATCGTTGCGTCCCCGCATCACCACGCAGTTGAGCTTGATGCGCTGGAAACCGGCTTCACGCGCCGCGTCGATGCCGGCCAGTACCTGGGCCAGGTCGCCGGTACGGGTGATGGCCTTGAAGCGTTCGGGACGCAACGTATCGAGGCTGATGTTGAGACGTCTGACTCCCGCGTCGGCCAGCGGCCGGGCCAGTTTTCCCAGCTGCGAACCGTTGGTGGTCATCACCAGCTCGCGCAGCCCAGGCAGCGCAGCGATGCGCTCGCACAGGCCGACGATGCCGGGACGCACCAGCGGTTCACCGCCGGTCAGACGGATCTTCTTCACTCCGTTGGCCACGAACAGGCGCGCCAACCGTTCCAGCTCTTCCAGCGTGAGTACTTGCTGGCGCGGCAGGAACTTCATGTCCTCGGCCATGCAGTACACGCAGCGGAAGTCACAACGATCGGTCACGGAGATACGCAGGTAGTCGATGCGGCGGCCGAAGCCATCCCGCAGTTGTGTGTCCATCGTTGGATTACCTTTCCCGGCTTCTCCCCCGCCAGCGGAAGAGAGGAAGCTCTTCCGGGCGATGCTTGCGATCAGCCCCCGAATGAGCTCCGGGGGAAGCGGATGTCACTGCACCAGCGGGGAGTCGGCCGCCTCGATTACGATGCCCTGGATGTCCGCTGCACCGACCAGCCCCTTCAGGTACTGCTTCACCGCCGACTGCCAGACGCGCTGATCGAGCTCGTCGCGGATGCTGCACTCGACGGCTTCGTAAGGCAGCGGCTGGCCCTCGATGCGCTGATCGACGCAGACCAGATGGAAACCGTAGCGGCTCTCCAGCGGCCGCCCCGCCAGCCCCGGCGGCAGGCGGAACAGCTGACGCTCGAACTCCGGCACAGTCTGCCCCTTGCTGAGCTGGCCGAGGGCGCCACCCTGATCGCCAGACGGGCAGTCCGAATGGGCGGCGGCCAGTTCGGCGAAACGCGTCGGGTCGCGGGTCAGTTCGCCGAGCAAAGCCTCGGCACGTTCGCGGGTACGGCTACGTTCTTCGGCATCCTCCGGCGGGCAGGCCAGCAGGATATGCCGTACAGCCAGCAGCGGAGCGCTGGCAAAGCGCTCACGGTTGTTGGCGAAAAACTGCCGGCAGGCCGCCTCATCGGCGCTTGGCAGGGGTACCTCGCGCTCGATCAGCGCGCGGGTCGCGGCCTCCTCCTCGCTCTCCCCCGCCTGCGCCCGCACCCGCAGGCCCAACTCGGCGATGCGCTGCTGCAGCAACTCGCGGATCACCAGTGCCTGGCTGGCCAGGAACACCGCCTCCCGGCGGCTGCCGGCCGGGTGATACTGCAACTCGCGGGCGATGGCTTCGGGCGCGATGCGCACACCATTGACCTTGATCCGCGGCCATTCCTGCTCACTGCTGGCGATCAGCTCACCTGGTGCCTCGTCCTCCTCTTTCAGTGCCTCGTCCGTCTCGGAACGCGACTCGGGCACCACTTCCTGCACCACCGGCGCGCTCGCCAGCGCCTCGGGCAGCGGCTGCAGCCCTCCGCCGCAGCCACCACCATTACTGTTACCGCCGCATCCACATCCCATGATGAGTTCTCCGCTTCGCTTCAACCTGGTGAACCCGGTCCGCCGGAATGCCCGGTGGACCGGAGTCGTTTCAACCTTTCTGCCGGACGATCTGGTAGCGCCGCCCCAAGTACCACACCGGCGCACTGACGATGTGCACCAGGCGGGTAAAGGGGAACAGCACGAACAGGCTCAAGCCGAGGAATACGTGCAGCTTGTACACCAGCCCCACCGGAGCGATGTTCGCCGCCGCGACCTGCGGCTGCAGGGTGACCACCGCCTGCGCCCAGTTGCCCAGCAGCACCATGACCGAACCATCCAGGTGCTGGGCGGAGGCAACTATGGTCAGCAGGCCGAGCACCAACTGCGCCAGCAACACCAACAGGACGAGGATGTCGGACAGGTTGGAACTGGCGCGCACGCGCGGATCGTTGAGACGGCGGTACAGCAGCATCAACAGGCCGATCAGGCAGAGAACGCCGAAGAAGCCCCCGGAGACCATCGCCAGCAGTTGCTTGTTCGCGGTGCTGATGACCGTGTGATACACCGCCTCGGGCGTCAGCAGGCCAACGAAATGGCCAGCGAGGATGAACAGCACGCCGACGTGGAACAGGTTGCTGGCGATGCGCATGTAGCGATGCTCGGCCGGCGTACGGTTGAACACCTGGCTGGAACCGGCTTTCCAGCTGTACTGCGCGAGGTCGAATCGCGCCCAGCTGCCGATGATGCAGATGGCCAGGGCAACGTAGGGATAAATCCCGAACAGCAGCAGATTGACGTTAGACATTGCGAACCTCCCGGGCCGGCGCAGCGGCCTGCCCGTCTTGCTTGAACCCCACCCAGTGCAGCGGCACGGGCACTTCCTCGCGGGCCTTGCCTGGCAGGCCGGGCTGGCTCGGGCAGCGTTCCTGCTGCTCGGCCTGGAGGAAATCGACGGCCTCCTCCTCCCACACCTTGTCCAGAGCCTCCAGGCTGTCATCGCGCTGCTCGCCGGCTACCCGCTCGCGCACCTGCTCCACCGCCGCTGCCGGCTGCTCGCCAGCGATTTGCAACAGCGCACGGAAGCAGGCCGCGTAGGCGCTCCGGCGCTCTTCCAGGCGCGCCGCCAGCAAGGCCAGCAGATGCGCCACGTCAGCCAGGCCCTCGCGGGCTTCCAGGTCCTCGCGGCTGGCGAGGAATTCCAGGTACAGCGGGATGTAGTCCGGCAGCTCGCGCACGCCGATGGCAAAGCCGGCGGCCTCGTACTGGGCCATCAGGTCGACCATGGCCTGGCCACGATCGCGGGACTCGCCATGCACGTGCTCGAACAGCAGCAACGACAGCGCGCGGCCACGGTCGAACAGCTCGGAGTAACGCTCCTGCACATCCATCAGCTCGTCGCCGGCCAGTTCGTCGAGCAGCGCGATCAGCAGACTCCGCTGCTCAGGACTGATCTCGCGGGCACTGCCGATTGCCTCGTGCAACTCGGTACGGGCGCCTTGCAAGGCCTCGTCGGGATAGTCCAGCAACAGGGAAATCACCTTGAGAATGCGCATGTTCAGTCCTCCCACAGTTGCACGGTCTTGAGGATGTCGCGGCGGTTGGCCTTCCTGGCGCCGAACATGTTGGTGTCCGAACTGCCGCTGCAGCCGCTGCCGAAACTGAAACCGCAGCCCGAGCGCTCGGCGAAGGCGTCGCTCATGGCCTCTTCACGGTGCGCGGTGGGAATCACATAACGATCTTCGTAGTTAGCGATGGCCAGATAGCGGTACATGTCCTCGCACTGGGCGACGCTCAGGCCGACCGACTCCAGCACCTTGAGATCCTGCACGCCGTCGACCTGCTCGGCACGCTTGTAGGCGCGCATCGCCAGCAGACGCTTGAGGGCCAGCTTGACCGGCTTCTCGTCGCCGGCGGTGAGCAGGTTGGCCAGGTAGCGCACCGGGATGCGCAGGCTGTCCACGTCCGGCAACACGCCGTCCATGCTGACGCTGCCCTTGGCGGCGGCATTCTGGATCGGCGACAGCGGCGGCACGTACCAGACCATCGGCAGGGTGCGGTATTCCGGGTGCAGCGGGAGGGCCAGCTGCCAGTCGACGGCGAGCTTGTATACCGGCGACTTCTGCGCGGCCTCGATGACCGACCTGGGCACGCCGTCCTTCAACGCCTGTTCGATGACCTTGGGATCATGGGGATCGAGGAAGATTTCCAGCTGCTTCTGGTACAGGTCCTGCTCGCTCGGGGTGCTGGCCACCTCATGGATACGGTCGGCGTCATACAGCAGCACGCCCAGGTAGCGAATCCGGCCGACGCAGGTTTCCGAACACACGGTCGGCATGCCCGCCTCGATGCGCGGGTAGCAGAAGATGCACTTCTCGGATTTGCCGCTCTTCCAGTTGAAGTAGATCTTCTTGTACGGGCAGCCGCTGATGCACATGCGCCAGCCGCGGCATTTCTCCTGGTCGATCAGGACGATGCCGTCCTCTTCGCGCTTGTAGATCGCGCCGCTGGGGCAGGACGCGGCGCACGCCGGGTTCAGGCAGTGTTCGCACAGGCGCGGCAGGTACATCATGAAAGTGTTTTCGTACTCGCCATAGATGTCGGCCTGCACCTGGTCGAAGTTCTTGTCCTTGCGCCGCTTGGCGAATTCGGTGCCGAGGATTTCCTCCCAGTTCGGGCCCCACTCGATCTTCTGCATGCGCTGGCCGGAAATCACCGAGCGAGGGCGCGCCACCGGCTGGTGGTCGCCCAGCGGGGCGGTATGCAGGTGCTGGTAGTCGAAGTCGAACGGCTCGTAGTAGTCGTCGATGCTCGGCAAGTCCGGGTTGGCGAAGATGTTCGCCAGCACGCGGAACTTGCCGCCGATCCTCGGGTTGATCGAGCCATCCTTGTTGCGGACCCAGCCGCCCTTCCATTTCTCCTGGTTCTCCCATTCCTTGGGATAGCCGATACCGGGCTTGGTCTCGACGTTGTTGAACCAGGCGTACTCCATGCCTTCGCGACTGGTCCAGACGTTCTTGCAGGTGATCGAGCAGGTGTGGCAGCCGATGCATTTGTCCAGGTTAAGGACCATGCCCACTTGTGAACGGATCTTCATGGCATCACTCCTCACTCAATCTCGGTCGGCAGCGGTTGTGGCAGGGCGTCGCCATCGGGCCCGTCCAGCCAGTCCACTTTGTTCATCTTGCGCACCACGACGAACTCGTCGCGGTTGCAACCCACGGTGCCGTAGTAGTTGAAGCCATAGGCCAGCTGGGCATAGCCGCCGATCATGTGGGTGGGCTTGAGGACCACGCGGGTCACCGAGTTGTGGTGGCCGCCGCGGGTCCTGGTGCTCTCGGCGCCGGGCACGTTCACGATGCGTTCCTGGGCGTGGTACATCATCACCATGCCCTCCTTGACCCGCTGGCTGACCACCGCGCGAGCGGTGAGCGCGCCGTTGGCGTTGAAGCACTCGATCCAGTCGTTGTCTTCGATGCCGACCTTCTTCGCGTCGATCTCGCTCATCCAGACGATCGGGCCGCCGCGGCTCAGGGTCAGCATGATCAGGTTGTCGCTGTAGGTGCTGTGGATGCCCCACTTCTGGTGCGGAGTGATCCAGTTCAGGCAGATCTCCGGGTTGCCGTTGGACATCTTGCCCTTCACATAACCGGTCGAACGGGTGTTGATCGGCGGCCGGTAGCTCTGCAGGCCTTCGCCGAAGGCCAGCATCCAGGGGTGATCCTGGTAGAACTGCTGGCGGCCGGTGAGGGTGCGCCACGGGATCAGCTCGTGAACGTTGGTGTAGCCCGCGTTGTAGCTGACGTGCTCGTCTTCCAGGCCCGACCAGGTGGGGCTGGAGATGATCTTGCGCGGCTGCGCCTGGATGTCGCGGAAGCGGATCGACTCGTGTTCCTTGGGCAGGGCCAGGTGGGTGTGGTCGCGGCCGGTGAATTCCGATAGCGCGGCCCAGGCCTTCACCGCGACGTGACCATTGGTTTCCGGCGCCAGGCTGAGGATCACCTCGGCCGCGTCGATGGCCGTCTCGATCTTCGGCCGGCCTTGACTGACGCCTTCCTCGCGCACCTTGTAGTTCAGCTTGCCGAGGAACTCGACTTCGTGCTCGGTGTTCCAGGTAATGCCCTTGCCGCCGTTGCCCAGCTTGTCCAGCAGCGGACCCAGGGAGCTGAACTTCTTGTAGGTGTTCGGGTAGTCGCGCTCGATGACCGTGATGTTCGGGCAGTTCTTGCCCGGTTGCGGGGTGACGCCGGCAGTCTTCCAGTCGCTGCCGCCGAATGGTTGCGCCAGTTCACCGGGGGTGTCGTGCAGCAGCGGCACGGTGACCAGGTCCTTCTCCACGCCCAGGTGCCCCTCGGCCATTGCCGAGAAAGCCTTGGCGATGCCCTTGTAGATCTCCCAGTCGGAGCGCGCCTCCCAGGCCGGATCGATGGCCGCCGACAACGGGTGGATGAAGGGGTGCATGTCCGAGGTGTTCATGTCGTCCTTCTCGTACCAGGTGGCGGTCGGCAGGACGATGTCGGAATACACGCAGGTGGAGGACATGCGGAAGTCGAGGGTGGTCACCAGGTCGAGCTTGCCGATGGCGCCCTCGTCCACCCACTCGGCTTCCTCTGGTTTGAAGCCGCCGCGCTTGCCGAGGTCCTCGTTCATCACCCCGTTACGTGTGCCCAGCAGGTACTTGAGCATGTACTCGTGGCCCTTGCCGGATGAGCCCAGCAGGTTGGAGCGCCAGATGAACATGTTGCGCGGGAAGTTGTCCGGGTTGTCCGGCTGCTCGCAGGCGAAGCGCAGGCTGCCGTCCGCCAGTGACTTGACCACGTAGTCCGCGGGCTCCATGCCGGCCGCCGCGGCATCACGGGTGATCTGCAGCGGGTTGCGGTTCAACTGCGGTGCGCTGGGCAGCCAGCCGGCGCGCTCGGCGCGGATGTTGTAGTCGAGCATGTGCTCGGGGAACCGCGACTTGTCGGCCAGCGGCGAGAGCACCTCGTGGATGCTCATCTTCTCGTGGCGCCACTGCGAGCTGTGGTTGTAGAAGAAGCTGGTGCCGTTCATCTGCCGCGGTGGACGGTGCCAGTCGAGGCCGAAGGCCAGGGGCAGCCAGCCGCACTGCGGACGCAGCTTTTCCTGGCCGACGTAATGGGCCCAGCCGCCACCGGTCTGACCCACGCAGCCGCACAACATCAGCATGTTGATCAGGCCACGGTAGTTCATGTCCATGTGGTACCAGTGGTTCATCGCCGCCCCGACGATGATCATGCTACGGCCATGGGTCTTGTCGGCGTTGTCGGCGAATTCGCGAGCGACCTGGATGACCTTCTCGCGTGAAACCCCGGTGATCTGCTCCTGCCAGGCCGGTGTACCGGGAACGCCGGCATCGTCATAGCTGCTGGCGACGTGCTTGCCGCCCAGGCCCCGGTCGATGCCGAGGTTGGCGGCCATCAGATCGAATACGGTGGCGACCTTCACGCTGCGGCCATCGGCCAGGGTCAGGCTCTTGACCGGCACGCGGCGCAGCTGGATTTCCTCGCCCGCAACGTGACTGAAGTGCTCGTGGCTCAGGCCGCCGAAGTACGGGAAGGCGACCTCCACGGCCTCGCCGTCATCGACCTGGGTAAGCTGCAGATCGACCTCGCGACCTTCCCTGCCCTCGCGGGCCTCGATGTTCCACTTGCCCTTCTCGCCCCAGCGGTAGCCGATGGCGCCCTGCGGCGACACCAGCTCGCCGCTGGCATCCATGGCAATGGTTTTCCACTCGGGGTTGTTGTCCTGGCCGAGATTGCCGGTCAGGTCGGAGGCGCGCAGGAAACGGTCGGCGACGTGGCTGCCGTCCTTCTCCTCCAGCAGCACCAGCATCGGCAGGTCGGTGTAGCGCTTGGCGTAGTCGCGGAAGTAGGCGCTGGGCTTCTCCAGATGGAATTCCTTGAAGATGACGTGGGCGAAGGCCTGGGCCAGTGCCGCGTCAGTACCCTGCTTGGGGTTGAGCCAGAGATCGGTGAGCTTGGCGACTTCCGCATAGTCCGGGGTGATGGCCACGGTCTTGGTGCCCTTGTAGCGCACCTCGGTGAAGAAGTGGGCGTCCGGGGTCCGGGTCTGCGGTACGTTGGAGCCCCAGGCGATGATGTAGTTGGAGTTGTACCAGTCGGCGGACTCCGGCACGTCGGTCTGCTCACCCCACACCTGCGGCGAGGCCGGCGGCAGGTCGCAGTACCAGTCGTAGAACGACAGGCACACCCCGCCGATCAGCGACAGATAGCGGCTGCCGGCGGCGTAGCTGACCATCGACATGGCCGGGATCGGCGAGAAGCCGATCACCCGATCCGGGCCATACCGCTTGACCGTGTAGACGTTGGCGGCGGCGATGATCTCGTTGACCTCGCTCCAGCTGGAGCGGATGAAACCGCCCATGCCGCGCTTGCTCTTGTAGCTGGCGGCCTTGACCGGATCCTCGACGATGCTGGCCCAGGCCTCCACCGGCGCCAGGCTGCGGCGCGCCTCGCGCCACAGCTTGAGCAGCGGCTTGCGTACCTTGGGATACTTCAGGCGGTTGGCGCTGTAGATGTACCAGCTGTAGCTGGCGCCGCGCGGGCAGCCGCGCGGTTCGTGGTTGGGCAGGTCGTTGCGGGTGCGCGGGTAGTCGGTCTGCTGGGTCTCCCAGGTGATCAGGCCGTTCTTCACGTAGATCTTCCAGGAACAGGACCCGGTGCAGTTCACCCCGTGGGTGGAACGCACGATCTTGTCGTACTGCCAGCGCGAGCGGTAGACGTTCTCCCAGTCACGCGACTCCTTGCGCGTCTCGCCATGACCGTCGGCGAACTCTCCTTGCTTGCGATTGAAGAAGCGCAGCTGGTCGAGTAGATGGCTCATTTACTTTTCCTCTCAGGCTGAGCGCAGGCAGTTGCCCCTGCGCTCGTCATCTTTCTTGAAGGCGAACTCAACAGGGGGTTTCCGCGCCTTTGCGCGAGTACCACCACCAGGTAACCAGGATGCAGCTCGCGTAATAGCCGACGAACACGTACAGGGCGACCTCCGGCCCTCCAGTGAGGGCGATGGAGCTGCCGAACGACTTGGGAATGAAGAAGGCACCGAACGCCCCGATGGCCGAGCTGAAACCGAGCACCGCGGCCGACTCCTTGCCGGCGGACTTGAGCGCCTGCTCCCTGGCCGCCGTGCCCTTGCCGGCACTGAGGTGCTCATGCAGGGTGCGGAAAATCACCGGGATCATGCTGAAGGTCGAGCCGTTGCCGATGCCGGTGGCAACGAACAGCAGCATGAACATGGCCAGGAAACCGTAGAAGTTGCCCTCCTCCCCGCCATGGGGCAGGAAGGCGATGACCCCGAACACCGCAGCGATCATCACCACGAAGTTCCACAGGGTGACCCGCGCGCCGCCCAGCCTGTCCGCCACCCAGCCACCCAGCGGCCGTGCCAGGGCGCCTACCAACGGGCCGAGGAAGGCGAACCGCAAGGCGGTGACTTCCGGGAAGGACGTCTTTATCAGCAGCGGGAAAGCCGCGGCGAAACCGATGAAGGAACCGAAGGTGGCCAGGTACAGCCAGCACATCAGCCAGTTGTGCTTGCGCTTGAAGATCACCGCCTGCTCGGAGAAGGAAGCACGGGCCGAGGCCAGGTCGTTCATGCCGAACCAGGCCGCCACCATCACCGCGCAGATCATCGGAACCCAGATCAGGCCGGCGTTCTGCAGCCACAGCTGGCTACCGTCGGCCAGTTCCTGCGGCTTGCCGCCAAGCGCACCGAACAGGCCGAAGCCGATCACCAGCGGGACCAGGAACTGCATGGCCGAGACACCCAGGTTGCCCAGTCCGGCGTTCAGGCCCAGGGCGGTGCCCTGCTGGGACTTGGGATAGAAGAAGCTGATGTTGGACATCGAGGAGGCGAAGTTGCCGCCGCCGAAGCCGCACAGCAGGGCGATGATCACGAACACGCTGTAGGGCGTGGCCGGGTTCTGCACGGCAATGCCCATCCACACCGCCGGTATCAGCAGCGAAGCGGTGCTCAGCGCGGTCCAGCGCCGGCCGCCGAACACCGGCACCATGAACGAGTAGAAAACGCGCAGGGTCGCGCCGGACAGCCCCGGCAACGCTGCCAGCCAGAACAGCTGGTCGGTGCTGAAGGTGAAACCGATGGCGTTCAGGCGGACGATCACCGTGCTCCATACCATCCACACGGCAAAAGCCAGGAACAGCGCGGGAATCGAAATCCACAGGTTGCGGGTGGCGATGGCCTTTCCCGTGGTTCCCCAGAAATGCGGGTCCTCCGGGCGCCAGTCCTCGATCGCCGCCCCCTGCCGGGGCGACTGCCTCATGGCCGGATTCTTGGTTGCGGACATGCTCTGTCTCCTAGAAGCGTCAGGAAGCGGAACTCATGGGGGCGGACGAACCCGTACCCATGACAGGGGTTTTGCGAACCTCGCTGAAGTACATCCAGATCAGGGAGACCCAGACCACGCCGTACATCAGCATGAAGCAGGAGCTGCGCACGCCGGTGAGGTCCACCAGGGCGCCAAAGAGGATCGGCAGGACGAAGCCACCCAGGCCGCCGGCCAGCCCGACGATGCCGGACACGGCGCCCATGCGATCGGGAAACTCGTCGGAGATGTACTTGAACACCGAGGCCTTGCCGAAGGCCCAGGAGATGCCCATGACGAACATCAGCGCGGTGAACATCCAGGCGTTGAGGCCGATGTGGAAAGTGCGCGGCCCGTCGACGGTGTGCACGGTGAAGTCGGTTTGCGGATAGGACAGGATGAACAGGCAGATCCAGCTGACCCACATCACCCACCAGGTCACGCTGTGCGCGCCCCACCTGTCCGACATCCAGCCGCCGATGGCGCGCAGCACGCCACCCGGCAGGGAGAAGCAGGCAGCCAGCAGCGCCGCGCCCTGCAGGCTGAAGTCGTATTCCTGCACGTAGTACCTGGTCATCCACAGGGCCAGGGCCACGTAGCCGCCGAAGACAATCGAGTAGTACTGGCAGTAGCGCCACACGCGCGGGTCCTTCAGGGTCTTCAGCTGCTCGGCCAGTGACACGCCATCGGCCACCCGATGGGTCTTGTTGTCGTAGCTGAAGAACCAGAACAGCAGCGCCGTGACGAACATGATCGCCGAGTAGACCTTGGGCACCATCTGCCAGCTGGCCGCGGCGATGATCGCCGGGGCGACGAATTTGGTCAGTGCCGAACCGGCGTTGCCCGCGCCGAAGATGCCCATGGCCAGGCCCTGGTTGGACGCGTCGAACCACTTGGCGACGTAGGCGATGCCCACCGAGAAGGAGCCGCCGGCCAGGCCGACGAACAGGCCAAGCACCAGGAACTGCCAGTACTCCGTCGCCTGGCTGATCAGGTAGAGGGGCAGCACGCACACCAGCATCAGAACGAAGAACACGATGCGGCCGCCGAAGCGGTCGGTGAGCATGCCCAGCGGCAGGCGCACCAGCGACCCGGTCAACACCGGTGTGGAAGCCAGCAGGCCGAACTGGGTCTCGTTGAGCTGCAACAGTTCCTTGATGGGCACGCCGAGCACCGCGAACATCATCCACACCATGAAGCAGATGGTGAACGCTGCGGTACTCATCCCCAGCACCAATCCCTGTTGCACTTTCCTGCTCGCCATGAACGCTCTCCCAAGCGGCTTTCATGGCGGCAGGCTATTTCCCGACGGCTGATTTCCCTTGACCTGGATCAAGGAGCCAACGGCGGACACAGCCCTACCATTCCGCCATCTACCACCAAAGTGGTAGGTAGGCGATGCCCAACTAAGTCCTTTAAAATCAATGTTTTACACGACTTACAGACAAACTCGGCGCCGCCTGGAAGCCATTCGAACTCTTTGGAGGTAGCGGTCATGCCGGACTGGTTCAAGGGCTCACTGCCGGCCCGGGCCGGGCTCGCGGTGATACTGATCGCGATGCTGGCTTTCTCCAGCGCGTTCAGCGCGGTACTCATCGCCCTGATCAGCGAGGATGATGCGGCAGCCATCAACACCGCCGGCTCGCTGCGCATGGCGACTTATCGCCTGAACTGGCAGCTGGAGGCCGATGCCGCCCCGCAAACCATCACCCGCCTTCGTGACGACATGCAGCGCCGCCTGGACAGCGAATCGCTGAAACAGATGGTCGGCGAAGAACGAGACGACCCACTCGGCATCACCTTCGACAACATTCAGCGGCAATGGCGGGAACACTTGCTGCCAGCCCTCGAACGGGGTGACGGCATGGCGTTCGCGCAACAGTCCGAAGCCTTCATCGGCGAGCTGGAGCACTTCGTACTGCAACTCCAGAAAGAGAGCGAACGGCGCCAGGGCTGGCAGCAGAGCATCCAGGGCGCAGCCTTGCTGCTGACGGTGGTGATCCTGATCGTCGGCATGTTCGAGCTGCAAAGCAGCGTCCTCAATCCCCTGCAGGAACTGGTCAGCACCGCCGAGCGCTTCCGCTCTGGCGACCTCAACGCCCGCATCGAATACCGTTCCCGCGACGAACTCGGACAGATGGCGGACAGCTTCAACGCCATGGCCGATGCCATCGAGGAATCGCATCGGACCCTGGAGTCGCGCGTCGCCAGCAAGACCCGCGAACTGGAGCAGAGCAACGCGGCACTCGAACTGCTCTACCAGAGCAGCCGCAGCATCGCCAGCCAACCCGCCAACGCCGACCAGCTGCACGAACTGATCGACCGTTTCCAGCAACGCTTGCCAGGCCTCAGCCTCTCGCTCTGCCTCAATGGCGGGCAGAAGCAGCCCGTCGAACAATTGATCGCCCTGCACAGCGACGCAAGCCGCGAAATCTGCGCGCCGGGCGACTGCGCGACCTGCCAGCGGCAACGCATGCCCAACCGCATCAGCGTGCCGATCAACTCCCAGGGAGAATCCCTGGGTGACCTGCGCGCCCACTACCTCGATGGGCACGCACCGCTCGGCTGGGAACGCGAGCTGATCGAAGCGCTGGCTCACCTCATCGGCACCGCTCTGTCCCTGGAACGCCAGCGTGAACAGGACCACCGCCTGGTATTGCTCGACGAGCGCACAACCATCGCCCGCGAGCTGCACGACTCGCTGGCCCAGGCCCTGTCCTACATGAAGCTGCAGGTAAGCCGCCTGCAAACCCTGATTCGCCGGGGCGAAAGCGGCGAGCATCTGCTGGAGGTCAGCGACGAGCTGCGCGAAGGCCTTAACAGCGCGTACCGCCAACTGCGCGAATTGCTGACCACCTTCCGCCTGCAGATCCAGGAAGGCGGCATCGAGCAGGCTCTGGACGACACCGCCCGCGAGTTCGCCGAGCGCGGCAACCTGCAGGTGCTGCTGGACAACGAACGACTGGCCTTCACCCTCTCCGCCACCGAGCAGATCCACCTGCTGCAGATCACTCGCGAGGCGCTTTCCAATTGCGCGCGGCACGCCCAGGCCGAGCACGCCTGGGTGCAGCTGCGCCAGCGTGGCGATGACGTCGAGCTGATCATCGAGGATGACGGCATCGGCATCACCCCAGGCTTCGACAGCCGCCAGCACCACGGCCTGAACATCATGCAGGAGCGAGCCCGCAGCCTGGGCGGCACGCTCACCCTTTCACGCAGGGAGCCCCATGGCACCCGGGTTCGGCTCAAGTTCTGCCCGGGCTTCCTGCGCCAACTGGACCCCGAGGCACTCTCATGAACGCAATGCTCCCTCACACGCTGCTGCTGGTCGACGACCACCCGATGATGCGTCGCGGCCTGCGCCAGCTCATCGAACTGGAAAACGACCTGGTGGTGGTGGGTGAAGCGAACAATGGCATAGAAGCCTGCGCGCTGGCGGCCAGGCTCTCGCCGGACCTTATCGTGCTGGACAACAACATGCCCCAGCTCAACGGCGTGGAGACGCTCAAGCGCCTGCGCGAACAGGGCTTCGCCGGCAAGGTCCTGCTGTTCACCGTGTCCGATGCCGAGCAAGACGTGCGCGACGCCATGCGCTTCGGCGCCGACGGCTACCTGCTCAAGGACATGGAGCCGGAGCACCTGATCAGCCGCCTGCGCGAAGTGCTGCGCGGCGCCCTGGTGGTCAGCCCGGCGCTGACCGCCGTCCTCGCCCAGGCGTTGCGGGCACCACAGGGCGCCAGCTCGCTGGACCTGACGGACCGCGAGCGCCAGGTCCTGAAGATGATCGCTGCGGGCCTCAGCAACAAGATGATCGGCAACAAGCTGGGCATCACCGAAGGCACGGTGAAGGTCCATGTGAAGAACCTGCTGCACAAGCTGGGGCTGCGCTCACGGGTCGAAGCCGCCGTCTGGGCGATGGAGAACCTGCGCTGAGACACATGAGCCGGCTCTCCAGGCACCTGGCGCCATCCGGCCTGCCTCTTTCGAGGTAGTACCTGGGAGGAATGGGAGCCATCCCCCGGGCGCTCTAGCATGGTGGCATGGGAGGTGGACCATGCTCACAGACGTGGCAACGCAACAGGCCCTGCGCCAGCATCACCTGTTCGACCGGCTGCCGGAGACGCCCTTTCACGCACTGTGCAACCTGGCGGTAAGCCGCCGGCTGGGCAGCGGCGACATCCTCTTCCACCAGGGCGAGACGGCCGAGCGCTTCTACCTGCTGCTCGCAGGCCAGATGAAGCTCACCCGGGTGCTGCCCGATGGCCAGGAGAAGCTGGTCGAGGTGATCGTGCCCGGCCAGTGCTTCGCTGAATCCCTGCTGTTCAGCGGCCTCCGCCGTTACCCGGTGACGGCCTGCGCCCTCAAGCCGAGCAGCTTGGTAAGCCTCGACGGCAGCCATTACCGGAGCCTGCTGGAAGATCAACCGAAGATCTGCCTCGAACTGCTGGCCAGCCTCAGTACTCGCCTGCATCAACGCCTGGATGAAATCGACACCCTGACCCTGGCCAATGCCGGCCGCCGGGTGGCGCGCTTTCTCTGCCAGGAGCAGGAGGCCGGCAACGGCGAGATCCGCTTCAACGTACCAAAGCGCCTGATCGCTTCGCGGCTGGGCATCCAGCCGGAGACCTTCTCGCGCATCCTGCACCGGCTGATGGACGCCGGGCTGATTGCCATGGAGCGGCGTCAGATCCGCGTGCTGGACACGCCGAGCCTGGCCAACTACTGCGAATGAAACCGGCGGCGTCACGCCCCCAGGAGGCTTGAAATGTCTACCCTTAACCGTCCACTGGTCTATTCCTGCTCCGGCTGTTCGAACGTCGCGCAACTGGCCAACGCCCTGGCGGTTCGCCTGGACCGTGAGGGCCTGGCCGAGATGTCGTGCATCGCCGGGGTTGGCGGTCGCGTACCGGCCCTGGTCAGCAAGGCCCGCAGCGGGCGGCCGATCCTCGCCATCGACGGCTGCCGCCTGCAATGCGTGCAAGGCTGCCTGGACCAGCACGGCGTGACCGCCGACGTGCACCTGCTGCTCAATGAGTACGGCCTGAAAAAACGCTACGGCGAGGACTGCGACGCGGAAACCGCCGAACAGCTGTACAGCGAAGTGGTCCAGTTGATCGCCAGCGATCGCCTGCAGGCGCGCCGCACCGATCGGAGCGCGTCCTAGCGGTCGCGTGTCGAGAAAGGCGATGGCCAAGGGTTTTCAGGTCTCCGTGTTTGCCTGACGCTACCCTCTCCCAGAGGGAGAGGGTAGCTGCATCTCTAATGGACCCAAACACCGTAAGAGCGAGCTCTGCTCGCGAATGTCCCACGCAGCGAATCGCGAGCAGAGCTCGCCTACATCCTCCAGCCTGGCTCAGCGGTTCCAGCAACACTTGACGCAGACATAGCCTCGAGGAACGCCAGCGAAGCATCGGCAACGCTGGCGGCTTCTCGGCATCTTGCCCGCCCTACTTCTCGCGAGCGGCTTCGCCCAGCCGGTGAATCGCCTGCCACAGGAGCGGCGGCAGTTCGTCCGGGTCCAGTGCATCGAGCAGGTTCTTGATGGAAAGGCCAAGGTCTGTGTCGCCTTCGATCACCAGCCGGCGGCGGAAGAACAGCGTGTCCGGATCTTCCTGGCGGCTCAGCAACAGCAGGAACTCGCGCCAGTTGCCGCGAATGCTCACGTCCACCGGTGCCTGCCGAGCCACTTTCAGGCCAGTGCGTTCACGGGTCAGGCACCAGGCCAGTCCCAGATCGCTGATTTCCAGGCGCAGCCAGCGCCCTTCCAGCACCTCGAAGGCGCCCTCCTCCAGCGGCGTGGCGAACACCCGCGGCAACGCCTGCTCCAGCACCAGGCGCTGAATCAGGAAAGGCACCCGCCGGCCCAGCGGCAGCAGCGGTTCACCCAGGCGCAGAGCCATGCTTGCCAGGCTCATAGCCCCGCCTCCTCGACTCGCAGCATGCCTGCCTGGCCATGCCAGTAACCGTTGCAGCCATCCACGGCCAGCGGCGGCGGCAGCGCACCGGCGCGCACCTCGGCGAATGCCCGGACAACCTGCGCCATGCCTTCCGCTCGCGGGCTCAGGCGCAACAGGTCGATCCCCAGCGCCGTCATCCGCGAGTATTCGGGCAGCAGGTTGCTGACCTGGGCGGACATCGTCTGGATGCCATTGAGGGTGAACAGCGCCTGGCCCTCCTGGCTGAGCAACGGAATGCCTTCCGGGTAGTCCTGGCAGCAGAATCGACAGTCATCCTTGGGCCGGTTCTGCGCCCGGGCGGTGAAGCAGCGTGCCGAATAGGCCAGCGGCAGATGCCCGTAGGCGAAGAGTTCCACCTCCGGACGCGGCTGGCCCAGCGCGTCGAGCTGCTGCAGGCAGTCCGCCAGCAGACTCGCCGAGCACTCCACCGGCGGCACCCAGCGCACCATTCCGCAGTCGAGCAATTCGGCCAGCGCATGGGCGTTGTACAGGTTGAGCGCCGGCCCGGCGACGAAGGGTTGGCAGCGCTCCAGCAACAACTGCACCGCACCCATGTCGTTGGCCTCCACCCGCAGCTCGCCGTTGTCGCACAGGCGCTTGAGGCTGGCCAGTTCGGAGGCCGCCTCCACCAGGGTCAGCCCGGACAGCACCAGCTCGGCCCGGGTCTCTTCACGCAGCTCGCGGGCCAGCCCCAGCCAGCCGTCGAGCGACAGCGCGCGGCGCTTGGAGCAGACGGTTTCACCCAGGTAGATGACATCCAGCGGCTGCCCGGCCATCTCGGCATAGAAATCCAACAGTTTCTCCCGGCTCCAGTAGAACAGGACCGGCCCCAGACTCAGCTTCATGGCTACCTCACTGCCAGGATCGATGGTAGGCACCCAGAGTGGTCTGGCTGCCCTCCGACACCGCTTCCAGCGCACGCCGCCACTGCTCCTCTACGGTGTACCGCTGCGGCGCACGCGCATGGGCGTCGAGCGCCGCGCGCCAGACTCCGGTGACCTGCTCGACATAGGCCGGGCTGCGCTGGCGCCCCTCTATCTTCACCGCCGCGATCCCCATCGCCGCCAGCTGCGGAATCAGGTCGAGGGTGTTCAGGCTGGTGGGCTCTTCAAGGGCATGGAAGCGCTGCCCTTCCACCAGGAAGCGGCCCTTGCACAGGGTCGGATAGCCGGCCGGCTCGTCCTTGCGGTAACGGTCGATGAGCACGCCGCCGAGCCTGGAACTCAGCCCGTCGGCATTCTCCTGCCAGCGCACCGCCTTGGCCGGCGAGCAGACCCCGCACAGGTTCGGCGACTCTCCGGTGACGTAGGAAGACAGGTGGCAGCGCCCTTCGGCCATGATGCACAGGCTGCCGAAGGCGAAGACCTCCAGCGGCACCTGGCTCCGTTCCGCCACCTGGCGTACCTGGGCCAGCGACAACACCCGGGGCAGCACCGCACGGCGGATGTTGTAGCGCGTGCGGTAGAACTCCAGGGCCGCGGCGTTGGTGGCCGAGCCCTGTACCGAAAGGTGCAGGGAAAGGTCCGGATGCCGGCGACTGGCGTAGGCCAGAACACCGGGGTCGGCGGCGATCAGCGCATCCACCCCGAGGTCCGCGGCGCGATCCACCGCCCGCTGCCAGCGTGTCCAGCCCACCGGCTGGCCATAGGTATTGACCGCCACATAGAGCTGCCGGCGCTGCTGGCGGATCAGCTGCATGCCAGTCTCCAACTGGCGATCATCGAGGTTGAGGCCGGCAAAGTGCCGCGCATTGGTGTCATCGCGAAAGCCCACATAGATGGCGTCGGCCCCCTGTCGCAAGGCCGCCTTGAGGGCGGGCAGGCTGCCCGCCGGACATACCAGGTGCATGCTGGAAACTCCCCTTGGAAAAACCGTGCATCCCACCGAGGGTGTCTAGCCGAGCAGGTCGGCGAAGGGCAGGAAGTCCACAAGCTCGCCGCGCATCAGCGTGCGCTCGCACTCGATCAGCGCCAGACCGTCGGCCCAGCAGGCCGAGGCCAGCATGGCCGAGCCCTGATCGGGATGCAGGACCACCTGCAAATGCCCGCCAGGGCTTTCCAGGCGGGCTCGCAGGTACTGGCGACGCGGATTGCCCCGCGTCCAGTCGAAGGCGGCAGGCAGGCGCAGCGGGCGCGCCAGCACTTCGTTTCGCCCCTGCGCGCGAAGCAGAAAGGGTCGCGCTACCACCAGCGCGGTGATCAGCGCCGCCGCCGGGTTGCCCGGCAGACCGATCCACGGCTTGCCGCACACCGAGCCGAAGGCCAGCGGTTTTCCCGGCTGGATCGCCAGGCGCCACAGGTGCAGCTCGCCGAGCTCGCGCACCGCCTGCTTGAGATGATCCTCCTCGCCGACCGAGACGCCGCCCGAGGTGATCAGCACATCCGCTTCGCAAGCCGCCAGGCTGAGGGAATCACGGCTGGCCGCCAGTTCGTCGACGAGAATGCCGCCATCAAGCACATCCAGCCCCAGGCTGCGCAGTACGCCTTCCAGGCTGTAACGGTTGGCGTTGTAGATCTGCCCCGGCGCCAGCGCCTGGCCGGGCTCGCGCAACTCGTTGCCGCTGCTCAGCAAGCCGACCCGCAGCGGTCGGTAGACCGTCACTTCGGCGCATCCCAGGCTCGCCAGCAGGCCGATTTCCAGAGGCCGCAGCCGGATTCCGGCGTCCAGCACGCGGCTCCCGGCGGCGAACTCCTCGCCCTGGCGGCGCACGTTCGCCCCTGCCGGCACGCTGGCCAGCCAGACCCCGTCATCCTTGACCCGTGCCAGCTCCTGCGGCACCACGGTATCGGCGCCTGGCGGCAATGGCGCACCGGTGAATATCCGCACCGCGGTGCCGGCTGGCAGTTCGGCCAGCGCCGCGTCGCCAGCGGCGATCCGTCCGGCCAGAGGCAGCCAGCCCTCGCCAGCGGGCAGGTCGGCGGCACGCAGGGCATAGCCGTCCATCGCGCTGTTGTCCCAGGCGGGCATGGCGCTGGCCGCATGAATCGGCAGCGCCAGGGTACGACCAAGGGCCTGCGCCAGCGGTACCCGCTCCGGTTTCGGCGGCAAGGGGACCTGCTTCAGCAGTTCGGCAATCGCCTCGTCCACCGGTCGCAAGTCGGTCTTGGCCGCATGGCAGCCGCAGGCGCTCATGAGCGGGCTCCGCACTGGAGGGCCGGGTGCTCCGGCAGCGACTTGAGATGGGGGACGAAATTGCACGGCCGCGTACGGCTGTCGAGCTGCTCGCGCAGGATCTTCTCCCAGGCCGTCCGGCAGGCCCCGGGGGAACCGGGCAGGCAGCAGACCAGGGTGGCGTTGCTGATTCCGGCCAGCGCGCGGGACTGGATGGTGGAGGTCCCGATCTCGGCCAGCGACACCTGGCGAAACAGCTCGCCGAAACCATCCACCGCCTTGTCCAGCAGCGGCGACACCGCCTGGGGGGTATTGTCCCGCGCGGTGAATCCGGTGCCGCCGGTGATCAGTACCACCTGCACCAGCGGGTCGGCGATCCAGGCGCACAGCCGGGCGCGGATCTGCCAGATGTCATCGATCACCAGGGCCCGCTCATGGAGCTGATGGCCGGCCGCTTCCAGTCCCTCGATCAGGGTCTGCCCGGATGTGTCGGTCGCCAGGCTGCGAGTATCGCTGACCGTCAGCACTGCGATACGCAGCGGCTGGAATTCGACGCTGGATAGATGGGCCATGCTGCAAACCTCCGCGAAATGACTGCGCGCAGCCTGCGCCAGTGCCGCGGCGCCGCCCATTCCCCGATGGAGGTATCACTTTCGCGGTTCCGCCCCGCAGGCCGCGTGCCTGCCCGCTGCCGGGCCAGGCGTGGCAAAGGGTCGCAATCGACCAGGCGGTGACAGCGGGTATCAGGCCGCCGGCATGCAGCGCAGGCTCAGGGCATTGTCGGCAGCGGCTGCCAGCCGTTCGCCTCCTTGCGGAAATCGAGGCGCTCGTAACGCTGCCCCGGCAGGCCCTGCCAGAATTCCATGCGGCCGGGCAGCAGGCGGTAATGCCCCCAATTCGGCAGGAGGGACGGTGCCTCGTCACGCTGGCGATAGACCGGCGGCGAATCCTCCGCCGAACGCGCGCCCAGCCATTCGACCCGGCCCTCGATGCGCAACTGCCGCTCCGCTGCAGGCCAATGGAACACCACTGCCGCCCAGGGGTTGATCACCAGGTCCTGGCCCTTTTCGCTGCACTGGTCGCTGTAGAACAGCAGCCCCTGTTCATCCAGGCCGCCGAGCGACACGACCCGGCAGTGTGGATGGCCGAAGTCATCCGCCGTGGCCAGCACCATGGCCGCGCCCTTGTCGCATTGCGCTTCGCGCAACCAGCTCTGCAGCAGCATCCAGGGTTCCTCCGCAGGAGCCGCCAACGCCGGGACGGGGCCCTGCGGTACGGCCGCCGCGCTCACGTAGTGGCCCGAAGCGCCGCCGCGTTTTTCCAGCAGGCGGACATGCTCGATGGTCATGCCGCGATCCACCGCCTTGCACATGTCGTAGAGGGTCAGGGCGGCGACGCTGGCGGCGGTCAGCGCCTCCATTTCCACCCCGGTCTGCCCGGCCAGCTTGCAGCGGGCGACGATGCGCACGCAGTTCTCCCCTTCCGCCTCCAGTTCGACCTTGACGCTGGCGAGCATCAGCGGATGGCACAGGGGAATGAGATCGGATGTCTTCTTCGCCGCCTGGATGCCGGCGATACGCGCCACGGCGAACACGTCGCCCTTGGGGTGGGCGCCGTCGACGATCATGCGCAGGGTTTCCGGGCGCATGCGCACGCGGGATTCGGCTGTCGCTTCACGGGAAGTCACCGCCTTGTCGGTGACATCGACCATGTTGGCGCGGCCTTGGGTATCGAGGTGGGTCAACATCGCCAGGACTCCTGGATCAGATCAGATTAAGACGGCGGGCCAGCTTGCGCAGATTGCTCGGGTCCATCTGCAAGTCGCGGGCGGCAGCCGCCCACTTGCCGGCATGACGGCCCAGGGCCGCTTCGACCAGCTCGCGCTGGTAGCGCTCCAGTGCCTGCTGCATGGACTCCAGCACCGGCTCGGAGGCGGCCTGTGGCGGAGTGAGATGGCGGACTGGCGGCGACTCGAGTCCTAGCCAGGGAGCCTCGATGCTGAGCAGTGCAGTACGCGACTCGGCCTGGCTGAGCACCTTGAGCGCCGCCCGGCTGATCACATGCTCCAGCTCGCGTACGTTGCCCGGCCAGTCGTAGTTCAGCAGCACCCGCTCGGCCTCTGGCGAGAGGCGCAGGCAACGCAGGCCAAGACGCACCCGGTTGAGTTCGAGAAAGTGGCCGGCCAGCAACAGCACATCGCGGCCACGCTCGCGCAGCGGCGGAATATGCACCGGATACACCGACAGGCGATGGTAGAGATCGGCGCGGAAACGTCCCTCGCGCACCTCTTCCCAGAGGCGGCGATTGGTCGCTGCGATCACCCGCACATCGACATGCCGTGGCTGGTCGGCGCCAAGGCGCTGGATTTCGCCGTTCTGCAGCGCGCGCAGCATCTTGGCCTGGGTTGCCAGCGGCAGCTCGCCGATCTCGTCGAGGAACAGGGTGCCTCCGTTGGCCGCTTCGAAGCGCCCGGGACGGTCCTGGCCCGCGCCGGAGAACGCCCCCTTGGCATGGCCGAACAGCTCGCTCTCGGCCAGGGTTTCCGGCAAGGCCGCGCAGTTGACGTAGACCAGCGGCTTTCGCGCGCGCGGCGAATGGCTGTGCAGCCAGCGGGCGAACAGCTCCTTGCCCACGCCGGTCTCGCCCTGCAGCAGCACGGGCAACTCGGAGTCGGCCACCACAGCCAGTTCGTCCAGCAGTTGGCTGATCGCTGGACTGTTGCCGAGAATCGCCGCATCACCGGCCTCCCCGTCCGGTTCCGCCTGGCGTCCGGCCAGGCGCAGGCTGCGCACCTCGGCCTCCAGCCGGCACACCCGCAGCGCGCTTTCAATCAGCAGCGCGTGCTGGCGCAAGCGCTGCGCGGCATGGCGATCAAAGCTGCCGGGACGCAAGGCATCGAGGGTCACCGCGCCCCACAGCTGGCCATCCAGATAGAGGCTCATGCCCATGCAGTCATGCACTGGCAGCGGCTCGTCCGGGCTGTCTTCCAGCAGGCCGTCGTAGGGGTCGGGCAACAGACTGTCGGCGGCGAACTGCAGCGGCTCGCGCTGCGCCAGGATCTGCGCCAGGCGCGGATGGCGAGCCACCGCGAAGCTGCGTCCGAGCACTTCATGGGCCAGCCCCACGGCCGCCTGCGGGCGCAAGCTCTCGCCGTCCAGGCGCAACAGAACCACCGCACTGCAGCCAAACGCCTCGCGCAGGCCAACCACCAGCCGTTGCAGGCGGACCGCCGCCGGCAGCTCGCAGACCAGGTCGGCGAGCTGGGCATTCTGGATCGGGGTGAAATCTACCATTTCGGGTATCCATGACCTGATTCGTGCCGGGTAGGTTAGACCTTACCTGCCGGCAAACCCTTGATTTCCGTCAATTTCAAAAGCGGCACGGTGCTTGCCAGTGTCAGGAGGACTCTCAACCATCAAGGAGCCTCTCCATGGCTGACCAACTGCTCGACAGCACCTTGGGCGACCTGGCATGCACCCTCCCCGGCGCCACACGGGTATTCCATCAGTTCCACCTGGACTTCTGCTGCGGCGGCCAAAAGACCTTGCGCCAGGCTTCCCTGGAGCGCGGGGTGGATGCCGACGAAGTGATCCGCCAGCTGTCCCGGCTCGACCCGCAGGACGCCGAGGGCGCCGACTGGCGCCAGGCGTCTCCCGAGCAACTGATCGACCACCTGCTTGACCGTTTCCACGCCGTGCATCGCCAGCAGTTGCCGGAGCTGATCCGCCTGGCGGCGCGCGTCGAACAGGTCCACGGGGAACGTGACGACTGCCCCCACGGGCTGACCGAACTGCTGATCACCATGCAGCAGGAACTGGAAAGCCACATGCAGAAGGAGGAGCAGGTGCTCTTCCCGCTCATCGAACGCGGCGCAGGCCCCATGGCCGGCGGGCCGATCTCGGTCATGCGTTTCGAGCACGACCAGCATGGCGAAGCGCTGCAGCAACTGGTGGATCTGACCGGCGACATGCAGCCGCCGGAAGGCGCCTGCAACACCTGGCGAGCGCTGTATCGCGGCCTCGATGAACTGCGCGTCGACCTGATGCAGCACATCCACCTGGAAAACAACCTGCTGTTCCCCCGTGCCCTGGGCCTGGAGGTGCGCCATGGGTGAGTACCGCAAGCTTTGGTGGACGTTGATCGCCGTGCTCGGAGTGACCTTCTGCCTGCTCGGCTGGTTCGGCCGTGAGGTCTACCGCCAGGCGCCGCCGATTCCCTCGGAGGTGGTGAGCGCGAGCGGCCAGCACCTGTTCGGCGCCGACGACATCCTCGATGGCCAGACCGCCTGGCAGAGCGTCGGCGGCATGCAGCTCGGCTCCATCTGGGGCCATGGCGCCTACCAGGCGCCGGACTGGACCGCCGACTGGCTGCACCGTGAACTGCTCGCCTGGCTCGACCTGGCCGCGCAACAGCAGTACGGCAAGCCCTATGCCGAGGTCGACCAGGACCACCAGGCCCTGCTACGCGAGCAACTCAAGCGCGAGTATCGCGGTAACCAGGTGCGTGACGGCGTGCTGTCCCTGAGCGAGCGCCGCGTCGCCGCCATGGGCCAGACCGCCGCCTATTACGACGCGCTGTTCAGCAACGACCCAGCCCTGCAGGGCAGCCGCAAGAGCTTCGCCATGAAGGAGAACACCCTGCCCGATGCCGCGCGCCGCGAGCAGCTGAGCCGGTTCTTCTTCTGGACCGCCTGGGTCGCCGCGACCGAACGGCCAGGGCACGAAGCCACCTACAGCAACAACTGGCCGCACGAGCCGCTGATCGACAACCATCCCACCGCAGAGAACCTGATCTGGTCGGTGGCCAGCGTGATCCTGCTGATCGCCGGCGTCGGTTTCCTGATCTGGGCCTGGGCCTTCCTGCGCGGCCACGAGGAGGAAGAACCCGCCGCGCCCGCCCAGGACCCGCTCAGCCTGGTGGCGCTGACCCCGTCGCAGCGAGCCCTCGGCAAGTACCTGCTGCTGGTGGTCGGGCTGTTCAGCTTCCAGGTCATGCTCGGCGGCGCCACGGCGCACTACACGGTGGAAGGCCAGGATTTCTACGGCTTCCCGCTGTCGCAGTGGTTCCCCTACTCGCTGTTGCGCACCTGGCACATCCAGAGCGCGCTGTTCTGGATCGCCACCGGTTTCCTCGCCGCCGGCCTGTTCCTCGCCCCGATCATCAACGGCGGCAAGGACCCGAAATTCCAGAAACTCGGCGTCGACGCGCTGTTCTGGGCGCTGGTGGTGGTGGTGCTCGGCTCCTTCGTCGGCAACTACCTGGCGATTGCCCAGGTCATGCCGGCCGAGTGGAACTTCTGGCTCGGCCACCAGGGCTATGAGTACGTCGATCTCGGCCGCCTGTGGCAGATCGGCAAGTTCGCCGGCGTGGCCTTCTGGCTGCTGCTGATGCTGCGCGGCATCCTGCCGGCGTTCCGCCAGCCCGGCGACAAGAACCTGCTGGCCCTGCTGTCCGCCTCGGTGATCGCCATCGGCCTGTTCTACGGCGCCGGCTTCGCCTACGGCGAGCGCACCCACCTGTCGATCATGGAGTACTGGCGCTGGTGGGTGGTGCACCTGTGGGTCGAGGGCTTCTTCGAGGTATTCGCCACCACTGCACTGGCCTTCATCTTCTCCAGCATGGGCCTGGTGTCCAAGCGCATGGCCACCACCGCCAGCCTGGCCTCGGCTTCGCTGTTCATGCTCGGCGGCGTGCCCGGCACCTTCCACCACCTGTACTTCGCCGGCACCACCACTCCGGTGATGGCGGTAGGTGCCACCTTCAGCGCCCTGGAAGTGGTGCCGCTGGTGGTACTTGGCTACGAAGCCTGGGAAAACTGGCGCCTGAAGAGCCGCGCGGCCTGGATGGAGCGGGTCAAGTGGCCGCTGATGTGCTTCGTCGCCGTGGCGTTCTGGAACATGCTCGGCGCCGGCGTCTTCGGCTTCATGATCAACCCGCCGGTTTCGCTCTACTACGTGCAGGGCCTCAACACCACGCCGGTACACGCCCACGCCGCGCTGTTCGGAGTCTATGGCTTCCTCGCCCTGGGCTTCACCCTGCTGGTGCTGCGCTACATCCGTCCGCAACTACGCTTCAACGAGCGTCTGATGAAGACCGCCTTCTGGTGGCTGAACGGCGGCCTGGTGCTGATGATCGCCACCAGCCTGTTGCCGATCGGCATCATCCAGTTCCACGCCAGCGTCAGCGAGGGCCTGTGGTATGCCCGCAGCGAGGCCTTCATGCAGCAGGAAATCCTCCAGACGCTGCGCTGGGTACGCACCTTCGGTGATGTGGTGTTCATCGTCGGTGCGCTGGCCATGGCCTGGCAGGTCGTCAGCGGATTCTTCTCTCCCACCACCAGCACCGTGCCCCAGCGCGCGGAAGGAGAACGCCTATCGGTTAACTGACAGAGCAAGAGTGTTGGCCAGGCTCGACCCGCCGCTGGCGGGTCGAGCCGTTGACCGGACCAACCTGCACCAGCGCTATCTACACTCAAGCGTTGACGGAACTTCCAGCACAGGAGCACTACCATGCATGCACACAAGCTTTACGCCTGGCTCGACACTCCCGGCACAACACCGCTGTGGAAGGTGTTCTGGCTGTACGGCGTGTTGGTCAGCCATGTGTTGTTCGGCGGCATACTGGCGCTGTACGGGCAACTCGGCAGTGCCCAGCTGGCCCTGCTGTTCTTCGGTTTCATTATCTACACGGCCTGGGTGCTGAATGCCGTCTGGCGCAACGCCGGCAACGTCCGCACCGCACTCTTTGGCGAGATCGCCCGTTTCCTCACCGTCGCCTGGTCGATCAACGCGGTGCTGGTTTCCATTTTCCTGCTGCTCGAACACCTGAAAACAGGCGGCGGCAGCCTGCCGTTCTAAGCCCAAGTCCCCCAGACAGGCGCCACACGCTCCCCCGCCCCTCTCCCGCAGGCGGGAGAGGGGCGGTTCGCGTCGTGGTGTCGCCGAGCGAATGACAGTGCGCTAAGGTGCGCGACGTCCCCATCAGACTGTCGAAAGCCCCATGAGCGACAACCACGCCCTCTCGGACTATCAAAGCGTCCGCCAACTGGCGATCCGCTCGCTGTTCGAAATCTTCGAGCAGTTCAGCGAAGGCACGGTGATCGTCGACCGCGAGGCACGCATCGTCTGGATCAACCAGCGCTACGCCCAGCGCTTCGGCCTGGACAGCGCCGAGCAAGCCATCGGCCGTCCGGTCGAGCAGGTGATTCCCGGTAGCCTGATGCGTGAGGTGGTCAGCAGCGGCCGGCCGATGCTGCTGGACATTCTCGACATGGCCAAGGACCCGCTGGTGGTGATGCGCATGCCGATCCGCGACGACACCGGCGCGGTGATCGGGGGCATCGGCTTCGCCCTGTTCGACGAGCTGCGCTCGCTCTCACCGTTGCTGACCCGCTACCAGCGCATGCAGGCCGAGCTGGCCTCGACCCGCTCCCTGCTGCAGGCGCGCCAGGCGAAATACAGCTTCGGCCACTTCATCGGTACCAGCCCGGCCAGCCTGGAAGTCAAGCGCCGCGCCCGGCGCGGGGCGACCAGCGACGCCCCGGTACTGCTGCTGGGGGAAACCGGTACCGGAAAGGAGCTGCTGGCCCATGCCATCCATGCCTCCTCGCCACGGGCCGACAAGCCCTTCGTCAGCGTCAACGCCGCGGCGATTCCCGAATCCCTGCTGGAAGCGGAGTTCTTCGGCACCGCTCCGGGCGCCTTCACCGGCGCCGACCGCAAGGGCCGCCCTGGCAAGCTGCAGATCGCCCAGGGCGGAACCCTGTTTCTCGACGAGATCGGCGACATGCCACTGGCGCTACAGAGCAAGCTGCTGCGTGTGCTGCAGGAAAAGGAATTCGAACCGGTGGGTTCCAACGAGATGCTGCGCAGCGACATCCGCCTGATCGCCGCCACCTCCATCGATCTCGATGCCGCCGTGCGCGAGGGGCGCTTTCGCGCCGACCTGTTCTACCGCATCAACGTCCTGCCCATCGAGATTCCACCGCTGCGCGAGCGCCTGGAGGACCTGCCGGCCCTTTGCGAAGCCATACTCGACGGCCTGCGCGACGACCACCAGATGCTCTACGAACTGGACGCCGACGCTCTTGCCCTGCTGGCCCAGCACGCCTGGCCGGGCAATGTGCGCGAGCTGCGCAATCTGCTGGAACGCACCGTGCTGCTTGGCGACCGCCCTCAGCTCGACGCCGCCACGCTGCGCTCGTCCCTCGGTACGTTGCAACCGCTACCGGCAGCGACGAGTGCGCCTTCCGTCACCCTGGCTGCCGGCCAGGATTTCTACGCCGCGCGCGAGGAATTCGAACGCCAGTTGATCCGCAGCGTGCTCGACGAACAGGCCGGCAATGTCGACGCGGCCGCACGGCGCCTGGGGCTGGGCCGTTCGACGCTGTACAAGAAGTTGGCTGCGCTGGGTCTTTCGTCCTGAAACAGAGACAAGTCTCCATATGGAGACAACCAGGACTTCCGCATATGCCCGGGCACTCGGGAGCCAACAGCACGCAATTTGTCTCCATTCGGAGAATAGCGTAGCGCCTCGACAGCCCAAGCTAAAAAATAATTCATATAAATCAATGAGTTACATAACTGGCACGATCCTGGCTATGTCGCTTGCCGCGGCCCTGGCTACATAACCGGCATCACAACAATCGACGCAACCAGCTTCGTCCTGCCGCTCTGGTAGTCCTCAAAACAACAAGAACCACTCGCGGCACCCGTCGCGCCAACTGGAGATCCATTCGATGAGCGTGGTCATCGCCCTTGCGGCCCTCGCCCTGCTGATGCTCGCCGCCTATCGCGGCTACAGCGTGATCCTCTTCGCCCCCATCGCGGCCCTGCTCGCAGTACTGCTGACCGATCCCTCCGCCGTCGCCCCGGCCTTCACCGGGGTGTTCATGGAAAAGATGGTCGGCTTCGTCAAACTCTATTTCCCGGTCTTCCTGCTGGGCGCGGTGTTCGGCAAGCTGATCGAGCTGTCGGGCTTCTCGCGCTCGATCGTCGCCGCCGCCATCCGCCTGCTAGGCACCCGCCAGGCGATGCTGGTCATCGTACTGGTCTGCGCATTGCTCACCTACGGCGGCGTATCGCTGTTCGTCGTGGTGTTCGCGGTCTATCCGTTCGCCGCCGAGATGTTCCGCCAGAGCAACATCCCCAAGCGGCTGATCCCGGCGACCATCGCCCTCGGCGCCTTCACCTTCACCATGGACGCGCTGCCCGGCACCCCGCAGATCCAGAACATCATCCCAACCACTTTCTTCAGCACCAATGGCTGGGCCGCCCCCTGGCTGGGCGTGATCGGCAGCCTGTGCGTGTTCGCCATGGGCATGCTGTTCCTGCGCCGCCAGCTGAACAAGGCCCAGGCCGCCGGCGAAGGCTATGGCAACGACCTGCGCAACGAGCCGGAAACCGCCAGCGACCTGAAACTGCCCAACCCGTTGCTGGCGCTCTCGCCGCTGGTGCTGGTGGGCGGTGCCAACTTGCTGTTCACCCACTGGATTCCACAGCTCTACGGCACGACCCACAGCCTGCAACTGGCCGGCATGGCCGCCCCGGTGACCAGTGACGTCGCCAAGCTGACCGGCATCTGGGCGGTGCAGGCGGCGCTGCTGCTGGGCATCCTGCTGGTGTTGGCGAGCAGTTACCGGGTGATCCGCAGCAAGCTCGCCGAAGGCAGCAAGACCGCCGTTTCCGGTGCCCTGCTGGCGGCGATGAACACGGCTTCGGAGTACGGCTTCGGCGCGGTGATCGCCTCGCTGCCGGGCTTCCTGGTGCTGGCCAACGCACTCAAGAGCATCCCCGACCCGCTGATCAACGAGGCCATCACCGTGACCACCCTCGCCGGCATCACCGGCTCGGCGTCCGGCGGCATGAGCATCGCCCTGGCGGCCATGTCCGAGCAGTTCATCGCTGCCGCCCACGCAGCCGACATTCCGCTGGAGGTGCTGCACCGGGTGGCATCCATGGCCAGCGGCGGCATGGACACGCTGCCGCACAACGGCGCCGTCATCACCCTGCTCGCGGTCACCGGCCTGACCCACCGCGAGGCCTACAAGGACATCTTCGCCATCACCCTGATCAAGACGTTCGCCGTGTTCCTGGTGATCGGCACCTTCTACGCGACCGGCATCGTCTGAGTCCCCTAACACGCAGCCGCCCGCAGGCGGCTGCCGTGACCAACAGGAGAACCCCATGAACCTCAATGGCAAGACCGCCCTGGTCACCGGTTCCACCAGCGGTATCGGCCTGGGCATCGCCCGTCGCCTCGCCGCCGCGGGTGCCAACGTGGTGGTCAACGGCTTCGGCGACATCGACGCGGTGGTGGGCGAGCTCGCCGCCCATGGCGCTCGCATCGGCCATCATGGCGCGGACATGTCCCGACCCGAGCAGATCGCCGAGATGATCGCCTACGTCGAGCGCGAGTTCAGCGCCCTCGACATCCTGGTCAACAACGCCGGCATACAGCATGTCGCCGCGCTGGAGGACTTCCCCGTCGAGCGCTGGAACGCGATCGTCGCCATCAACCTGTCCGCGGTGTTCCACACCACACGCCTGGCGCTGCCGGGCATGCGTCAGCGCGGCTGGGGGCGCATCCTCAACATCGCCTCCACCCACGGACTGGTGGCCTCGGCGGGAAAAAGCGCCTACGTCGCCGCCAAGCACGGAGTCATCGGCCTGACCAAGACCACAGCGCTGGAAACCGCCACCACCGGCATCACCTGCAACGCCATCTGTCCCGGCTGGGTACTGACGCCGCTGGTCCAGCAACAGATCGACGCGCGCATCAGTGCCGGCGCCAGCCCGGAACAGGCGCGCCACGACCTGCTGGCGGAAAAGCAGCCCTCGCTGGACTTCGTCACCCCCGAGCAACTCGGCGAGCTCGCCTTGTTCCTCTGCAGCGATGCCGCCGCCCAGGTCCGCGGCGCCGCCTGGAACATGGATGGCGGCTGGACGGCTCAATAAAGGTCGGTGCAGGGAGCCCGCAGTATGGCCCGTAGGAGTTGGCTTGCCAGCGAATGGCTCCGCTTCGCCATCACGCTGGCTCCTACAAGGCGCCTCGATCGCTGGCAACAGCTAAGGCTATGGCTGCGTCAACTGTTGCAGCGGTGAAGGAAAGGCTCTATTTCGGGCCTTTCAGGTCTCCGCATCCATCTGGCGTCCCCCTCTCCCCCGGCCCCTCTCCCTAAAGAGGAGAGGGGTGACTCGCGCCTGACGCGATGAATTCATCCTGAAGCCCACGGAGATCTGAAACCGGGCTGAAACTCAGGATGCAGGTGCAAGCGTTTCAGTTCCTTTTGGGCGTCTGCAAAAGGGACTCGCCCGGGGCAGGGCGCCTCAAGCCATCAGCTTTCGAGGGCTTGCTTGAGCGCCGCCAGGCCATCCTCGTAGATGGTGGTGAACAGCTCGGTGGCTTGCGCGTCGCTGATGCCCTCGGGGATGAAGGAACCGAACCACTCCACGCGGGCGCCCTGGCCATTGCTGCCGGGCAGCACTCGCAGGGTCGCTTCGTAGTCGCGCACCGGCGCGGGGCCCTGGAGGATGGTGTAGGTGTAGCTGCGCTCGGCTTCGCTGAAGTTCAGCAAGCGTTCGATGATGGTGGCGCCCTCGACGCTCTTCAGGGTGCGGACGCGGCCGCCTTCGCTGAGGGTGCTCTGGGGAATGAAGGGCAGCCAGTCGGGCAGCGAGTCGAAGCCGCCGATCAGTTGCCAGACCTGGTTGGCGTCAGTGTTGAGTTCGATGAATGCAGTGGCCTTGGTCATGATGTTTCTCCTGGGGCGCAGGCCCCAAATGATTCGATGATTGGCTGTAATGCGCCGGGCCGGCGGGCCCGGCGGTTGAAGGTTCAAGCGGCCGGGACAGGCGCCACGGCGCTGATCAGGCCTTGTTGACGCAGGTCGTTCCAGAAGGCAGCCGGGATTACGGCGTTCAGCGCGGCGTGGTCTTCGTTGGCATGTTGCGGGCGGGTCGAGCCGGGAATCGCCGCCACCACGGCCGGATGGGCCAGGGCGAACTGCAGGGCGGCGGCTTTCACGTCCACGCCGTGGTCACGGGCGACCGAGCGGATGCGTTCGAGCTTGGCCAGCACGGCCGGGCTGGCCTTCTGGTACTCGAAGTGCTCGCCACCGGCGGTCACGCCGGAGCTGTACGGGCCGCCGCCGACGATGCCGACGCCCTGCTCCACCGCCTGCGGCATCACCCGCTGCAGCGCGCGCTCGTGGTCCAGCAGCGAGTAGCGGCCGGCGAGCAGGAAGCCGTCGGGGCGCGGCTCGTCCAGGTCCAGGGTCAGCTCGATGGGCTCGACGCGGTTCACACCCAGGCCCCAGGCCTTGATCACGCCTTCTTCACGCAGGCGGGTGAGTGCGCGGAAGGCGCCGGTGCGGGCGATCTCGAACTGGGTCAGCCATTCGTCACCGTAGAAGTCCTGGGCGATGTCGTGGATCCAGACGATGTCCAGGCGGTCGGTGCCCAGGCGCTTGAGGCTGTCTTCGATGGAACGCAGGGTGGCATCGGCGCTGTAGTCGTTGACGATGCGGTTACGGTTGCCGTGTTCGAACAGGCCGCTCTTCTCGCCCAGCTCGCGGGCGGCCGGGTCTTCCAGTTCGTCGAGGATGATGCGGCCGACCTTGGTGCTCAGCACATATTCGTCACGCGGGCGGTTTGCCAGGGCAGCACCCAGGCGGGTTTCGGACAGGCCGGCGCCGTAGAACGGGGCGGTGTCGAAGTAGCGCACGCCGTTGTTCCAGGCAGCATCGACGGTGGCCTGCACTTCCTCGGCAGGTACGTCGCGGTACATGTTGCCCAGCGGCGCGGTGCCGAAACCGAGGCGGGTGGGGATCAGGGATTTGAGACTCATATAGGGATTCTCCTGGTTGGGGAGGAGTCGCTTGTGAACTCCAGTGGCGGCAATCCTATGCCTGCCCAACCAAGACCGTCCAAGTCATAATTCGACAGAGATCAGACCTGTAACGTCAAACCCCCATTCCTGTTGATGCCGTCAGACCTTGGCGCCCGCCAGCACCATCTCGCGGAAGTCCGCCACAATCGGCCGCAGGTCGACTCGGTGCCAGGCGGCCCACAGGCCGGTGCTCTGGCCCAGCCAGGGCAGCTCGCGCAGCACGACGTTGGGATTGCTCTTGCCGCCAATGCTCTGCTGGATCAATGCCAGCCCCAGGCCGGCGGAGACCAGGCCGATGGCGCTCAGCGGCTCGGCGGCCTCCAGGCGGATCTGCGGGGTGAAGCCGGACTCCACGCAGCAGGCGAGGAAGCGCTCGCGGCGGTTTGACTGCAAATGCCCCTCTACCATGATCCAGTCCTGCTCGTGCAGGTCGGCCGGCTCGATCACCGCCTTGTCCGCCAGCGGGTGCCCCAGCGGCAAGGCGAGATGCAGCGGGTCCTCGAACACCGGGGAGGCGAGCAGGTCCGGGTCATCCTCCGCCGGCGGTTCGCACACCAGGGCGATATCCAGGCTGCGTTGGCGCAGTCCCTCGAACTGCTCCTGGGCCGAAAGGTTATAGAGTGCGATGTGGATACCCGGCCGCTCCTCGCGCACATGGCGCAATGCCTCGGGCAGCACCCCGGCATGGATGGCATGGCTGACGTAGCCGATGCACAGCCCGCCCGTTTCGCCCCGGCCCAGACGGCGACCGAGGGACTCCAGGCGTTCGGCGTGCTTGAGCAGCGCCTTGGTCTCGTGCAGGAAAGTGCGCCCGTCCGAGGTCAGGCGCAGGCGCTGCTGACTGCGCTCGAACAGCTGCAGGCCGAGGCGCTCCTCCAGCTGGGCGATCTGCCGGCTCAGCGGCGACTGGGAAATGTGCAGTTGCTCCGCCGCCTTGCCGACGTGCTCGACTTCGGCCACGGCGACGAAATAGCGGAGTTGTCTGAGATCAAGCATAAGACCCTCAAGGACTCAAGTATGTCGAATTAAGTTATGTACGATCATATAAGCCCCTCGTAGCATGGCACCAGATCCAGACGATCACCGGCACATCCCGTGCCCTCCTGGATGAGGAGATTACTCACATGCAAATCGATCTCGGCGGCAAGACCGCCATCATCAGTGGTTCCACCGGCGGTATCGGCCTGGGCATCGCCCGCCAGTTGGCCGCTTCCGGCGCCGACGTGGTCATAGTCGGACGCAACGCCGCTTCCGTTGACGAAGCCGTGGCCGGCATCCGTGCCGCCAACGGCAAGGCCCGTGGCGTGGTCGCCGACCTGGGCACCGCCGCCGGGGCGGAGGCGCTGTTCGCCGCCGAACCCCACGCCGACATCCTGGTGAACAACCTGGGCATCTATAACGACGTCGACTTCTTCGAAACCCAGGACCAGGAGTGGCTGGATTTCTACGAAATCAATGTGCTGTCCGGCGTGCGCCTGGCCCGCCACTACACTCCCGGCATGGTCGAGCGCGGCTGGGGCCGGGTGATCTTCCTGTCCTCGGAATCGGGCGTAGCCATCCCCGCGCAGATGATCAACTACGGCGTCACCAAGGCCGCCAACCTCGCCGTCTCCCACGGCCTGGCCAAGCGCCTGGCGGGCACCGGCGTCACCGTCAACGCCATCCTCCCCGGCCCGACCTTCACCGAAGGCGTGGCCAACCTGGTAGCCGACGCCGTGAACAAATCCGGCCGCACCCCGCGCGAGGAAGCGAATGAATTCGTGCGCCGCGAGCGACCCAGCTCCATCATCCAGCGCGTGGCTGAAGTCGAAGAAGTGGCGGCCCTGGTGACCTACGTTGCCTCGCCCTACTCTTCCGCAACCACCGGAGCCGCCTTGCGCGTTGACGGTGGCGTGGTGGACAGCCTGGCTATCTGAAGCCGACTGGAAAATCCCATCATGGCCAACGCCTGGGCCTCCCTGCCCAGACGTGCTGGGTCAGAAGGTGCCCGGGTAGGCTCCGCCGTCGATCAGCAGGTTCTGCCCAGTGATGTACCCGCTGTGGACGCTGCACAGGAACGCGCAGTACGCCCCGAACTCTTCGGCCTTGCCGAAGCGCGCCGCCGGGATCGCCTGGCGGCGTGCCCGGGTGGTCGCCTGCAGGTCGCCGCTGGCCTGGCTCGCGGCCTGCAGGGTCTTCTGCAGGCGAGGGGTGTCGAAGGCGCCCGGCAGCAGGTTGTTCAGGGTCACGTTGCGCCCGGCCAGGCGCTGCTGACGGGCGAGCCCGGCGATGAAGCCGGTCAGGCCGCTGCGCGCGCCGTTGGACAGGCCGAGGATATCGATCGGCGCCTTCACCGCGCCCGATGTGATGTTCACCACCCGCCCGAAACCACGCTCGGCCATGCCATCGACCACCGCCTTGATCAGCTCGATGGGCGTGAGCATGTTGGCGTCCAGGGCCTTGATCCAGTCTTCCCGGGCCCAGTCGCGAAAATCCCCCGGAGGCGGACCGCCTGCGTTGTTGACCAGGATATCGACCTGCGGGCACGCGCCGAGCAGGGCCTGGCGTACCGCCGGCTCGGCCACATCACCTGCGACCGTGCGCACTTCAATGGCCGGGCAACGTCTACGCAATTCGGCGGCCGTCTGCTCCAGGGTGGTGGCGGTACGGGCGTTGATCACCAGGTTGACACCTTCGCCGCCCAGGGCTTCGGCGCAGCCCTTGCCCAGCCCCTGGCTGGCCGCACAGACGATGGCCCAGCGGCCCTTGATACCCAGCTCCATGTTGGCTCCTCGTGTTGTATCCGTCGGAGATGAAATTTCTCTCGCAAGAAAGACAGAAAGATCACTGGATCGGCGAGAAAGCCGCCGGCATCAGCAGCTTGGACTCCATGCGGATCAGCATGGGGAAGGCCTTGGGGATGAAGCGTTCTAGCCAGTCGCGGTCCTCGTAGAGCGCGGCACGACGGCGGATGCGGTCATCCAGGCTCTCGTAGGCCCAGATGTGCACCACCTGGTTGAGCTCGCCGATTTCGGTGTACCACCAGCCCACCAGGGTGGTGTAGCGGGAGATCACCGGCAGGCCTTCTTTCTCGAAGTGCTCCAGGTATTCCTTCATCTTGCCGATGTGCAGGGTGTAGGTACGCATTTCATAGAACATGGACAGGGCTTCCTGGGCAGGCGTGCCCGCAGCCGGGCACACGGTGGGTAATGGGGTTCAGAGGTTGCCGTGGTAGGCGTCGGTGATCAGGCGCTCGACATCGCGGGCCGTGGTCAGGCGCGGGTTGACCCGCACGTTGCCGCTGCGCATGGAGTCGCTGACCATCTGCGGCAGATATTCCAGGTCCACGCCCAACTCGCGGATGGTGGCGGGGATGCCGATGGCGCGGTTCAGCGCCACCACGCGCTCCACGGTGCAGGCGGCGGCCTGCTCCAGGCCGAGGCCGGTGACGTCGGCGCCCAGGGCGATGGCGATGTCGCGGAAGCGCTCCGGGCAGGCCGGCAGGTTGAACTGGATGACATAGGGCAGCAACGCGGCGTTGGCGATGCCGTGGGGGATGTTGAACACGCCACCGAAGGTGTGGGAGATGGCGTGCACGTTGCCCAGCTTGGACTGGGAAAACGCCACCCCGGCCAGGAACGAGCCCAGCAGCATCTGCTCGCGGGCGGCCATGTCGGCACCGACGAAGTAACACTTCTCCAGGCTGCCGGCGATCATGCGGATCGCCTGCAGGGCCATGGCCTGGCTGATCGGGTTGGCCTGGCGCGACACATAGGATTCGATGGCGTGGGTCAGCGCGTCCATGCCCGTGGCAGCGGTGATCGACGCCGGCAGGTTCAGGGTCAGCGCAGGGTCGAGGATGGCCAGGCGCGGGAACAGCTGCGGGCTGATGATGACGGTCTTGAACAGGGTCTCTTTGTTGGTGAATACCGTCGAGGCGGTGCACTCGCTGCCGGTACCGGCGGTGGTGGGGATGGCGAAGATCGGCAACGGCGGATTGACCAGCCGGTCGTAGCCTTCGTAGTCGAGGATGCTGCCCGGGTTGGTGGCCATCGCCGCCACGCCCTTGGCGGTGTCGATGCTGCTGCCACCGCCCACGCCGATCACCGCCTTGCAATCACACTCGCGCAGCATGCGCACGGCCGCATCGAGCACATCGGTGCTGGGGTTGGCTTCCACCGCCGAGAACAGGTGGTAGTCGATACCGGCCTGCTCCAGGGAGGCGAAGAACCCGCCCAGGATCCCGGCGTCGATCAGGCCCTGGTCGGTCACCACCAGCAAGGCGCCCTCGACATGGGGCCTGAGCAGCGCGCCAGCCTGATTGGCCAGGCCTTCACCGCACTGGGTGATGGTGGGGAAATGGAATTGGAAATTGCTCATGGAAGATCCTCAGGCACGTGGCGCCGCGTTGTTCTTGTTGAACCCGCCGTAAGTCCGGCGAGCCGTGCCTGGCCAATCTAGGGGCGCCGCTGGCGGCCCCGATAATGAAAAGAGCTGATCCGGGAATAACCCCTGCTTATCGATAAGCCACGGTTATCCCTGGATCAGCTCTTTTCATTACCTGGTGAAAACCTGCGCCTCCAACAATCGAAGCGCGCACGGCCCAGGGCGGTGTGCCTTCCGATAATCACAAGAACGAGCACTGCGATGAAGACGATCTCCTCCCCTGCTGACCTGGCGCCGGACACCGCCGCTCCCATGACCAATGTGCGCTGGCGCATCTTCCTGATCCTGTTGCTGCTCACCGCAATCAACTACATAGACCGCGCCTCGCTCTCGGTGGCCCTGCCGCTGATCGCGCCGGAGTTCAACCTGACACCGGCCATGGAAGGGCTGATGCTCAGCGCCTTCTTCTGGTCCTATGCATTGATGCAGATTCCCGGCGGCCTGTTGCTGGACCGCTTCCACACCCGCGGCATCATCGGCGGCGCGACCGTCGCCTGGGGTGCCTTCCAGGCCATGGGCGCCGCCTCGCACCATTGGCTGGTGCTGCTGTTCACGCGCATCGGCCTGGGTGTCGCCGAGTCGCCGATCATGCCCGCCGGGGCCAAGCTCAACGGTTCCTGGCTCACACCCAACGAGCGTGGCCGTGGTGCCGTGCTGGTGGACGGCGGCGCACCGCTGGGCAGCGCCCTGGGAGCGATCCTCATCTCCGGGTTGATCGCCTGGCTGGGTTCCTGGCGCCTGGCCTTCGTGGTCGCCGGGGCGGGCACCATCCTGGCCGGCATCCTGGCCTGGAAGTACATCCGCAACCACCCGAGCGAACACCCGGGCGTCAACGAAGCCGAGCTGCGCCACATCACCGAAGGCAACGCCAGCGCCCACGCCGCTGCCGCCAAGGTGCGCATCCCGTTGCGCGTGCTGCTCAAGGACCGCTCGATCTTCGCCATGTTCGCCGGCTACAGCTGCATCCTCGCGGTGTTCTACGGCCTGCTGACCTGGATGCCCAGCTACCTGCACAAGGCCCACGGCCTGGACATCTCGGCCATGGGCGGCGCGACCTTCCTGATCTTCATGTGTGGCTTCATCGGTGAGCTGGTCGGCGGCTGGATCGGTGACAAATGGCGCGCCAGCGGCGCCTCGCCGAACCTGGTGATGCGCTCGATGTTCAGCGGCTCGGCGCTGATCGCGGCGGCATGCATCCTCGCGGCGGCCTTCGTCGCCAGCACAGGGCCTGTGATCACCCTGCTGTGCGTGGCGATGTTCTTCATCCGCTGGTGCGGCATGTACTGGTGCCTGCCGGCGATCATCGGCGGCCCTTCGCGCACCGGCGTACTGGGCGGGACCATGAACTTCTGCGGTAACATGGCCGGCGTGCTGGTGCCGATCATCATTGGCCTGATCGTGCAGTTCACCGGCGAGTACTTCTTCGCGTTGATCTTCTTCGTGATCGCGGCGGTGCTGATTGCCCTGTTCTCCAGCCTGATCGACTACCGCGAACGCCAGTTCTGACCGCACAAGGGTCACCGCTCCTACAGGTAGTCCGCAGACCTTGAGAACGGCGCAGTACCTGTGGGAGCGGCTTCAGCCGCGAAAGGGCCGCATAGCGGCCCTTGTGCACTCAGGGTGCGAGCAACTCATCCACCAGCAATTGCGCCGCATGGGACAGCGGCGAGCCGACCCGGTGCACCACCCCGAACGGATCGCTCAGCGCCCGTAGCCGCACCGCCAGCGACACCAACAGCCCGCGCTGTTCGGCAAAGGCCGCCACGGCACTGGGAATCACCGCCACCAGGGTCGGGTCTTCCTCCAGCAACATGAAGGTCGCGAAGGTGGACGAGGTCTCCAGCGGGTAGCGCGGCACCGCCACACCCGCCTCGCTCAACTCGCGCTCCAGGGCCTGGCGCATGGGCATGTTGGCCGGATAGACGATCCAGCGGTATTGGCTCAGGTCGCTGATCTCCAACGCCTTCGCGCCCGCCAGCGGATGCTGGGGATGTGCCACGACCGCCAGGGGTTCCTTGGCCAGTTCCATGAAGACGTAGTCCTCCGTGTTGCGCCCTACGCCCGGGCGACAGATCGCCAGGTCCAGGCGCCCTTCGTCCAGTTGCGCCAGCAGGTTGGCGCTGGTGTTCTCGGCGATCTCCACCGACAGCTTCTCCTGCTTGTGCCGCAGCCGCCCCAGGGCGCCGACCAGCATCGGCATGGCCCCCATGATGCTGCCCACCGCCAGGTGGCCGCCCTGCCCCTGGACGATACCCAGCACCTCATCGCGCAGATGGCCCAGGTCGCTGTGGATCAACCGCGCATAGCGCACCACGCAGCGCCCGGCGTCATTGGCCACCAGGCCACTGGGCTGGCGCACGAACAACGGCACGCCGAGGATTTCCTCGACTTCGCGCAGTGCCTTGGTCGCGCCGGGTTGCGAGATGGCCATGGCCTCTGCAGCCTTGTGCAGCGAACCACAACGATCGAGCTCGATGAGCAGGCGCAACTGACGCAGGCGCAAGCGAGCAAAAATACTGTCCAGGGATGGAATCATGGGGAGTCCTTGGCGCTCCGCGCCGGTCAATACGATTCGACGAAACTCACTCACAATCGGCCGCAGGTCAAAAGGGTCGAGTCCGAACACATGAAGGCCCCGGGCGTTCTGTCCCGGGGCCTTTTCCGTTCTCTCGGCAACAGGGTTCAATCACACACTGTCGCAGGGCTGCTGGGCCAGATTGACTTCGGCGACCTTGCCGGCTCGCCCCAGCCATACCAGCAACAACCCCAGAGCAGCCAGCAGGCCACCGGCCACCGGTACGGCGACGTAACCCAGGCCCAGGCTGATGACACCGCCGCCCAGTGCCGCACCGAGCGCGTTGCCAAGGTTGAAGGCACCGACATTGATGGACGAGGCCAAGCCGGGGGCTTCGGCGGCGGCTTCCATGACCCGCATCTGCAGGGGAGGCACCAGACCGAAGGTCGCTACACCCCAGACCAGCAAGCCCAGCGCCGCAGCTACGTGGTTGGTCAGCGCCAGCGGCAAGAGCAGCATGATGACGGCCAGCGCCGCGAGGAAGATTCGCGTCGAACCGTCGAGCGACCAGTCCGCGAGACGGCCGCCCAGGCTATTGCCGAGGGTGAAACCAACGCCGATCAGCACCAGCGCCAGGGTGACGAAAGCGTCCGAAGCGCCGGTCAGTTCGGCCAGCACCGGTGCCACGTAGGTGTACAGCGTGAACATCGCACCGGCTCCGACCACCGTCGTCGCCATCGCCAGTAACACGCTCGGGCGGGTTATCACGGCCAGTTCGCGACGCACATCGGGTACGCTGCCGCGCTCACCCCTGGGCAGGGCGAGCCAGAGCGCGGCCATGGCGATCAGACCCAGCGCCGCGGTGCCGGCAAATGCCACGCGCCAACCGACCTGTTGGCCGACCCAGGTCGCCGCTGGCACACCGCCGATATTGGCGATGGTCAGGCCCATGAACATGGCCGCCACCGCGCTGGCCTGCTTGTCCTTCGGCACCACGCTCGCCGCGACCACCGCCCCGAGGCCGAAGAAGGCGCCATGGTTGAGGCTGGTGACCAGGCGCGAGGCGAGCAGCGTGGCATAGTCAGGCGCCATCGCCGACAGCAGATTGCCCAGGGTGAAGATGGCCATCAGCGAGATCAGCGCACCACGCTTGCCGAAGCGGCTGAACAACAGTGTCATCAGCGGCGCGCCAAGCATCACGCCGACGGCGTAGGCGGTGACCAGCATCCCCGCGCTGGGAATGCTGACGTCCACCCCCTCGGCGATGACCGGCAGCAGCCCCATCGGTGTGAACTCGGTGGTGCCGATGCCGAACGCGCCGATGGCCAGCGCGAACAATACCTGAGTGGATTTCATTGCTCGCCCTCCTCCGTTTCGATCGCCGTCAACGGCCCCTGCATGCGATGGAAGCTCAGGTCGGTTGCGGTGAAGAACGCCTGCGAATGTCCGTTGGCGAAATCATCGACATGCACCACGGTGGCGCCGTCGGCTTCCTGCCAAGAAATCACGTAGACACCCTCGGCGATTTCCCGCCATTGGCAGGCCGCCTCGCCCTCGGCACCGGCGTAGGGACCGGAGACGATGGCGTAGCGGATGAAAGAGCCGTCCGCCGAATAGCGGTTGTGCGCGGACAGGCCCTGGTAGTCGACGCGGAAGCTGCGGCCGGCGAAGGCCGGTAGCGAAGTGGAAGTCGTCATTTGATGGCCACCGGGTTGATGTTGACCTGGGTCGAGCCGACGTACAGCGGCTGGCCGAGGACGAAGAGGAATTCCCAGGCCTGGTCGCGCACCAGTGCGCGGCTGTCGATCAGTTCCAGGTTGTAGATGCCGCGCTTGGCCAGCATGTACTGGTTCACCGGGAACTCATCCTTGCCGTGGGGGTTGGGGTACACCTCGGAGGCCCAGGTATCGCCGCCGAAAGCAACTATGCCCTGGTCGGCCAGCCACTTAGCCGCTTCCATGCCGATGCCCGGCTCGACTTCGAGGAACTGCTTGTTGTCCTTGCCGATAAGCTCCAGCCAGCCGGTGTTGAACAGCACCACGTCCCCCTTGCGCAGGGTCAGGCCCTGCTTCTTCAGCACCGCCTGGATGTCGGCGACGCTGAACTCGGTACCGCCGGGAACGACGGCCTTGCCGTAGTGCGCGGTCATGTCCAGCACCACGCCACGGGTCACGAACGGCGGGACCTTCTCGATGCCGAGCTTCTTCACCCCTTCGACGGTGACGAAGTCGGCCGCCTGGTTGCCGTTGTAGTAACGGTTGTCGATGCCGATGTGGCCGATGCCGTTGAGCTGGGTGCCGACACCGGTCCAGGCGTTCACCATCTCGTCGTTGAAGGTGAACTTGTTCGGGCCGAGGGTCCGGCCGGCCTGCTCGCCAGGCTGGATGTTGTAGAGGTGGAAGCTGCGGTGGCGAAACGCCGGCAGGTTCTTGTCCACCGGCACCGCCAGCGGATAGGTCTTGCCGGTCTTGACCAGGCCGACCGCCTGCTTCACCACCTCGGGGGTCAGCAGGTTGGCGGCGCCGATTTCATCGTTGGCGCCGTAGGCGGAGGGATACCAGTCGGCGGCGGAAGCGGCCTGCATGGCCAGCGGCAACGCAGCGGCCAGGGCGAATCTGGCGAAGGTTTTCATATGACACTCCTGTATTCGTTCAGGCCGTCGGCGGAGCGCTGGGGCCCTCGCCTGACGACGTTCGGTGATCAGAAAAATTCGATGGCGCACCGTGGTCGGGCGCGGGAAGCTGGCGTGGCCGTCAATCCCAGACCGGAGCCAGACCTTCGGGGCTAACTTCGCGGCCGTTGCGTTCCAGTGCGGCGATCTGCGCCATGTCCTCGGCGTCCAGGCGCAGGTCGCGGGCGAGCAGGTTGCTGGCCAGGTTCTCGCGGCGGGTCGAGGACGGAATCACCGCATAGCCCAGCTGCAGCGCCCAGGCCAGAGCGACCTGTGCGACGGTGGCCTGGTGCTTGGCGGCGATCTCGGCCAGCACCGGGTCTTTCAGCACCTTGCCGTAGGCCAGGGTCATGTAGGAGGTGACCGGGATGCCCTGCTCCTTGAGGAAGGCCGTCAGCGCCGCGTTCTGCAGATAGGGGCTGAGCTCGATCTGGTTGGTGGCGATCTCGCCCTTGCCCACCGCCGCGACGGCCTGCCGGGTCAGATCGATGTTGAAGTTGGAGATGCCGATCTGGCGGGTCAGCCCCTGGGCCTTGGCTTCGGCAAGCGCCTCCATGTATTCGGGCAGCTCGACGCCGTTGCCCGGCGCCGGCCAGTGGATCAGGGTCAGGTCCACCTGATCGGTGCGCAGTTTTTCCAGGCTCTCGCGCAGGCTGGCGACCAGCTTGTCGCTGGCGTAGTTCTCCACCCAGATCTTGGTGGTGAGGAACAGCTCGGAACGGGGCACGCCGCTCTCGGCGATGGCCTGGCCGATATCGGCCTCGTTGCCGTAGATCTGCGCGGTGTCGATGGCGCGGTAGCCCAACTCCAGGGCGCTGCGTACCGAATCGACGACGGGCTGGCCGGTCAGGCGGAAGGTGCCGAGGCCGAAGGAAGGAATGAGGGGGGTGGACGACATGGCTAGGCTCCAGTAGGTCGACGACTTGAATGGCGCGCAGTGTGTCGCCTTTACCTTTGTCGATTAAGCCGCCAATCGAGCAAAGTTATTTGAGTTGAAATCAAGAATCGAATCGACGGCCGACGGACCGCCTCTCCCGGCGCAAGGCTGGTGTGCCAACCCACGGGCAGGATGTCGGAGGGTGTCCGAATTGCCCGTAGGAGCTGGCTTGCCAGCGAATGGTCCCGTTTCGCCAGCAAGCTGGCTCCTACACCGCTCTGGCAACGGCCAATGCAGGCATGGCCTCCGCATCCAGCGCCGTTGACTCGTGCTGGAATGCCTCGGCGAGAAAATCGATCAGTTGGCGCACGGACGGCATCAGGCCACGACGGGACGGAAAGATGGCAACCACGTCCCCCGATCTGGGCGCCCAGCCATCGAGTACGTTGACCAGCCGGCCACTCGCCAGGTCCGCCTGCACGACCTCCTCGGGCAGCAGTACGGCCCCCACCCCGGCCAACGCCCCCTCCCGCAGTACGGCCAGGTCATCCGACACCATGCGCGGGCGGACATGAATCGATGCCACGGCCCCATCCGGCCCGTCCAGTTCCCAGGTGTAGTCCTGGACATTCGGGCCCCAGCACAGGGCTGGCAACCCAGGCAGGTCCGCCGGCCCGAGGGCATCTGCGTGTCCAGCAAGAACGGAGGGTGCCGCCACCAGGCATTGACGACTCCGCGCCAGTGTCCGCATGACCAGTTCACTGCTTTCCAGCGGCTGGTGGCGAACGCTCAGGACCAGGTCGAAGCCTTCGCTGATGACATCGACGCGCCGATTCAGGCTCTTGACCAGCAACTCCACCACCGGGCATTGGGCCATGAAGCGGGCCAGCATGGGCGCCAGCCGCGCGTCCAGCAAGGGTGTCGAACAGGCGATCCGCACCACGCCCCGTGGCTCGGCCCGGCTCCGCTCTATCGCCTCCTCGGCGGCATGGGCCTGCGCCAGCATCGCCACGCAATGGTGGTAATACTCCAGGCCGACTTCGGTCACCGCGAAGTGCCGGGTCGAGCGCTGGATCAGGCGCACGCCCAGGCGCTCCTCCAACGTGGAAACACGTCGGCTCAAGCGGGACTTGGGCACGCCCAGCTTGCGGCCAGCGGGGGCGAACCCGCCGTGCTCTACGACCTTGGCGTACAGGTAAAGCTCGTTCAGATCGAACATGGCGACATGTCCAACCGGATGACTGCATGCAACATTCCAGACCTATTCGAGAATGGTGACGGTGGCGGTGGTTCCGGCCCGCAGTGGCGGCGCTCCAGCGGGGAGCGGGTCCAGCCGCAGGCGCACAGGGATGCGCTGGGCGAGCTTGATCCAGGTGTAGCTCGGGTTGACGTTCGCCAGCAGGCGGCTGCCCGGGAGGTTCTCGCGGTCGGTGATGGCGTAGGCGATGCTTTCCACCCTGCCCTCCAGCTCTTCCCCGCTCATCAGCACGATCCGGGCGCGGCTGCCGACGTGGATGCGTGGCAGCTTGGTTTCCTCGAAGTAGCCGCTGACATGGAAGGAGTCGCTGTCCACCAGGGCCAGCAGCGGCGCGCCCGGCTGGGCGAAATCGCCCTTGCGCGTCAACAGGTTGGTGACATAGCCGCTCACCGGCGCCAGCAACCGGGTGTGCTCCAGATCCAGTCGCGCCTGCTGCAACGACGCCTCGGCCAGCTGGACGTTGGCCTGTGCCAGGCCCAGGTTGGACTGTTCCCTGAGCAGCTCGGCCTCGGCGACGGCAACGTCGGTGCTGGCCTTTTCCCATTCTTCGTTGGATATCGCCGAGCGCTGCCGCAATTGCCGACGGCGTTGCTCCTCGCTGCGCCGCTGCCGCAACAACGCCTGGTTGGCGACTATGGATGCCCGGGATTGTCCCAGTGCGGCACGCGCCACTTCCACCGCCCGCTGGGCGTGCAGCACGGCCAGCTCGTAGCGGGCTGGATCGATCTGCAGGAGCAGGTCGCCCTTCTCGACGAACTGATTGTCCTGCAATGGCAGCTCGACGATGCGCCCGCTCACCTCGGCAGAGAGTGTCACCACATCGGCCCGCACCCGCGCGTCACGGGTCCACGGGGCGCGGGTGTAATGCTCCCAGGCGTACCAGCCAAGGCCGAATGCGACAAGCACGGTGACAAGGGTCAGCGTCCTGGACAGCAAGGGTTTCATCGCGGGCATTTCAGACATTCACTCCCATCAACAGCACCAGCAGCGCACAGATCGCCGCATACAAGCCGCCCTGGAACAACGCCGGATGCCAGACGAACGCGAGAACGCCCAGGCGTCGCAACAGCGCATCGAGCAGCAGGAACAACGGCAGGCTCAGCAACAGCGCCTGGGCAATCGGCGGCAGGTAGACGCCACCCAGTTCGAAATCAGCGGGCATAGGCACCCTCCTCCAGCGGCAATGGCCCCGGCAAATCCAGCAAATGGCGGTAGCGCTCAAGCAACGCCAGCGCGATCGCCAGCGCAACGCGCATGATGAACAGCCTGCGCAACTCTTCACGGCCATGGGTCAGATGCGCCTCATGGAGCGCGTCCATCGACTGGCCGATCCGCTGCATGTCCTGCAGCAGCCCGTGCAGGTCGACGCGCCGGATTGCGCCGATGTAATCGGCCATATCCCGCAGCCCTTGCTGCAACGCCGAGCGCAGTTCCGCCGGCAGCGCCTTGCTGCTGGCGCACTGTTCGTTCGCCTGCACCAGCGCCACGGCAAGGCCGACGCACATCAGGTTGCATTCGAAGATTTCCCTGGCGCGTGGGTCCGTGGTGGCCGGCAGCAGGCCGATCATCATCGCCAGCCGGTCCAGCATGCGGCTCTCGAAATCGAATTGGCCGGCCGGTCCGGGCGTCCCGATGACCTGTCGGGCGACGTCCTCGCGGGACGCGCGGAACAGCCAGGCGATCCGTTGCTCTGGATTGAAGGGAAACACCAGTGCAAACACCACCATCGAGAGAAGCCCGCCGGCCAGGTAGGCCCCGGCGAACTCGAACCACTGCATCGCCGTGTTATGGTAGGCCCCGACATTCTGCGGACCGACCATCAACAGGGTCACCAGACCGATGCCCATGCCGATGCCCGCGGTCATGGGGCTGGCCAATCCGACCGCCACCAGATAGAGCAAGGGGGCCAGACACAGCGCGAGCATCTCGAAATCGCCAAACACCGGCAGCAGGGCGAACTGGTAGATCGCCGACAGACCGATGGCCACCACCAGCCCCCTGTTGTAGTTCTGGCTGGCCAGCAACGGGCGCGGAAAAGTCGCCATCAGCGAGCACATGACCGCCACCAGGATCAGCCCCGCCCGCGCCCCGTCCCACGCCGTCTCGATCCAGAGGAAGCCCGCGAGGGCAAGCGCCAGGAAGGCACGCACGGCATTCATGCCCGCCAGGCGGAAGTCCAGGTGAAGCGCATTCAGGCCACCCCGTGCAAAGGGGCAACTGGCCGTCCGCCCCTGCTGGATGGCCTCGTTGAGTTCTATCAGTTCATCCAGCTGCTGCAGCAGGCGGGCCTGCTCCCAGCGCAGCGCCCAGGCCAGGGAGCGCAAATGGGCGGGCAAGGGTTCACTCAGGAACTCGGCGCGGTCAGCGGCCTCGTCGAATCCCTGATGGATATTCCGCAGGGCGTCACGGCTGGCCGCCGGCAGGGCCATGCCATCACGCGCCAGCTCGTCCAGGCTGGCCAGTTCGCGCTGGCGCAGCAACTGGATATCGGCTGGCAGCGGGCCTTGCCAGTGCTGCTGGACCAGTTCGCGCTGCTGCCGCAGGACCAGCAGGCGCGAAGTCAGCAGGACCAGTTGATTGGCGAACAACTGCACCAGGCCATCGGCACTGCGCAGGTGCGGCGCATCGAAGTACAGGTGGCGGCGCAGGCTCTCCAGGGCGCTGATCTCGGCGACCAGTTGTGCCTGGCGCTGGCGAAAGGCGGCCTCATCCTCGTCGGTCCGAATCACTGCGGCAGCGTGAACGGCGATGAGCCTGACCAGGCCGTCGACCTTGGCGAAGTAACCTTTGGCCACCGCCTGCGGGCGAGCCGTGAGCAGGCTGACAAAGCCGACGCAGGCCACCGCCAGGAGGGTTTCCGTCAACCGTGTGATGGCCAGCAGGAGCGTGCCGTCCGGCTCCGGAATCGCCAGCGTGGCGACAATCACGGCGGTGAATCCACTCAGCACGAAGGCATGGGAATCGGTGTAACGCAGCAGCGTGCCGCCCGCCGTACAGAACGCCAGCCACAACGCCAGGCAGATCAGGAAAGGCTCCGGCGCCTGCGGAAACACCGCCATGATCAACACCGCCACCCCGGCACCCGCTCCGGTGCCCAGCACCTGGGCGAAGCTGCGCTTGAGCGTCATGCCGGCCAGCGGCAGGCTGATGATGACCACCGTCATCAGGGCCCACTTCGGCTGGTCCAGATCGAAGATGAAGGCCAGGTACAGGCAGAGCAATCCGGCTGCCACGGTACGCAATGCGAACAGCAGGACGTCACGACCGGGGCGCAGGGCAATCTTGAAATAGGCGATCAGCGGGTTCATCCAGGACCTCGGGACAAACCGGCCGTTACGACACTCGCCAGGGCAGCGCAGGTGCAACCAGGCGCCGCCCATCGAAGCCGGCCACCTCGCCGAACCTGGCGCTGCCCTCTTCCCAGTCGCGCTGGGCGTCAGCGATCTCGGCCTTGCTGTGGCCGACGAAGTTCCACCACAGGAAGATCTCCTCGGTGAAAGGCACGCCCCCCAGCAGGATGCCCCGCGCGCCGGCCGGGGCGCTCAGTTCGAGCGACTCCAGGCCACGGCCGAGATAAGCCAGTTCGTTCTCGGCAAAGGACTCGCCATTGACCTGCCACTGGCCGATCAGCGGCAGGACGCAGTATTCGAAGGCCGGATCGAGATCCAGCCGGGTGCTCGCGGCATCAAGGGTGGCGAGGTCAATGCCCAACAGCGGCGAGAAGGTCTTGACAGGCGCTTCGTGCTGGCCAAAACGTCCGGCGAGCAGCGTGAAGCTGAAACCTTCGGCTTGCCAGCGGGGCAGTTCGGCATGGTGCTCGAATGCCGGAGCCCGATCACGCTCCGCAGCCGGCAAGGCGATCCACAATTGCACGGCGTGAAGATGGCCCTCGCCCGGCAGGGACTCCTCGGTATGGGCGATGCCGTGGCCGGCGGTCATCAGGTTCACCTGGCCGGGACGGATCACCTGGACATTGCCCAGACTGTCGCGATGCAGCACTTCACCTTCGATCATCCAGGTGAAGGTCTGCAGGCCGATATGCGGATGCGGCCCGACCCGCAGGCCATCGCCGGACTTGAAAACCGCCGGGCCGGCATGGTCGAGGAAACACCAGGCACCGACCATGCGCCTATGCCTCGAAGGCAGCAGCCGGCTGACGGAAATGCCACCGCCGATCTCGGCACTGCGCGAGGTGATCCGCTGGACGGCCCGGACGCCATCCTTCTCCGGACAATCGAAGGAAGAGGACAGCTCGCAACGGGTTTCGTGAGTACTCATCACTTGGTCTCCATCATCCGGCCTGGTGACTCAGGGTCCACTCATGAAGCGTCACGAGCAGGCCACGGAGGTACTCGCGGGTCGCCTCATCGGTCAGGTTGCCCTGTTCATCGAAGAGTTTGTGGGCGGTGGCGATCATCAGCTCGGGTCGGTTCAGCGGACGCATGTCCAGGAAGACCATGCTTTGGCGCAGGTGGTACTGGGCCCTCGCCGTACCGAAGCGGCCGGCACTGGCGCCCATCAGGGCAACCGGCTTGCCGGCGAAGGGTTGCTCGGGCGGACGGGAAACCCAGTCGATGACGTTCTTCAGCACCCCTGGCACTGAATAGTTGTATTCCGGCGTGGCGATCAGCAACGCATCGGCGGCACGGATCTGTTCACGCAAACGCTCGACCGCAGGGGGAAAGCCCTGGGCGTAGGTATCTTCGTTGTAGAGCGGGATCTCGCTGATGTCGGCGAGCTCGATGGCCATGTCCGCCGGCGCCAGGCGCGCAGCCTCGCGCAACACCGAGGTATTGAAAGAGCCGCGCCGCAGGCTGCCGGAAATGCCCAGCACGTTGATCCGGGGAGCGTTGGCCATGATCGTTCTCCTTACTCGGGCAATGGACGGGTTGTCAGGACCTCATCGCTGGCGACTTTCAAAGTGGCGGTCCCGGTAGCCATGCACACAGGCAGGGCTACCGGGGTCAGACTCACTTGCCCGAGTTCAGCGTGAAGAAGCTGGTCATCAGGTTGCGGTAGTCCGGGATGTGGTTGGAGAACAGGGTGCCCAGGCCCTCGATGTCGTTGCGCCAGTCGCGGTGCAGTTCGCAGGCCACGCCGAACCAGGTCATCAGCTGGGCACCGGCGGCTTCCATACGGCGCCAGGCGGAATCACGGGTGAGTTCGTTGAAGGTGCCGGAAGCGTCGGTGACCACGAAGACGTCGTAGCCTTCTTCCAGGGCCGACAGGGCCGGGAAGGCCACGCAGACTTCGGTCACCACGCCGGCGATGATCAGTTGCTTCTTGCCGGTGGCTTTCACTGCCTTGACGAAATCTTCGTTATCCCAGGCATTGATGTTGCCGGGGCGAGCGATGTAGGGCGCATCGGGGAACTGTTCCTTCAGCTCGGGCACCAGCGGGCCGTTGGGGCCGTTCTCGAAGCTGGTGGTGAGAATGGTCGGCAGATTGAAGTACTTGGCCAGATCGGAAAGGGCCAGCACGTTGTTCTTGAACCGGTCCGGATCGATATCCCGCACCAACGAGAGCAGACCGGTCTGGTGATCTACCAGCAGTACAGCGGCGTTGTTCTTGTCCAGACGCTTGTATTGGAAAGACATGGTGAGTCTCCTTGCTTGGGTTGACGCCCCGCCCTTGTGGGGCGGGTCTGGGGTCGGGTGTGCCGGGAGTCCAGCACTTTGTTGTTCTTGGCCATCCTCGCCATGGCGGCCGAACCGCGGGCCCACAGGTCCACTGTGGGGATTAATCAGACTAGGCAATGACCCGGTCCGAAATATGACCGTCAGTCGTTCATCTGGCCGAACCGGCCGGTCTGGAAGTCCTGGATCGCCTGGCGTATCTCGCTTTCGCTGTTCATCACGAAGGGGCCGTAACCGACGATGGGCTCATCGATGGGCTCGCCCGAAAGCAGCAGCACCAGCGCCTCGTCATTGGCTTCCAGCAGCACCTCGTCTCCGGCCCGGTCGAACAGCACGGTCTGCGCCTCACGGAGCACTTGCGTGCCATTCACCTGCAACGTGCCGCGCAGCACCACCAGGGCAGAGGTGCGCCCCTCGACCAATGGCAAGGACAGCGGCTTTTCTCGCTTGAGCCGCAGGTCCCAGACGTCGATCGGCGTGAAGGTCTGCGCCGGTCCTTGACGGCCCTCGAATTCCCCGGCGATCAGCCGCAGTGTCCCCGCACCGCCTGCCAGTGGAATGGCGGGAATCGACTGATCGAGGAGGGTCTGATAGCGCGGAGCCGCCATCTTGTCGCGAGCCGGCAGATTGACCCACAGCCGCACCATTTCCAGGGTGCCGCCGCTGCGGGCGAAGGCCTCGGAATGGAACTCTTCATGGAGAATGCCCGAGGCCGCCGTCATCCACTGCACATCGCCGGGGCCGATCAGCCCGCCGGCGCCGGTGGAGTCGCGGTGTTCCAGTTCGCCCTTGTAGACGATGGTCACCGTCTCGAACCCCCGGTGCGGGTGCTGCCCCACGCCCCGGCGCTGGGAGGTAGCCGGGAAATCATGGGGGCCCGCGAAGTCGAGCAGCAGGAAGGGACTCACATGCTTGCCTAGGCTGTCGTAGGAAAACAACGTGCGAACGGGGAAGCCATCACCCACCCAGTGGGGCCGGGGGCTGGTGTAGACGCCGAGGATCTTCTTCATTGCGAACCTCCTGAAACCAATGGCGGTAACGGTAGTTGCGCAACGACGGCCTCGGTAGATCCAATTTATCGCCCTCAGAGTTCTATTCTGTGAACGCTAAAGTGTGCTCCGCCGGTGGTACAAACGTGGTCCTTCACGTACGCCGGCGCTGCAGAAGGCGCGGCCTGTTCGGACGATGACATCAGCCCCGGCCAGTGGGGCCAAACATGTGGAGTCTGTCATGCAAGACCTCGATCCCGTCGAAACCCAGGAATGGCTGGATTCCCTGGAATCCGTACTTGAGCACGAAGGTGAAGACCGCGCGCACTACCTGCTGACCCGCATGGGCGAGCTGGCCACCCGCAGCGGCACGCAACTGCCCTACGCCATCACCACGCCTTATCGCAACAGCATTCCGGTGAGCCACGAAGCGCGCATGCCTGGCAACCTGTTCATGGAACGCCGCATCCGCTCGATGACCCGCTGGAACGCGGTGGCGATGGTGATGCGCGCCAACCGGCTGGACCCGGACCTGGGCGGGCACATCTCGACCTACGCCTCTTCGGCCACCCTTTACGATGTTGGCTTCAACCACTTCTTCCAGGCGCCCACCGAGGAGCATGGCGGCGACCTGATCTTCATCCAGGGGCCGATCGCCCCCGGCATCTACGCCCGCGCCTTCCTCGAAGGCCGCATCAGCGAAGAGCAGTTGAACAACTTCCGCCAGGAAGTGGACGGCAAGGGCCTGTCCTCCTATCCGCACCCCTGGCTGATGCCGGACTTCTGGCAGTTCCCCACCGTGTCCATGGGCCTCGGCCCGATCCAGGCGATCTACCAGGCGCGCTTCATGAAGTACCTGGAAAGCCGCGGCTTCATTCCCGCCGGCAAGCAGAAGGTCTGGTGCTTCCTCGGTGATGGCGAGTGTGATGAACCCGAGGCGCTTGGCGCCATTTCCCTGGCCGGCCGCGAGAAGCTGGACAACCTGATCTTCGTCATCAACTGCAACCTGCAGCGCCTCGACGGCCCGGTGCGCGGCAACGGCAAGATCATCCAGGAACTGGAAGGCGTCTTCCGTGGCGCCCAGTGGAACGTGAACAAGGTGGTCTGGGGCCGCTTCTGGGATCCGCTGTTCGCCAAGGACACCCACGGCGCCCTGCAGCGCCGCATGGACGAAGTGGTCGACGGCGAGTACCAGAACTACAGGGCCAAGGACGGTGCCTACGTCCGTGAGCACTTCTTCAACACCCCGGAACTCAAGGAGATGGTCAAGGACCTGTCCGACGACGAGATCTGGAGGCTCAACCGTGGTGGCCACGACCCCTACAAGCTCTATGCGGCCTACCACCAGGCGGTCAACCACAAGGGCCAACCCACCGTCATCCTGGCCAAGACAGTGAAGGGTTATGGCACTGGCGCGGGCGAAGCGAAGAACATCGCGCACAACATCAAGAAGGTCGATATCGAAAGCCTGAGGCTGTTCCGCGACCGCTTCGACATCCCGGTCAACGACGCCGAGCTGGAACAATTGCCCTTCGTTCGCTTCGCCGAGGACAGCCCCGAGTTCAAGTACCTGCAGGCACGCCGCGCTGCCCTGGGCGGTTTCATGCCCAAGCGCCGCGCCAACAGTTTCAGCATCCCGCCCCCGCCGCTGGACACCCTCAAGGCCATCCTCGACGGCTCGGGCGACCGTGAAATCTCCACCACCATGGCCTTCGTGCGCATCCTCGCGCAGCTGGTCAAGGACAAGGAACTGGGCCAGCGCATCGTCCCGATCATCCCGGACGAAGCCCGTACCTTCGGTATGGAAGGCATGTTCCGCCAGCTGGGCATCTACTCGTCCGTGGGCCAGCTCTACGAGCCGGTCGACAAGGACCAGGTGATGTTCTACCGCGAGGACAAGAAGGGCCAGATCCTCGAGGAAGGCATCAACGAAGCGGGCGCCATGTCCTCCTTCATCGCCGCCGGCACCTCCTACAGCAACCACAACCAGCCGATGCTGCCGTTCTACGTCTTCTATTCGATGTTCGGCCTGCAGCGCGTGGGCGATCTGGCCTGGGCGGCCGGCGACAGCCGCGCCCATGGTTTCCTGATCGGCGGCACCTCCGGCCGGACCACCCTCAATGGCGAAGGCCTGCAGCACGAGGATGGCCACAGCCATATCCTCGCCTCGGTGATACCCAACTGCCGCAGCTACGACCCCACCTACGGCTACGAATTGGCGGTGATCATCCGCGAAGGCATCCGCCAGATGATCGAAGAGCAGCAACACGTCTTCTACTACATCACCGTGATGAACGAGGCCTACACCCAGCCCGCCCTGCCGGCAGGCGCCGAGGAAGGCATCATCAAGGGCATGTACCTCCTCGAAGAGGACAAGAAGGAAGCCGCACACCACGTGCAGCTGCTGGGTTCGGGCACCATCCTGCGCGAAGTCATCGAAGCGGCGAAGATCCTCCGCGAAGCGTTCAACGTCGGCGCCGACGTCTGGAGCGTCACCAGCTTCAACGAACTGCGCCGCGAAGGCCTGGCGGTCGAGCGCTACAACCGCCTGCACCCGGAGCAGAAGCCGAAGCAGACCTACGTCGAGCAGTGCCTGAGCGGTCGCAAGGGCCCGGTCGTGGCCTCCACCGACTACATGAAGCTGTTCGCCGACCAGATCCGCCAGTGGGTTCCGAGCAAGGAATACAAGGTGCTGGGCACCGACGGCTTCGGTCGCAGCGACAGCCGCAAGAAGCTACGTCACTTCTTCG
>NZ_JBHZGM010000031.1:0-60390 GCF_043392685.1 Metapseudomonas phytobenefica | reverse complement strand
TTGGACTGGTGTCGATACTGGATACGATCACTCGGCTTAGCCGTATGACCTGAACCGCCGTATACGGAACCGTACGTACGGTGGTGTGAGAGGACGGAGGCCGCGAGGCCTCCTCCTACTCGATTTGCCTGTGGTATTTACCGGCACACCCGTGTCGACTCTCACCAGATCACTCAAATACCTGGAGATCCAAGGCAGGCGAGGGAACCTTTAGCCTAGTTCATCCGCATCTATTTTTATGCATCGCTTTGTAAGTTATTGCTTACACGCCATGTAGGTGATTGGAGGAGGTTGCTGCTCGCCAATGGCGGGTTGAATGTTGAGATTATCTGTAACTACTTGATAGTTAATGATTTTATTTTTGTCGTTGTGGCGATTTCAGCGATCGAGACGCTGTTTGGCCAACTTGCTCCGTACCCATGGATCGCTAATATCACCCTTGCGTACAGGATGTACGCGGGTTGATACGGAAATCGACCAGGGACATCGCCGGATGCGATTCATCAGGATGATGAGCAAGGACTACAGGGAATAGGGACAAAAGAGTGGGCGGGTATCCCCCGCCCCTTTTTTCGTCCAGAGAAAAGCAAAAGACCCGCAGATGCGGGTCTTTTTGATTGGGACGCTGAGGGGGATCAGGGATCAGCGTTCCAGGTGTTCCAGCTTGCCTTTGACGCCGTCCCATTCTTCGGCATCGGGCAAGGCGTCCTTCTTCTCGGTGATGTTCGGCCAGACTTCGGCCAGATCACGGTTCAGCTCGATGAACTCCTGCATGTCCTCGGGCACTTCATCCTCGGAGAAGATGGCCTGTGCCGGGCATTCGGGCTCGCAGAGCGCGCAGTCGATGCACTCATCCGGGTGAATGACCAGGAAGTTCGGGCCTTCGTAGAAGCAGTCCACCGGACAGACTTCCACACAGTCGGTGTATTTGCATTTGATGCAGTTGTCGGTGACGACGAAGGTCATTTCAATTCTTCTCCTCAAGCGGCGGCTCGGAAGCCTTCTATGTCCGGCTTCTCGGCTCTGGAGCTCACGGCGCCGGGCAGGCTGATTCCCGGGTGTCTTCCAGAGCGCGCGGGATTCTAACAGCTTGTGCGGTTAAGGGGTTAGAGGCGCGACTTCAGTGTATATAACAGCTCCAGTGCCTGCCTTGGGGTCAGGTCGTCCGGTTTGACCTTCGCCAGATCGTCCAGCACCGGGTGTGGCAGGCTGGCGAACAGATCGCTCTGCATGGGCGCACTCGGTTGTCCGGAGTTCTGGCGTGGCGCTTCATGGGGCAGGCTGGTGGTCTCCAGGCGCGCCAGGTGCTCGCGGGCACGCTGGATCACGCCACCCGGCACCCCGGCCAGTTGCGCCACTGCCAGGCCGTAGCTCTGGCTCGCCGGACCTGGCAGCACGTGGTGCAGGAAGACGATGCGCTCGTTGTGCTCGGTCGCGTTCAGGTGGACGTTGGCGACCACAGGCTCGCTTTCCGGCAGAACCGTCAGCTCGAAGTAGTGGGTGGCGAACAGGGTGAAAGCGCGCAGGCGGGCCAGGTGTTCCGCCGCAGCCCAGGCCAGTGACAGGCCGTCGAAGGTGCTGGTGCCGCGTCCCACCTCGTCCATCAGCACTAGGCTGCTGGCACTGGCGTTGTGCAGGATGTTGGCGGTTTCGCTCATTTCCACCATGAAGGTGGAGCGGCCGCCGGCCAGGTCGTCGCTGGAACCGATGCGGGTGAAGATGCGGTCCACCAGCGACAGCTCGCAGCTGGCTGCTGGAACGAAGCAGCCGATGTGGGCGAGCAGCACGATGAGCGCGGTCTGGCGCATGTAGGTCGACTTACCGCCCATGTTCGGGCCGGTGATGATCAGCATGCGGGTGGCGTCATCCAGGGCCAGGTCGTTGGCCACGAAGGGCGTGTCCAGCACCTGTTCCACCACCGGGTGGCGACCCTGGTTGATGCGCATGCAGGGCTCATCGACGAAGCGCGGACGGTTGAGGTCGAGATTCAGCGCGCGTTCAGCGAAGTTGCTCAGTACGTCCAGTTCGGCGAGGGCCGCAGCGGTGTCCTGTAGGGGGGCCAATTGCTCGATCAGCAGTTCGAGCAATTCGTCATAGAGCATCTTTTCCCGCGCCAGGGCGCGGCTCTTGGCGGAAAGCGCCTTGTCTTCGAAGGCTTTCAGCTCAGGTGTGATGAAGCGTTCGGCGCCCTTGAGGGTCTGGCGACGGATGTAGTCCGCCGGTGCCTGTTCGGCCTGCACACGGGGCAGTTCGATGTAGTAGCCGTGGATGCGGTTGTAGCCGACCTTGAGGTTGGGCAGGCCGGTGCGTGCCTTCTCCCGGGTTTCCAGGTCCATCAGGTACTGACCGGCGTTCTCGCTGAGCGCCTGGAGTTCGTCCAGCTCGGCGTCGTAGCCGGTCTTGATCACCCCACCGTCGCGGATTACCGCCGGCGGGTTGTCGATGATGGCGCGCGCCAGCAGGTCGGCCAGTTCCGGATAGGTACGGATGCTGCCTGCCAGTTCCTGCAGGTGGGGCACATCCAGCTCGGTCATCGCGCCTTGCAGCTGCGGCAGGGCGGCGAGGGCGTCACGCAGGCGGGCGAGATCGCGCGGACGGGCGTTGCGCAGGCCGATGCGGGCGAGGATGCGCTCGACGTCGCCGATTTCCTTCAATTGCGGTTGCAGGCCTTCGAAGCGGTAGCGATCCAGCAGGCAGTCGATGGCGTCCTGGCGGGCCTCGAGTACGGCGCGGTCACGCAGCGGGCGGTTCAGCCAGCGGCTGAGCAGGCGGCTGCCCATGGCGGTCTGGCAGCGGTCGATCACCGATTGCAGGGTGTTGTCGCGCCCACCGGACAGGTTCACGTCCAGTTCCAGGTTGCGGCGGCTGGCGGCGTCGAGGATGACGGTGTCGTCGATGCGCTCGTGGCGCAGGCTGCGCAGGTGGGGCAGGGCGGTGCGCTGGGTTTCCTTGGCGTAGGCCAGGAGGCAGCCGGCGGCGCCGATGGCCAGCGTCAGGGTTTCGCAGCCGAAGCCCTTAAGATCTTGCACGCCGAATTGCTGGCAGAGGCTCTTCTTCGCTGAGTCGCGATCGAAATCCCAGGGGGCGCGACGGCGTACGCCGCGGCGTTTTTCTGCGGGCAGGCCCTGCGGCCAGTCGTCAGGGATCAGCAGTTCGGCCGGGTTGAGGCGTTCCAGTTCGGCCAGCAGGTTTTCCCAGCCCTTGATCTCCTGCACGCTGAAACGACCGCTGGTGATGTCCAGCACTGCCAGACCGAACAGGCGTTCGTCACCCAGCACCGCGGCCAGCAGGTTGTCGCGACGCTCGTCCAGCAGCGCTTCGTCGCTGACTGTGCCGGGGGTGATGATACGGACGACCTGCCGCTCCACCGGGCCCTTGCTGGTGGCCGGATCACCGATCTGCTCACAGATCACCACGGATTCGCCGAGTTTCACCAGTTTGGCCAGGTAGCCTTCCACCGAATGGAAGGGGATACCGGCCATGGGAATCGACTTGCCCGCGGACTGTCCGCGCGCGGTCAGAGTGATGTCGAGGAGCTTGGCGGCTTTCTTGGCATCCTCGTAGAAGATCTCGTAGAAGTCGCCCATGCGGTAGAACATCAGCTGGTCCGGATGCTGATTCTTCAGCTTCCAGTACTGCTGCATCATGGGTGTGTGTTCGCTGAGATCGTTCTGACTCATTGGCTGGCCTTGCATGCAAAAGGCGCTAGTGTACGGTATCCCGTTGGCCCGCTTTAACCCCGGAGTGAACATGTCCATTACCGAAGATGAACTGACTTCGCTGGCCGCGTGGCTGGGCGAGCAACTGAAGGCGCGTGGTGAGTCGGTGAGTACTGCCGAGTCGTGCACCGGCGGCGGCATCGCCGAGGCGATTACCCGCATTCCCGGCAGTTCGGCCTGGTTCGAGGCGGGCTTCGTCACCTATTCGAATGAGCAGAAGACCTCGCAACTGGCGGTGCCTGCCGAGCTGTTCCCGCGGGTGGGGGCGGTCAGCCGTGAAGTGGTCGAGGCGATGGTGCGCGGTGCCCAGTTGCGCAGCGGGGCACGTTTCGCCGTGGCGGTCAGTGGCGTCGCCGGACCCGATGGCGGCTCCCCGGAGAAGCCCGTCGGCACTGTCTGGCTGGCTTGGGGCAACGGGAAGGAAGTGGAAGCCGTGCGCCGCCAGTTCCCCGGTGATCGCCTGTCCGTGCGCCGGCAGACAGTGGTGGAGGCACTCCAGGGGCTGATCCGACTAGCTGCAGGAGAAAAAGCCGTCCAGGGGTAGGCGAGCGACTTGCCCTATGGAATAATACTGGCTACTTATACAGTTGTTGGTGGCCGCCAGGCCCTCTTGAGTTTAGTGAGGACTTCAATGGACGAGAACAAGAAGCGCGCCTTGGCTGCTGCCCTGGGCCAGATCGAGAAGCAGTTCGGCAAGGGGGCGGTCATGCGCATGGGCGACCACGACCGCCAGGCCATCCCGGCCATTTCCACCGGTTCCCTGGGCCTGGACATCGCGCTTGGCATCGGTGGTCTGCCGAAAGGCCGTATCGTCGAGATCTACGGTCCCGAATCCTCCGGCAAGACCACCCTGACCCTCTCCGTCATTGCAGAAGCCCAGAAGCTGGGTGCTACCTGTGCCTTCGTCGACGCCGAACATGCCCTGGACCCGGATTACGCCGGCAAGCTCGGCGTGAACGTGGACGACCTGCTGGTTTCCCAGCCGGACACCGGCGAACAGGCCCTGGAAATCACTGACATGCTGGTGCGCTCCAACGCTGTTGACGTGATCATCGTCGACTCCGTTGCGGCCCTGGTGCCCAAGGCCGAAATCGAAGGCGAGATGGGCGACTCCCACGTCGGCCTGCAGGCGCGCCTGATGTCCCAGGCCCTGCGCAAGATCACCGGTAACATCAAGAATGCCAACTGCCTGGTCATCTTCATCAACCAGATCCGCATGAAGATCGGCGTGATGTTCGGCAACCCCGAAACCACCACCGGCGGTAACGCCCTGAAGTTCTACGCTTCCGTGCGTCTCGACATCCGTCGCACCGGCGCGGTGAAGGAAGGCGAGGAAGTCGTGGGCAGCGAAACCCGCGTCAAGGTGGTGAAGAACAAGGTGGCCCCGCCGTTCCGTCAAGCCGAGTTCCAGATCATGTACGGCAAGGGCATCTACCGCACCGGCGAAATCATCGACCTGGGCGTACAGCTGGGTCTGGTGGAGAAATCCGGTGCCTGGTACAGCTACCAGGGCAACAAGATCGGCCAGGGCAAGGCCAACGCCGCCAAGTACCTGGAAGACAATCCGGAAGTCGCCAGCGCCATCGAGAAGATCATTCGCGAGAAGCTGCTGGTTGGCGCCTCTGCCAACAAGTCGACCGCTTCGGTCGATGACCTGGCTGACGTAGACCTCTGACCCTCCCATGCCCGTCGTGCTCGACAGCCCAGCCGCCGTGCGGCGGGCTGCCATGGACCTGCTGGCGCAGCGCGAACACGGGCGAGTCGAGCTGACGCGCAAGCTGCGTCAGCGCGGCGCACCTCCCGAGTTGATCGACAGTGCCCTCGACCGTTTGACGGAAGAGGGCCTGCTCTCCGAATCCCGCTACCTCGAAAGCTTCATCGCCAGCCGCGCCCGTGGCGGCTATGGGCCTCAGCGTATCCGCGAAGAACTGGCCCAGCGTGGCTTGCCGCGTGGTGACATCGACCAGGCCCTGCGCGAAGCTGATATCGACTGGGGCGAGCAGTTGCGCGAAGTCTGGCGCCGCAAGTTCAATCGCCAACCCCAGGACGCCCGAGAGCGCGCCCAGCAGGGTCGATTCCTCGCCTACCGTGGTTACTCCATGGAGATGATCAGCCGTCTCCTGCGCGGTAATACCGACGACTGAATAATCACGCGCGCAGCCTCGAGCCATGCGCGGACGCACATGGCTGATAGCTGGATGGGCTTGAGTTCGTCTGACTGATCAGGCCTTGTCGGCCCAGTGCTGCGGCAGGTTGATGAAGTCGATGAGTTCACGCAGGCGGCCATGGTCGCGACCGTTGAAGCGGAATGCCAGGCGGATCAGCTCGCTGAACTCCGGTTCGTCCTTCTCCGACTCCGAATTGGCTTGCTGGCAGAAGTCGTCTTCCAGGCAGAGGTCGGCGAACTGTTCCTGAACCTGTCCGAGGGCCTTCTCGCTGAGGGGGTGATTCATGCGAATCACGAAGCTGTTCTTCAACCAGCGGCTGGAGTGGTAGTTGCGGTAGAACTGCGCGATCTCGGCGGCCGCTTCGTCGGCACTGCGTACCAGACGCATCAGGTTCATGTCGCTGGCCAGGATGTAGCGGTTGCGCTCCAGTTGCTCGTGGAGGAAGCCAATGGCGTCTTCCCAGTAGCTGCCGTCAGGCTCGTCCAGCAACACCACCGGTACCACCGGGCTCTTGCCGGTCTGGATCAGGGTCAGTACTTCCAGTGCCTCGTCCAGGGTGCCGAAACCACCCGGGCAGAGTACCAGTGCATCGGCTTCCTTCACGAAGAACAGCTTGCGCACGAAGAAGAAGTGGAACGACAGCAGGTGCTCGGTGCCACTCACCGTCGTATTGGCATGCTGTTCGAAGGGCAGGGTGATGTTCAGGCCAAGGCTGTTCTCCAGGCCGGCGCCTTCGTGGGCCGCAGCCATGATGCCGCCGCCGGCGCCGGTGATCACCATCAGGTCGCGCTTGGCGAGCTCTGCTCCCAGTTGGCGGGCAAGGGCATAGATCGGGTGACCTTCCGGGGTGCGGGCCGAGCCGAATACCGTGACCTTGCGGCGCCGCTTGAACTGCTCCAGCACGCTGAAGGCGTGCTCCATTTCGCGCAGGGTCTGCAGCATGATCTTGGCGTCCCAGCGATTGCGGTCGGCCTGGGCCATGCGCACCACGGTGATCAGCATCTCGCGATAGAGTGCGAGGTTGGGGCTGTCGCTGGGAACGGTGAGGTTGATCAGCTCGTCGACCTTCTGGGTCAGGTCGATTCCGCTGGTCTGGAAGTGCCGGGAGAGAAAGTCGTCCGGATCATAGGGCATAGCGTTCTCCTTGCTCATCAACATCTCTGAGCAGCACTACGGGCCGAGTCCGGAATCCGGGCGACCCGGTCGAGCCGCTCAATTACAGCTTGCGGCAGGGGCTGGATCTTTTCCAGTACACCGCTGCCTGAATGAACCGCGGCAAGCTGTCCGGATTAGTGTGGAGTGAGCGTAGGCCGCGGACTTCAGGGAGAAAGGAGAGCGTGGCGCTCCTGGAGAGAAGCGCCGCCAAGGCGATCAGTTGGGCCTGGCCTTGAGGCCGCAATCCTGGGCGCTGAAGCGCTCGGACGTCACCGGGCGATTGGTCTTGTATTCGCTGAACTCGTAGCGCAGGCCGGCGCCACGCGCCAGCAGCTGGCGGTAGCCGGTATTACGGCAGACGCTGGCGCCCAGTTGTGTGCGCACGGCGTCGGGGTTGGCGCGCATCTGCGCTGCATGGGACTCGCGCACGCTGAGGTGATTCACCAGCTCGTTTCCTTCGACCGTGTAGCCTTGGTCGAGGATGTCCTCGTTGATCGCGCGGGGCGTGCCGACGCTGCTCTCCTTGGCAACTTTCTCGAGCATCTTGCCGAGTTCGTAGTCCTTGAGCGATGCGGCCTGAGCGAAGAAGGGCAGGGTCGCGCAGACGGCGATGGCGGTGAGGCGCAGCATGTGTATCTCCTAACGAAAAGTAGCTGTTTGACCAGCGCGGCAATTGTGCGTTCGCAGGCCGTGCTTGTCGCGTGAAAAATCAGCGCACGGCGTCTCTGGTAGAATCGCGCGATCCTTCTTGCCATCCCGATTCCGCCCGCTGCCTTTCGGTCTGCGAGGGCGGCCAGCCGTTGTATTGGAACCCGTTTCGATGAGTCACGCCGTCTTCCGCCTGCGCGCCGAATGCCTTGCACGCAGCACCCGCCCCTTCGTCGCCCGTGGATCGCGCGCGCCGCGCTGTCCGGAATGCCGGGTCGCCTTCGACTACTGCTTCTGTGCCTGGCGGCCCAAGGTGCCGGTGCGTTCCGGCGTGTGCCTGATGATGTACTACTCCGAGCCGATGAAACCGAGCAACACCGGCTGGCTGATCGCGGATCTCGTGCCCGACACCTGGGCGTTCGGCTGGTCGCGTACCGAGGTGGACGAGGCGCTGCTCGCCTTGCTGGAAGACCCGCAGTGGCAACCCTATCTGGTGTTTCCTGGTGAGTACGCAGCGCCCGAGCGCGTGGTGGACAGCGTCGAGGTGGCGGAGGGCAAGCGGCCCTTGTTCATCCTGCTCGATGCCACCTGGACCGAAGCACGCAAGATGTTTCGCAAGAGCCCCTACCTGGACCGCTTCCCGGTCCTCAGCCTGACGCCGGAGCAGATTTCCCGCTATCGGTTGCGTCGCAGGAAGAACGAAGAGCACCTGTGCACGGCGGAGGTCGGGGCGCTGTGCCTGGAACTGGCAGGTGACGAAGAGGCCGGCGGCGCGCTGAACGCCTACCTGGACGTATTCACCGAACGCTACCTGGGCGCCAAGCGGGCTCTACCTCTGGACGAGGCGAGCCCGGCGCACGAAGCGCTCAGCCGCTATCTCTGATTAGGCTTCGGCCTTGGCCAGTGCCGCCTGCGGCTCGTGTTTCTGCGGCCAGAGCTGGGCCACCAGCATGCCCGCGAACATCAGGGCACAGCCCATGTAGCCACGCGCGTGCAGGGATTCATCCAGCAGCAGGGCACCGGCGATGGCGGCGAACACCGCTTCCAGCGAGAGGATGATGGCGGCGTGGGAAGCGATGGCGTGACGCTGCGCCACCACCTGCAGGGTGTAGCCGATGGCGACGGCAATGACGCCGCCATAGAGGATGGCCGGGCCGGCCTGGATGATGGCGCCGACGCTGATTTCCTCGAACACGACGGCCAGCACCAGGCTGACCACTGCACAGACCCCGAACTGCAGGATGGACAGGCGGATCGGGTCATAGCGGCTGGCGAAATAACCCACCAGCAGTACATGCACGCCCCAGACGCAGGCGCCGGCCAGTTGCAGCCAGTCGCCGGATGCGACGTGGAAACCTTCACCCACGCTGAGCAGGAACATGCCCACCACCGCCAGGCTGGCGCCGAGCCAGGTGCCCATGCCGGTGCGATGGCCGAGGAAAAGGCCGAGCAGCGGCACTATGATGACGTATAGTCCGGTGATGAAGCCGGAGTTGGTGACGGTGGTGAACAACAGGCCTACCTGCTGCAGGTTGATCCCCAGCGACAGGGCCAGGCCCATGAGCAGCCCGCCCAGCAGCATGCCGCGGTTCAGTGGCTGCTTCACGGCCGGCCGGGGCAGGATCAGCAGCAGCGGCAGGAGGATGAGGGCACCAAGGCTGAAGCGCAGACCGGTATAGAGGAAGGGGCCGACAGCGTCCATCCCCAGTCGCTGGGCGACGAAGGCCGCGCCCCAGATGGCGGCGGTGATCAGCATCAGGATATCGGCGCGCAGAGCTTGGCTTCGCATGGTATTTCTCGACGGGAAAAGCCGAGAACTTTGCCGTAAAGCGTTCGACTTGACCACCCCGTCCCGCCTCGGCATGCTGAGCGCCGCTTTGCGGCCCGCCCGTATCAAGCTTCGGGTCTGGCCAGCGTATCCCGTCGTGCCGAAATGCCTTTCCACACCCCGGAAAGGCGTGTCTGGGCCCATCACAAAAAGGACATGCCCATGGCCTCATACGAAATTCTCATCGCCGATGACCACCCGCTGTTCCGCAGTGCCCTGCAGCAAGCCCTGACCCTGGGCCTGGGGCCTGAGGTGCGGCTGGTGGAAGCGGCGAGCATTGCCGAGCTCGAGACCCGCCTGGCCGAGCGCGCCGACTGGGACCTTGTCCTTCTCGATCTGAACATGCCCGGCGCCTACGGCTTCTCCGGCCTGGTGCTGCTGCGCGGTCAGTATCCGCAGATTCCGGTGGTGATGATCTCTGCCCAGGAAGAAGCCTCGGTGGTCGCCCGTTCCCGTGAGTTCGGTGCCAGTGGCTTCATTCCCAAGTCCAGCCCGCTGGAAGTGATCCAGAACGCGGTACGTGCGGTGCTCGACGGTGATACCTGGTGGCCGCCGCAGCTGGAAGAAGCACAGGCCCTTTCCGATGAAGCCAAGGCTGCCAGCGAGGGACTCGCCAGCCTCACGCCCCAGCAGTTCCGTGTGCTGACCATGGTCTGTGAGGGCCTGCTGAACAAGCAGATCGCCTTCGAACTGAACGTCTCGGAAGCCACGGTGAAGGCCCACGTGACCGCCATCTTCCGCAAGCTCAACGTGCGCACCCGCACCCAGGCCGCGCTGCTGCTGCAACAGATGGAGTCGATTCCCTCGTCCTGACACCGGGCTTTTCACGCAATTTTGAAGCGCGTTGCGCTAGGCTGCGCGCTCCTTTCAACAGCCCTTTCTCTTTATGTCGCCATTCAAAGGCCAGACCGGCCTCAAACGCATTCTCAACGCCGCTGGTTATTCCCTCGACGGGCTGCGTACCGCCTTCACCGGCGAGGCCGCCTTCCGCCAGTTGGTGCTGCTCAACGTGGTCCTGATCCCGCTGTCGTTCTTCCTCGATGTCAGTCGTGGCGAGCGCGCGCTGATGATCGGCGTCTGCCTGCTGGCGCTGATCGTCGAACTGCTGAATTCGGCGGTGGAAGCGGCCATCGACCGCATTTCCCTCGAACGCCATCCGCTGTCGAAAAACGCCAAGGACATGGGCAGCGCCGCGCAATTCATCGCGCTGACCCTGGTCACGGTGGTCTGGGCGACCATTCTCCTGGGCTGATATTCAGGCAATCGGCGGCAGCACGATCTCGTCACTGCGCTTCACTCCGGCGGTCAGTGCCCGGCACTGATCGAGGAATTCGCGCATGGCTGCCGTCTGGTACTTCTGCCGGTGCCAGATGAAGTAGAACTGTCGGCGCAGGTCGATTCCGGGCGTTTCCACCGGCACCAGGCTGCCGCGACGGAAGGCGTCGCGCAGGGCCAGCCGCGAGATGCAGCTGATGCCGAGGCCCGACTCCACGGCGCGCTTGATCGCTTCGGTGTGCTCCAGTTCGAGGCGGACGTTCAGCGGGGTAGGGTGGTGGCGCATGGCCTGGTCGAAGGTCAGGCGGGTGCCCGAGCCCTTTTCCCGTAGAATCCACGCCTCGCGGCTCAGCTCCGCCAGGCTCGCTTGGCTCCTGGCAGCCAGCGGGTGCTGTGGTGCGCAGAACACCACCAGCTCATCCTCCACCCAGGGCAGCACTTCGATATCCGGGTGCTGGCAATCGCCTTCGATTAGACCCAGATCAAGCTCATAGAGGGCGATCTGCTGGACGATATTCGCCGTGTTCTGCACATGCAGGCTCACCTGGCATTCCGGATGCGCCTGCATGAAGGAGCCGATGAGCAGGGTGGCCAGGTAGTTGCCTACCGTGAGGGTGGCGCCAACGTCGAGGGAGCCAAAACCGGTCTTGCCATTGAGCAGGTCCTCGATCTCGCGGGCCTGGTCCAGCAGGGCTACCGCCTGGGGCAGCAACTGGCGGCCCAGGGCGTTGAGGCTGAGGCGCTTGCCGGCGCGGTCGAACAGTTGGCAGCCCGACTGCCGCTCAAGCTCCGTCACGGAAGTGCTGGCGGCCGACTGCGACAGGGAAAGCTGCTGGGCAGCGCGGGAAACGCTCTCCTGCTGGGCGACGGCGACGAATACCTGGAGCTGACGGAGGGTAAATCGCATATCTATATAACCGATAACCTATATCTTGATAATCCAGTTAACAGATATTGTGGTGGTCATTACAATGTCGCGCAATTGCGCCCCTTCCTGTGCGGCGCTGGCGACTTCAAATTTTCGGAGCCCCGTAAATGAGCAACATGAACTCCGAGCGCATTCTCAGCGTTCATCACTGGAACGACACGCTGTTCAGCTTCAAGTGCACCCGTGATCCGGGCCTGCGCTTCGAGAATGGCCAGTTCGTCATGATCGGCCTGCAACAGCCCAATGGCCGTCCGCTGATGCGCGCCTATTCCATCGCCAGCCCGAACTGGGAAGAACACCTGGAGTTCTTCAGCATCAAGGTGCCGGACGGTCCGCTGACCTCCCAGCTGCAGCACCTGAAGGAAGGCGACGAGATCATCATCAGCAAGAAGCCCACTGGTACCCTGGTCCTCGACGACCTGAACCCGGGCAAGCACCTGTACCTGCTGAGCACCGGCACCGGCCTCGCACCCTTCATGAGCGTGATCCAGGACCCGGAAACCTACGAGCGCTTTGAAAAAGTGATCCTGGTTCACGGCGTGCGTTACGTGAACGAAGTCGCCTACCGCGAGTTCATCACCGAGCACCTGCCGCAGAACGAATTCTTCGGCGATGCCGTCAGGGACAAGCTGATTTACTACCCCACCGTGACCCGCGAGCCGTTCGAGAACCAGGGCCGCCTGACCGACCTGATGCGCAGCGGCAAGCTGTTCGAAGACATCGGCCTGCCGCCGATCAACCCGCAGGACGACCGCGCCATGATCTGCGGCAGCCCGAGCATGCTCGACGAGACCAGCCAGGTCCTCGACAGCTTCGGCCTGAAGATCTCCCCGCGCATGCGTGAGCCGGGCGACTACCTGATCGAGCGCGCCTTCGTCGAGAAGTAAGCGCAAGCGTTACCCAGCAAGGCCCGCCAATTGGCGGGCCTTGTCGTTTCCGGGGATCAGACCGGGGAGCTGAAACGCTGCCCGGAGATGGCCGGATGGTAGATCGGCTGGATCTTGTTCCCGGCCGGGTCCAGCACGTGGAAGCTGTGGGCGCCGTCGCCATGGGCGAACGGGCGGTCGAGCATGGTCACGCCCTTGGCCTTGAGGTACTGGTACCAGGCCTCCAGCTCTTCCAGGCTGTCCACCACGAAGCCGTAATGATCCACCGCCTGCACGCCGCTGGCCGGTGCGAAGGCGCGGCCGAGGGACAGGTTGTCGTTGCCGCAGGTGAGGTAGACGAGGTCTTCGTTGGCGCGGTTGAGGACTTCCATACCCAGCACTTCCACGTAGAAGCGTTCGCACTCCTCCAGATTGGGCACGACGATGGCGATATGGCGCAGGCCGTTGAGGCGACTCGGGCGAGTGGGCATTTCTTTGTCTCCATTTTTGTATACAATTTTTGAGAAATATAAGACAAAACGGAGTTCAACGTGTACTGCCTTCTTCTCAAGACCCGCCTGCGCCCAGGTAGCCTGGACGCCTTCATGGACGCCATGCGCGTCAACGCCGCCGCTTCAGTGCGCGACGAGCCCGGTTGCCTGGTATTCGATGTAATGCAGGATCGCAGCGATCCCGATCTGGTCTGGCTCTATGAGGTCTACACCGACGAAGCCGCCTTCGAAGCGCACATGCGGACTCGGCACTTCCTCGCCAGCCGCCCGCTGGTAGACCCGTTGATCCTTGAGCAGGACTGCATCGAGGCTGACTCCCTGGTGCTCAACCCGGCCCGCTGACAAGCGGTTGCAGGAGCGAATTCATTCGCGATTGAAATCGCCCCACAGAAAACTCAGCCCAGCGCGATCTCCAGCACGCGAATCCGCCCCGGTTCGGGGTAGTGCCAGCGCACGTCCACGTCCCACAGGCGGGCGCCGTAGCGGCGTTCGGGTTCGGGCTTCTGGTAGGCCGGACGCGGGTCCTGGGCCAGGCACTGTTCCACCAGCTCGGCCAGGGGTTCGCCAAGGCGCTGCCCGTGTTCGCGGGCCTGGAGCAGGGCGCTTGGCGTCCATTCCACCGGAATCAGTTGCGGCGCGGCGTCGGCGATGGCGTTGAGTGCGTCTTCCTGACGGTCGGCGTAGGGCACGTAGGGTTTGATATCCACGACCGGCGTGCCGTCCAGCAGGTCGATGCCGGACAGCCAGAGGCGGCCGGCTTCGACCTTTTCCAGTTTCACCACCGACTGACCGATGCCGTTGGGGCGGTGGGTGGAGCGGCTGGCGAAGACGCCAATGGACTGATTGCCGCCCAGGCGTGGCGGGCGCACCTTCAGCCGCGGCTTGTCTTCCAGGGCCTGGTGGAACAGGAACAGCAGCCAGACGTGGCTGACCTGCTCCAGCCCTGCCACGGCATCGCCGCAATCGAACGGCGGCACCAGCTCCAGCACGCCACGGGCAGCTGGCGCCAGGTGCGGCTGGCGGGGAATGGCGAATTTTTCCTTGAAGCAGGAACGGATGTAGCCGACCGGGGAAATGCTGTGCTGCATGTCAGTAAGGCACGCGGCAGCCAGCGTCGCGGAAGGGGCCGCCCAGGCGCTGCCAGCCTTCGCCGGGCGTGGCCTGGGCGCAGGTCAGCGCGCCATCCAGCTTGCTCTGCCAGATGAAGAAGGGCGCCGGCGCAGCAAAGCTCGGGACGGCAAGGATGAGCAGAAGGGGCAGGAGGGCGAGACGCATGGGGTATTTCCGCTGAAATGCGCGGCTACCCTAGCGCTGCACCGGGCGCTGCGCAATAGACCGGTTACAGGTGGAAGCCCAGGGCGAACCTCGCGGCTGTGCCTGGAAAGACCCTTGCCCTGGCCCCGGTGTGGCCGGGGCCAGGGCGTTATCGAGGTGCGATACGCACTGGCCTTGTCAGGCGGGGGCTGCCTGGGCGGCGGCCAGCTCGGCGTCCTTGGCCAGGGCACGCTTGTAGGCAGGACGTTCGATGAAGCGAGCGATGTACGCCTTGATCTCCGGCACTTCCGGAATCAGTCCGAACTGGGTCGTCCAGTTCAGCGCGCTGCCCCAGAGCACGTCGGCGGCGGTGAACTGTTCACCGAACAGCCAGGGCCCTTGCTTGAGCTGGCTGACCAGGGTCTTCATCACGCTGTCGAAGTCACCATAGGGCGAGCGCGCCTGCGGAATCGGCTCGCGGTTCTGCACCCGGTCCACCACGGCCGGTTCGAAGCAGGAACCGTAGAACACCATCCAGCGCAGGTAGGGGCCGCGCAGCGGGTCGCCCATAGGCGGTGCCAGCCTGGCTTCGGGGTAGAGATCGGCCAGATAGAGGTAGACCGATACCTGTTCGGTGACCACCGCGTCGTCGTGGGTGATGGTGGGGACCTTGCCCATGGGGTTGATGGCGAGGAACTCGGGTTGGCGCTGCTCGCCGAGTTTCATGTTCATCACATGCAGCTTGAAGTCCGCGCCGAGCTCTTCCAGCAGTGTCAGGGCACCGGTGGAGCGGGTGTAGGGGCAGTGATAGAGGGTTACCTGACGGTTCTGGTCGGTCATTATCGCGGTTCCGCTTGGGGCATGGATGCTGCGAGTCTAGACGCAGCGCCTAAAGCCTGCCGTCCCGTCGCAAGCGGTGCAGCACCCAGCGGCGGTAAAAACGTGACAGGAGTGGCCTGACCAGGGGCAAGCCGATCAGCCAGGCCAGCGGCGCCATCCTGGGAACCCGGGCGAGCAGAAGGATATAGGCGTCCAGTTCGCGATGGATTCGTCCGGCTTCGTCCTGGACGTGGAGCTCGGTAAGGGCCAGGTAGGGGTCGATGCCCAGGGTGCGCAACTCGGCGTCACGACCGCTGATGTCGATCCATTCCACGCCCTCGGCGGCGCGCGGGAGGGATTCGTACCAGCGGCGGTCGGCGATGCAGCGCGGGCAGGCGCCGTCGTAGAAGACCTTGAGCATGGTCAGGCTCCGGTGATGGGGATCGCTGCGCTCTACCATCCTACGACCAGGAGGGCGCTGGCGTTCGCCCAAAAGAAAAGACCCCGCATCAGCGGGGCCCTTCCATCCAGCTCTCGACTCAGACCAGCTCGGCCCACATGTCGTATTCGTCGGCATCGACGATGCGCACGCGCACCTTGTCGCCCGGTTGCACGTTGGTGGTTTCGATGAACACGCTGCCGTCGATTTCCGGCGCGTCCGCCCAGGAGCGGGCCACGGCGCCTTCACCGTCCACTTCGTCGATCAGCACGTCCATTTCGCGGCCGATCTTCTGCTGCAGGCGGGAGGCAGAGATGGCCTGCTGGTGCGCCATGAAGCGCTCCCAGCGGTCCTGTTTCACATCGTCCGGTACCGGTTCCAGGCCCAGGTCATTGGCCGGGGCGCCCTCCACCGGGGAGTACTGGAAGCAGCCGACGCGGTCGAGCTGGGCTTCGGTCAGCCAGTCCAGCAGGTACTGGAAGTCTTCCTCGGTCTCGCCGGGGAAGCCGACGATGAAGGTGGAACGGATGGTCAGGTCTGGGCAGATCTCGCGCCATTTCTTGATGCGGGCCAGGGTCTTGTCCTCGAAGGCCGGGCGCTTCATGGCCTTGAGTACTTTCGGGCTGGCGTGCTGGAAGGGGATATCCAGGTAGGGCAGCAGCTTGCCTTCGGCCATCAGCGGGATCACGTCGTCCACGTTGGGGTAGGGGTAGACGTAGTGCAGGCGTACCCACACGCCCATGGCGGAAAGCGCCTCGCACAGTTCCAGCATGCGGGTCTTCACTGGCTGGCCGTTCCAGAAATCCAGCTTGTACTTGAGGTCGACGCCGTAGGCGCTGGTGTCCTGGGAGATCACCAGCAGTTCCTTCACGCCGGCCTTGACCAGGCGCTCGGCCTCGGAGAGCACGTCACCCACCGGGCGGCTGACCAGCTTGCCGCGCATGGAGGGGATGATGCAGAAGCTGCAGCTGTGGTTGCAGCCTTCGGAAATCTTCAGGTAGGCGTAGTGGCGCGGGGTCAGCTTGATGCCCTGCGGCGGAACCAGGTCGACGAAGGGGTCGTGGTCGGCCTTGGGCGGAATGACTTCGTGAACGGCGCTCACCACCTGCTCGTATTGCTGCGGGCCGGTTACGGCCAGCACGCTGGGGTGTACGTCGCGGATGGAATCTTCGGACACGCCCATGCAGCCGGTGACGATCACCTTGCCGTTCTCGGCGATGGCTTCACCAATGGCGTCGAGGGACTCGGCCTTGGCGCTGTCGATGAAACCGCAGGTGTTGACCACGACCACGTCGGCATCCTGGTAGGTCGGTACGATTTCGTAACCTTCCATGCGCAGCTGGGTAAGGATGCGTTCGGAGTCGACGGTGGCCTTCGGGCAACCCAGGCTGACGAATCCGACTTTGGGGGTGGCGGTGGACATTGCGGCTAACCTCGATGGGCGCTCGGGAGGGCGCCTCTGATCAAAAAGTGCGCAATTCTAGCGGCAGACGTCTGCCATTTCCACTCTCATCTGTTGTCATTTCACAGCTAGCCTGTAGGAAGTTGGCGGAGCGGATGCGGGAGGCTTCTCGTTGCCCGGAAGGCCTAGCAGAGGATGCGCATCAATTGTCATCGGCAGGAAGGTTCAGATGAGTGAAGGCATCACGCAATCCGCCGAACCGCACGCCGGACATGCCAGCTCCGCCCTCGGCCTTCTGGTGGCCGCTGCAGGTGTGGTCTACGGCGATATCGGCACCAGCCCGCTGTACACCCTGAAGGAGGTCTTTTCTCCGCAGTACGGCGTCCAGGTCAATCACGACGGGGTCCTGGGGGTGCTGTCGCTGATCTTCTGGTCGCTGATCTGGGTGGTCTCGATCAAGTACATGCTGTTCGTCTTGCGTGCCGACAACGAAGGCGAGGGCGGCGCCATGGCATTGACCGCCCTGGCCCAGCGTGCCGCCAGGACCTGGCCGCGGCTGAAGGCGGCGGTGCTGTTGCTGGGCCTGTTCGGTACGGCACTGTTCTACGGCGACAGCATGATCACCCCGGCGATTTCGGTGCTCTCCGCCATCGAAGGCCTGGACCTCGCGTTCGATGGCATCAGCCACTGGGTGGTGCCGTTGTCGCTGATTGTGCTGGTGGGACTGTTCCTGATCCAGAAGCACGGCACGGCGCGCATCGGCACTCTCTTCGGGCCGATCATGGTGCTCTGGTTCAGCGTGCTCGGTGCCCTGGGGATCTACGGCATCGTCCAGCAGCCGGAGGTGCTGAAGGCGATGAATCCCTGGTGGTGCGTGCACTTCTTCATCACCCATCCGGGGGTGGGCGTGGTCATCCTCGGGGCGGTGGTGCTGGCGCTGACCGGTGCCGAGGCGCTCTACGCCGATATGGGCCACTTCGGCCGCAAGCCCATCGCCCGCGCCTGGTTCTTCCTGGTGCTGCCGGGGCTGGTGCTGAACTACCTGGGCCAGGGTGCGGCCATCCTCGCCGACCCTGCCGCCGCGCGTAACCCCTTCTATCTGCTGTCGCCGGGCTGGGCGCTGCTGCCGATGGTGCTGCTGGCCACCCTGGCCACGGTGATCGCGTCCCAGGCAGTTATTTCCGGCGCCTTCTCCCTGACCCACCAGGCCATGCAGCTCGGCTATATCCCGCGCATGTTCATCCAGCACACCTCCCAGCAGGAGCAGGGACAGATCTACATCGGTGCGGTGAACTGGGCGCTGATGGTGGGCGTGGTGGTGCTGGTGCTGGGTTTCGAATCTTCCGGCGCGCTGGCGTCGGCCTACGGGGTGGCGGTGACCGGCACCATGCTGGTCACTACCCTGCTGGTGTCGGTAGTCATGCTGCTGCTGTGGAAGACCTCCTGGTGGCTGGCCGTGCCTGTGCTGCTGGGATTCCTCTTCGTCGATAGCCTGTTCTTCGCCGCCAACGTGCCAAAGATCTTCCAGGGCGGCGCTTTCCCGGTGGTGGCTGGTGCGGCGCTGTTCGTCCTGATGACCACCTGGAAACGCGGCAAGCAGATCGTGGTGGATCGCCTGGACGAAACGGTGCTGCCGTTGCCGCTGTTCATCAGCAGCATCCGTTCGCAGCCACCCCATCGGGTGCAGGGTACGGCCGTATTCCTCACCGCTCGCACGGACGCGGTGCCCCATGCCCTGTTGCACAACCTGCTGCATAACCAGGTGCTGCACGAGCAGGTGGTGCTGCTGACGGTGGTGAGCGAGGACACGCCGCGGGTGCCGGCGGATCGGCGCTTCGAGGTGGATGCCTACGGGGACGGATTCTTCCGGGTGGTCCTGCATTTCGGCTTCACCGAGGAGCCAGACGTGCCGGCAGCGCTGAAGCTCTGCCATCTCAACGAGCTGGACTTCAGCCCGATGAGTACTACCTATTTCCTCAGCCGCGAGACGGTGATCCCCACCAGGCGCATTGGCATGGCGCGCTGGCGTGAGGCGCTGTTCGCCTTCCTGCTGAAGAACGCCAACAGCAATCTGAAGTATTTCAAACTGCCGCTGAACCGGGTGATCGAACTGGGGACACAGGTGGAAATATAGGGAGGGATGGTGCCGACAGGGTGCGCCGTGCGTGGCGCACCCTGCGGGGAAGGGGGTATCAGCTCTTGCCTGGCAGCATCCGCACCAGGGTGTTGTCGCGGCTCACGTAGTGGTGGAACAGCGCCGCCACGGCGTGCAGGCCGATCAGCCAGTAGCCGGCGGTGCCCGCCAGTTCGTGGAGTTCCTTGATTTCTCCGGCCAGTTCCTTGTTGGGGCCGATCAAGGCCGGCAGTTCCAGGCCGAAGAAGGGGATGGGCTTGCCGGCGGCGCTGAGGATCAGCCAACCAGCCAGGGGCGCGCCGATCATCAGGGCGTAGAGCGCCAGGTGCATGAGCTTGGCAACAGCGTTCTGCCAGCCCGCCGGGGTGGGCTGGATGGCCGGGGCGGGGGAGATCACGCGGCCGATCAGGCGCAGCCAGACCAGGAAGAACACCGCCATGCCGAGCATGAAGTGCCACTGCTTGAGCAGCTCGCGGGGTTCGCTGCCCTTGGGAAAGTTGCCCTTGAGTTCGATGCAGGCGTACACGGCTGCGATCAGTACCAGCATCAGCCAGTGCAGGGCGATGGACAGGCTTCCATAGCGGGAAGGCGCGTTGTTGAGACTCATCACGGTACCTCTTGCTCGTTATATGGCGAAACGGTGGGCAGGATAACCGAGTTGCCTTAAGCGAATCTGAACCTGTATCAATTCTTTGCGGCGGACACCTGGCGTTTCGCAGCCGCTGCCAGCAGCTTCTCCGCCAATGCCGGATCGTTCTCGTCGTAATGCTGTCCGCCCGGCCGCTCGAGGTGCTCCCCGATGGTGCCGGCAGGGCTGGCGAGGGCGATGGGGCTGCCATCCGGGGCCCTCGGGCGCTCCGCCTTCGCTTGGGGCGTGGGACGGTTCCAGAGCAGCAGGATCGCCCCCACCAGCAGGACGATCAGGATCAGCAGCAGGTGTCGCCAGTTGTGCTTGGGCATGAGCACCTCAGCGTTTGACCAGGCCGGTGAAGCCGCCGGCGATCAGTGCGGCGGTGTCGGCCAGCGCCACCAGCGGGTCGAGGCCGGCGGGCACGGCCATGTAGCGCGGCTCCCAATCGGGCTGGAACTTCTCCTTGAAGCGGCGCAGGCCCTGGAAGTTATAGAACTGTTCGCCGCGGCGGAACACCAGGGCGCCGAGGCGTTGGGTCAGCGGCGCGCCCCGACGGGGCTGCAGGCCGGCGAGCGGCACCATGCCCAGGCTGAAGCCGGCATGGCCGTGTTCCTTGTAGTGCAGCAGCAGGCTGAGTATCAGGAATTCCATGGTCAGCTTCGGTGCGTGAGGATGCACGCGCATCAGGTCGATGCTGGCCAGGGTGTTGCCTTCGGTTTCCAGTAGGTTGGCGAAGGCCACCGGCTTGCCCTCGAACTGGATGGTGGCGATACGGAAATGCTTCAGGTAGTCCGGGTCGAAGCGGCCGAGGGAGAAGCCTTTCTCCCGCGCCTGCTTGCCCTGCATCCAGGCGTCGGAAATGCTCTGCAACTGCGCCAGGGGCGCGGTTCCGGCTTCGTGGATCTGCAGGCTGAGCCCGCCGCGCTGGCCATGGCTCAAGGTGTAGCGGAGGTCCTTCATGGCCTTGTTCCTGGCATCGAGGTCGAAACGGGTCAGGTCTACCCGCGCTTCTTCGCCGAGCTTCAGGGCTGTCAGGCCGATATCCATGTAATAAGGCAGGTTCTGCGCACGGACCTGGTAGAACACCGGCCGGGTGTGGTGATGGTCGCAGAGGTCGCGGAAACTCCAGATCAGCTCGGCGCGGCGGTTGGCCGGGCCGATGGGGTCGAATAGCGCCACCAGGCTGCGGCCACGGCGGGCATACATGAGAAAGGCGTCGCCCTGGGGATGGAAGAGCAGGGCCTTGTCGCCGGTCAGCACCAGGCCGCCATCGGGCTGGTCTGAGCTGCGGACCACCTCGGCGGCGCGCTGCAGCTCTTCACTGGTCGGCTCGTGGATGGTCGGCGGCTCCGGACGCAGCAACCAGGCCAGGGCGATGCCGGCCAGCAGCAGGCCGCTGGCCAGGGAGGCGCGCAGGGCGCGCGGCGCGTCGCCGTCCACGGTGAATTGCCACCAGAGCTCATGGTCGTAGGGCACATCCTGGAAGGCGAAGAACATCAGCCAGAGGGCTGCAATCAGCACGCAGGCGCTGGCCGCCAGGTTGATCGGCGAGAAGGGCATCTCCAGCAGGCGGCTGGGGCGGTAGAAGGCGGCACGGAATATCGCCAGCAGCGTGGCGGTGATGCTCAGCAGGCTGGCTTCTTCCCAGTCGAAGCCCTTGAGCAGCGACAGGACGGCGCCGCTCAGCAGCAACACCAGGGTCAGCGCCCAGGCCGCCGACAGGCGATGGCGCAAGCCGTGGGCCAGCAGCAGGCAGAGCACCCCGACCAGGCTGGCGGCCAGGTGCGAGGCGTCGATCAGACGGTGGGGAATCAGGAAGCTCAGGTGTTCCAGGCGGGTGTCCGCCGCCGGGGTGGCGCCGGAAAACAGCAGCACCACGCCGGACATGAACACCAGCAGCGCCAGCACAGGTGCGGCCAGGCCGGAGGCGGCGCGCAAAGCCTGGCGGCCGGCCGGGAACAGGCGCTGCGCCTCATTGGCCAGCAACAGCAGGCAGGCCAGCACCAGTGGCAGGCCGACGTAGATCAGGCGGTAGAGCAGCAGGGCGGCCGCCAGCGGTGCGGCACCCAGTTGCCCGGCGAAGGCCGCCAGCAGAACGGCTTCGAACACGCCGACCCCGCCCGGGACATGGCTCAGTACGCCAGCGGCCAGGGCCAGCATGTAGACCAGCAGGAAAGCGCCGAGCGGCGGCGCGTCGGGCAGCAGTACGTAGAGCACGCAGGCGGCGGCGCAGACATCCGCCAGTGTGATCAGCAGTTGCAGCGCCGACAGGCGCAGACCGGGCAGGCGCACGCTGCGGTTGCCCAGGCGGATATCGATGCAACCGGGCACCGGCGGCTCGGGGGTGCGCTGGCGCGAAATCCAGAAGATCAGGGCGGCACCGGCCAGCAGCACGCCCAGGGCGATGAAGACGACAAGGCGTTCCGGCAGGCCCAGGGCGATCGAGGCTGCGCCCGGGGCGCTCAGGGCTGCCAGCGCTGCCAGTAGCGGCAGCGCCGAGCCCAGGGCCAGGCTGGCGAACAGGGTGATGCGGGCGATGTCGCCGGCGCCGAGGTTGTCGCGTCCGTACAAGCGGAAACGCACAGTGCCGCCGGTGAGCATCGACAGGCCGACGGCATTGCCCACGCCCGACGCGCAGAAGCTGCCCAGTGCCATGCGCCGCAAGGGCAGGTGCACCCCGGCGAAGCGGCAACCGGACCATTCGTAGCCAACGTAGGCGAGGTAGCCGACGGCGGTGGCGCCCAGGGCCAGCAGCAGGCTGGTGCCAGGTACAGCGGCAATCGCCGAGCGCAGGGCGTTGGGGTCGAGTTCCCGCAGCAGGTGCCGGCAGGCCAGCAGGCCGAGGGTGAACACCAGCAGGATGAAGGCGACGACGATCCACTGCCGGTAGGCCGTGAGATTGTCGAGCCAGCGGATCTGGGCGGATTCTTCGCCGACCTGGCCGTCGGCCGGCTTTTCCACTGGTGGAAGGGTGGCGCGCATCGAGTACCTCTGGGCAATGTGCGCCACTGAGTGCGGGCGCCGACAGCAAGTTCCAGGTGTCTGACAGAACTTTCTCTTCGTCGGCCCTTCGATGGTCAAGCGTGCGAATCGGCCGGGTGCACCGGCAAGTCTAGGCGAGCGAGCAGTCCCGTCGCAGCGGGAAGGCGGAGAGCGCCAGGAGAGGGCGGCGATTGGCCGCGCGACGGCCCCCGGTCAGCGCCAGACCGAGCGGCTCTCCCAGTCGCGGAACTGTTCGGCGGGGATCGGCTGGCTGATCTTGTAGCCCTGGGCGATGTCGCAGCCGTACTGGCCGAGCTGGTTGAAGGTCAACTGGTCTTCCACCCCTTCGGCCACCACTGTCAGGTCCAGGTTGTGGGCCAGTTCGATGATGGAGCGGACGATCTTCGCCGACCCTGCGTTGCTGGTCATGTCGCTGACGAAGGACTGGTCGATCTTCAGCGAGTCCACCGGCAGCCTTTGCAGATAGGCCAGGGACGAATAGCCGGTGCCGAAGTCGTCGATGGTCAGGTGCGCATCCAGGTCCTTGAGTGCCGACAGGGTCTGCAGGGAGGCCACTGGATCTTCCATCAGCGCGCTTTCGGTCAGCTCGAACTCGATCCAGTGGGGTTTGGCGCCCCAGGTGGCGAAGGAACCGCGGATGCGTTCCAGCAGCCGCGGGTCGCGCAGGTCGTGGGCGGAGAGATTGACCGAAATGGGGCGTTCGTCTCCCTCCTCGTGCCAGGCATAGCGCTGGCCCAGCGCGGTATCCAGCACCCAGAGGGTCAGCGGAGTGATCAGGCCGGTGTTCTCGGCCAGGCGCACGAACTCGTCGGGCGGCAGCATGCCGTGCTGGGGATGGTGCCAGCGCACCAGGGCCTCGGTGCCGCACACGCGGTTGCTGGCGATCTCTACCTTGGGCTGGTAGTAGAGCAGCAGTTCGTTGCGGTCGATGGCGCGGCGCAGGTCGCCCATCAGCGTCAGGTGCTGGGCGCATTCCTGGTCCAGATCCCCCTGGAACACCGCGAAGCCGGCGTTGGAGCGCTTGGCCTGTTCCATGGCGCTGCCGGAGCGGCGGATCAGGGCTTCCGGCGCCGTGCCGTGGCCGGGGTAGAGGGCAATGCCGATGCTGGCCCGCGCTTCCAGATAGAGGCCGGAGAGTTCAACCGGGTCGTAGAGCGCCATGAGGATCTGCTTGGCCAGTTGCGTGGCGTGCTCGGCGCCGCCGTTGGGCATGAGCACGGCGAATTCGCACTCGCCCATCCGCGCCACTGTGCGCTCCGGCCCCACGGCCTGCGTCAGGCGGGTGGCGATTTCGATCTGCAGGCGGTCACCTTCGCGATAGCCGAGGGTTTCATTGATTTCCTGGTTACGGGCGATCTCCAGATGCAACAGGCCGAAGGGGCGGCGCTCCTGGCGGGCGGTGGCGATGGCGGTTTCGAGCAGCTCGCGCAGGCGCACGCGGTTGGGCAGGCCGGTCAGGGCGTCTTCGTAGGCCATGCGGCGGATGGTCGACTCGGCCTCCAGGGCGCGGGCGCGGGTGCGCAGGGTGGTGATGCCGAAACCCAGGTCATTGGCCATCGCCAGCAGCAGCTCGACTTCCTTGGAATCGAAGGCATCGGCGCGCTCGGCCATGATCACCAGCATGCCGATGAGCGCACCGTCCACCTGCAGGGGCAGGGCCAGCGCCGAGGCAAAGCCGTACTCGCGGGCTTCCTCATGGAGCGCGGCTTCCGGGTCGTTGAGCAGGTCACGCAGTACCAGCGGATCGCCTGCCTGCAAGGCGGTTTCCAGCTGGCCATGGAAGCTGCTGTCATGGCCGCCCGCCCCCCAGCCCTGGCAGATGCCATCGGCCGCGTTGCAGGCCATCACCTTGTATGGGGGCGCCGGGTCGTCCTGGCGGTAGTCGACCCAGGCCTGGCGATAGCCGCATTCCTCCACCAGGACCCGGCAGATTTCCTCCAGCAAGGGTATCTCGCTGGTGGCGTGGATCACTGCATGATTGACCGCCACCCGGGTGGCCAGGGCACGGTTGAGGGCTTCCACCTGCTGTTCGGCCTGCCGGCGCTGGGCCTTGATGCGCAGGGCCTGAAGGCCGAAGGCCATGTCGTCGGCGGCTTCACTGAGCAGTTCCAGTTCCCGTTCACCGAAGGCATCCGGCTCCTTGGCGCAGATGCCCAGCGCGCCGAAGATCTCGCCGTCTACCCGCAGGGGCAGGGATAGCACCGAGGCGATGCCGTGGTCGATGGCGCTCTCCCTCCAGGGGCTGAGTTTGGGGTCCGTGAGGATGTTGCGCGTGATGGTCGGGACGCCGGTACGGATGGCGGTACCGGTGGTGCCGCGTCCGCGCTCGCGATCGGCCCAGGTGATGTTGAGCGACTCGACATACTCCTTGTCGAGTCCAACGTAAGCCAGGGGTGTCACCGATTGTGCTTCGTCATGCTCGGCGCGCCCGACCCAGGCCATGCGATAGCCACCTTCCTCCACCACCACCCGGCAGATTTCCTTGAACAGGAAGCACGGGTCTTCGGCGCGTAGCAGGGCTCGATTGCAGCCGCTCAGTGTACGCAGCGCGCGGTTCAGGTATTCGACTTCTTCACTGGAGGCGCAGTAACCGGACATGGCGAACCTCCACAAGGTGGAAAGGTGCGCTTCAAGTATAGAAGTCAGGCCCTTGCCGGATAGGGGCCTGATGAGCGTCCTTGACGGACGGAGGCGAAACGAAAAAGGCCACTCCGAAGAGTGGCCTTTTGGAAAATTGGTTGCGGGAGCTGGATTTGAACCAACGACCTTCGGGTTATGAGCCCGACGAGCTACCAGACTGCTCCATCCCGCGGCGGCAATTCTACAGTTCTGAGGAGGGCTGTCAAACGATTTCTGTCATTTGAATCAAATACTTAATTCGACCCAAACGAAAAAGGCCACTCCGAAGAGTGGCCTTTTGGAAAACTGGTTGCGGGAGCTGGATTTGAACCAACGACCTTCGGGTTATGAGCCCGACGAGCTACCAGACTGCTCCATCCCGCGGCGGCAATTCTACAGCTCTGCGAGGGGCTGTCAAACGATTTCGCAGAAAAATTCTTTTTCCCTCAAATATTTAGCAATCGGGAGAGCTGCCGAGGCGCTGCTCGGCCGTGCGCTAGAGCCGCTGGAGCAGGCGTGGGCTGCGGTATCATCGCCAGCTCCCCGAACCGCCCGCGCGTCACCGATCGCCATGCCGCAACGAAAGATCATCCACATTGACTGCGCAGGTCGTTCTCAGTCGTCTTTTTGCATTCTTTTCACCCGCGCGGGCTGCGGGCTGCGCGGCTTCTGTGTTCGCTGGCGTTCCGTGGCGTGCTGTCCCAGTCAATAAAAAAGCGGGTATTAAAGCGGGGTATTTTTACCTGCTAGGCGATACCCACTTATGCCACTCACAGATGTCCAGGTCCGGCAGGCCAAGCCGGGCGACAAGCCTCGTAAGCTCACTGACGAGCGCGGGTTGTTCGTAGAAATCCGGCCGACCGGAGGCAAGTACTGGCGGTACCGGTACAAGATCGACGGAAAGGAAAACGTCTTTGCTCTGGGCGAGTATCCCGAGATGGGCCTGGCTGAGGCAAGGGCTGAGCGGGACAAGGCGCGGGCCCTGGTGAAGCAAGGGCGACACCCGGCGCACGTGCGGCGCACTGATCGGGCGCGGCAGTCCCTGGCGAATCAGTCCTCCTTTAAGGTGGTCGCCCTGGAATGGATCAACAGCAAGGTCGAAATCAGCGACAGCTACCGCAACCAACTGACGCGGGCCTTCACCAAGAACCTGTTCCCCTATGTGGGCAAGATGCCGGTTCGGGACGTAACGGCTGCACATTTGCTGGAATGCCTGCGGCGGATGGAGAAGCGTGGGGCGACCTACTACGCCATATCGCTGTGCAACTGGCTTTCGCAGATGTTCCGTTTTGCCGTTCGTACGCTGCGGGCCGACGCTGATCCGGCATCCGCGCTGTATGGCGCATTCGTGCGGCAGCCCATTGAACACAGCCGACCGATGTCGGTAGCGGATATGGTTCACTTCCGAGAGCAGCTGAAGACCTATGGCGGATTTCGGACTAACACCATCGCCTTAGAATTGATGCAGCTGCTGTTCCTACGGACAGTGGAGATTCGGCGCGGACGGTGGGAGCACGTGGATCTTGAGGCGGCGCTCTGGGATATCCCGGCTGAGCTCATGAAGAAGCGGCGCCGCCACCTGGTACCGCTCCCGCCGCGGGCGGTCGAACTGCTGAAGGAGTTGCATTCCATCACCGGTGGGCGCGGCCTGATGTTCCCCGGACTGCGGCACCCCGACAAGCCGGTGGATGGCTCGACCTTCAACCGTGCACTCGAGCGGCTCGGCATGAAAGGCTTCACTTGCCACGACTTCCGGGCTACCGCTTCCACGCATCTCTACGAGTCAGGCCTTTTCCGGGGAGAGGTGATTGAGATGCAACTGGCCCATGCGGAAGATAACAAAACGAAGGCGGCTTACAACCATGCGCTCTACTGGAGGGAGCGGGTTGAGATGATGGCCTGGTGGGAGAGCTTCTGCGTAAGATCTGGGTCTCAACAGGCTGGAGGGAACCGCAATGAGATCACTGAAGCGACACCGTAAAAGCTTGCCTATCCTGGGGTGCTGGCCGCAAGAATCTGGGTTGCATGAGTCCGTCTGGCACATGTTAGAACTGCAGCTAAGGCCTGATGGGCAACTTGATTGGTTTCTGCGCGGCACCGATAAAGGGCAGGGCGACTTTGGGCCGATCACCTACCACGACTATGAGGAAGCAATCGCTGAGGCCAAGTCGACGAACATCAAACTAGCCAGCATCATAGATCTGTTGCCATTACCGATAGACCAGCGGGAGTCGCTTCGACTAAAGGTTCAGAAGGCGTTGACTGCAGCCGAGCGTTTGTCCAGCGAGGAGCGGCTCATGCTGGCTGAGGCCGTGAGAAGACATGCAGATGATCCTCGGCCCAGTCTTCAAGACCTCGAAGTGGCCGACTTTCCAGATACAGTGCGAATCGCGCTGCATGCACAACTTCAAACATATCCATACATTCGCTGGGCATGCTTAGGACAATATGGTCTGGTCCTTCAGCGTGACGGAGAGTTCACTTGGCTGAATTACGGTAGAGTGAATAACAAGGCAGAAACCTTCTGCTATCGGGAGAAAATCGCCAGGGGCTTCGGGTTCAGTGGTACCGATCACTGGGGCAAGACCAAGGCTGCAATCAGGGATGAGCTTCTCCCGCGTGCAAACAAACTCCTGCACCTCGCCAGCGTCAAACGCTTGCTAGCCGATGCCCTTCATCGCGGGCAGCGTGTGTTGATCGTAGGAGAGTTCGTCTTTTGGTACGAGGACGGCAAGGTGCCGCAGTGGGTGGTCAAGCAGGTTGGTGCGGCGGGTGCGGCGGCTGATGGTGAGGCGCTTTGGCGAGAGGGAACAATCCTGTCCAAGAACCACGGCCGTATAGTTGTTCTGCCATATATCAAGGAGGGTGGCGAGAAGGTGCAGGGCCATACTAAAAACGCGCCTCACGATGGGAGAGCGCTACCGCGCCACCCAGACGACTATATTGAGCTCCCGTTCGAAGTGCTTGATGGCGACCTGATGTACGGGCTATTCGGCGAGTTGAACTATGAATAAGCGCCGGGCGAGTTAGGCCGCCCGGCTCTGTTTTTGCTGCTCAATCCAATCCTGCACCTCAATCTGCGACCACCGTGAGTAGCGGCCGAGCTTGATGGGGGCGGGAAATTCCTCTAGCTGGATCATGTCGTAGAGCTTGGTTCGGCCCATTCCAATCTGCAGCATGACTTCTTCGATCTTGATAAGACGGTCGAGTGGCCTGTTGTTCATGCTGCCTCCTTTGCCGGCCAGGCGCCGACAGCCTCAAAGACGCGGGCGGCCTGGGACTCTTCCAGGGAAACGGTGTCCGGGATCGCGATCCAGGCCATGCCCTGCAGGTGTTGTGGGTTGCAACCATCTCTCAGCTTAACGCTGTACGTCTCGATGACCTGCTCCAGGTCCTTGGCGAGGTAGACGCCCTGGGGCGCTACCTCGACGGACTTCATGTAGCGTTCGCCCGAGTGTTCCCGGCAGAGCGCGGCCAGGTAGATGCACCACCGATGAGGGATGTCGCACACCGCGTCGACGATGGCAGGGCGGCTGTTGGAGGTGATCAAGGCCACTTTCTTCCAATTGATCAGCGTCTGGATATTGCTGGCCTCGGCGTCGACCACCGCCACGTGGTTGGTGCGCAGCATGGCTTTGAGGTAGGACTGGAGTCTGGCTCGGTGGTTATAGGGCTTGCGCTTCCTCATGCTTTCCTCCCATAGACCGAGATGGAAAAGCACGGCAAGCTGCCAGCATTTACCGGAGTCAGGGCAGTCGGATGCTGCACAAAGAGATCACGTGGAAGTTCACTCTCGCTGATGTCGGGAAGTTTTTGGTTGTCTCGCCGGTAGCGGTTATCGCCGTCTACTGCTTGCTCTTGCTTCCTTGGGAGGCGGAAGGTGCATCGGGCTGGGTGCAGGCCTTCGGCTCTGTGATTGCTATTGTCGCAGCTGGGTTCTTCCCCATCTGGCACTCCTCTGTAATGCAAAAAGAGCGTGAGACTCGCCTTCTTGAATTGATGCGGGTGCTGGCAGATGAGGGACTGGAGTCCATGTGGCTGCTGAGCAATACATTCGTCCTTCCCGAGCATGAAGTGTCGAATATGCGTGCATATTTGGAGCACCATCGGCAACGAGACTGGGAGCCATTGCTCGCCAGTCTCGGCCAGGTTCCTGTTGCCGAGATACCCCCTGCCAAGGCATCTGAGTTTGGGAAGATGCTCAACGCTGTCCAGTTTGGAGCGAACGTAGCCAGCCTGCTTCCTAAATGGATTGAAGAAGGCAGTTCGCATCCGGGGGTTCTGGAGACGTTCAGAGCTAAAAGAGCTCTTCTTTCCCTGATTCGCGCCGGCCTTCCAGTGCCGCACGGAGTGAAGGATGAAATCGTAGATGCCCAAGCAAGAGGGCAAGGCCATGAGCGCTTCATTCCGCCGTACACGATCGCTGGTTTCAAGGTTTACCGGCGGTATTACTGGTACCACGTGCGCGAGGGAGATTTCCCCCGCAAGGTCATGATTCAGGTTGTTCCGCCCCACTCTGGCGGCGATCACCCGTGGACGATTATTCATGGTGCGCCGCGCGCGGGATGGCCTGATATCTATCGGGCAGAAGATAGCGTCCGTGAGGTGGTGGGTGAGTACATTGATGCCTGCCTGGATGAAGCTAATCAGGTCGATGATCTGCCGTAGTATTTTCCGAATGGTACTCATGCCACAGCCCTCCCACGGTGAGTGGTCGCCAGCAGTTGGAGCAGGCGGTGGTGGTAGTGGATGGCGGCGTAGCTGGGCGCCCACGGATCGATGACGCCGGCGAACGGTTCGATGCCGTCGAGGCAGGCCCAGGGTTCCGAGTGGTGGGGCATCAGGTCGCGCTTCTCGGTGGCCAGCGCCACCAGGTCGGCGTGCTTCACGCAGGCGGGCAGTTCAGGCGAAAGGTTGAAGCGGTCGCAGATGGCCAGCCAGATGAGGTGCTCGACGCCGTTGTAGACGCAGTCAACCTGCATGGCGGAGGCGTAAATGCGCATCTCCTCCTTTAGCGGGCGCACCAGGTCGCCCACGTAGGCTTCGGTTGCATCATGGAGCAGGGCTGCGAGCTGGTGTTCGTCCGGCACGAGGTCTGCCACCAGGTAGCAGTGCTGGGCCACGCTGTAGAAGCTGCTGGTGTGGCCGTTGAAACGGCACTGCATGCTCAGGCTGTGAGCGATATCGGTCGGGTCCACCATGTCGGCGGTGGGTTTGAAGAGGTCGAACTTGCGACCGCTGCGGGTGAGTATCCAGCTCATGCCGTGGTCTCCTCTTCGGCGTTGGCCTCGAGGCGGTTCAGTGCAGTCAGCCCGGCGAGCAGCGCCTTGGCTTCATGCCTGGCGTCGTGCAGAGCGTGGTGCTTGATGCCCTCGAAGGCAGCGCCCTTGGCACTCGGGAAGACGGCCAGCAGGGTGCGCAGGTCGCGGTCGTTCCAGAACTCCCAGGGGGCCTTTTGTCCGTGCGTGCTGAAGGCCTCGCGCAGAATGACGTTGTCAAAGCTGCTGCCATTGCCCCAGACCAGTCGGTCCCCCTTGCGCGGTACCAGCGAGGTCATGAACCGCTCGACCTGGGCAAGTGCATCGCCGATTAAGGTGCGCGGTAGGCTGCCGTCGACCTCAGCGCGGGCCTCGGGGCTTTGCTGCTCCCACCATCCGAGGGTGCCCGGGTCGACATGGCCGGTGCCGGCGTGATCAGTCCGGACATAGAACTCGAGCAGCACCGGGGCGGACAGTGGGCCCGCTGGCACATGCAGGTAGACGATGCCGATGGCGGTGATGCCGGCATTCGGGGCGGTGGATTCCGTCTCCAGATCGACGACGAAGTGATGGGCGTGGACGAGGCTCATGCTGCCACCTCCGCGCGCTTGGCTTCGACCAGTTGCATGGCTTTCTCGTAGCTGAGGGTGTGACGGGTGATGCCCGTGAATGGGCCGTTCTCGTAGGTCAGCACCAGAACGTTGAAGGACGGGAAGGGCATGCCGATGTGCCAGTCGTCGAGGATGTCCGTCAGGCCCAAGGCGTCAGCGATGGCGCGGGCGTTGCAGGTCTTTCCGCAGCCCTGCGGGCCGTACACCAGGTGGCTTCTCACGGCTGTGGGGGTGCCCTCGATCGGCCGGCGTCGGGTAGCGGGCAGTTCGGCGTTCTGGTTCTTCAGCACTTCCTGCAGGCGGTCGTGCAGGTCGCGGGTACTGGCCAGTTGGCTGGCTGCCTCGGCCTGCTTGTCCAGGGCTTGGAGGCCGGAGAAGGTATTGCGGGCCAACTCCAGGGTCTTCACGGTACCGGCCAGCGCGGACAGGTCCTGCTCAGTGAAGGGATTGGCGCGGCGGGCGTAAGCGGCGATGCGCTGGTCGGCGTCCTGCAGGAGCTCTTCGCGATCCTGCTGGTGTCGCGCCCGGTCGTTTGCGCGCTTGTTGGCCAGTTCGCAGAGGTCGGCGTTGAGCAGAGCAATGCGTTCCTGGGCTGCGTTGTGGGCGATCTCGTGGCCTTCGTCGTAGCCTGCAGAGCGGGCGGTGCGGGCCATGCGGATGGCGAGCAGCGTCCAGCCGATGTTGACGATCACGAGCAGTGCGGCGAGTAGCTGCATTGTGGTGGTCTGTTGCATGTGCTGTGTCCCTTCGTGGTGCCGCCTGCCCGCTGAGGTGGAGGGCGGGCCGGCGGCGGGTTGCGTCAGTTGCCCGGGTTGAACGTGCCCAGGTACAGGGTTGCGGCTTCGCCGAGCTGCTCGCTCAGCACGCGCTTGAACTCCTGGGCGATTTCCTCGCGCTGGATCTCTTCACCCACCCAGCGCGGCTTGAGTACCGGCTTGTCGCTGCCGGTGAGGATCGATAGGCGCAGGGTGAACACGCGCTGGCCGAGGCCCTCGTAAGGCACCAAGGCGAAGTGCAGGGCATCCGGCAGCTTCTCCTGGCTTTCGGCCTCGATGCGGTCCATGGCGCTGCGAGAGGCATTGAAGTTGCCTTCCTGGTGGTTGCGCTCGGAGGCGGCCTTGATGGTGATGTTGCGGACGGCGGCGATGGCCTGGACCAGGCCCATCTTCTCTTCGCCCACGGTGGCGGTCAGGAACTGGCCCCAGTCCTCCATCCATTCGGCCAGGTCTTTCTGGGTGAGCGAGGAGCCGGCGATGGCGGTCAGGGCCTTGTAGGCAGCAGTCGGCTTGAGCTTCAGGCTGGCGGTGTCGTCAGCGTGGCCGGGGTGTTCGATGTCGCCCAGGTTGAAGAACACGCGGCAGCTCATGGCGTCCTGATCGACGAAGCCTTGGGTGCCGGCGTCGTAGCGGTCCTTCACATAGGTGCAGAAGTCTTCCAGTGAAGCGGTGTCCAACGCGCCACGGAAGCGCGAGCGGCCGATTTGGAATTTCTCCAAGTTCACGACCTTGGCGCTGTCGGGCACCAGGGCCACCGGGGTCTCGGTGTCCAGCGCCTTGCCGGAGGCGGCCAGGGCTTGGTCGAGGATCAGTTGCAGAGCGTCTTTGTTAAGCATGTGGTGCATTTCCTGTGCTGTGGGTTTTCGAAGGTGGAGGGGGATCAGGTGCGTGCCGGTACCGGCGCGTCATCACGGCTGAACATCTGCGCCGTGGGGTCGGTCTGGAACAGTTCCAGGCCGTTGGCGGTGACGTACATGGGCGTGTCGAGGGCGGTGTCCTCGCGGCGGCTGCCGCGCTTGGTGGGCACCAGGTAGTCGAGCTTGTGGTTGATCTTCACCTGGTTGGATTCGCCGATCTGGCTCAGCTCCAGGGTGATGACCACCTTGCCCTTCTTGCCGTGGTCGACCACGCCGCCGCCGACCTCGGACAAGGCGGCGCCGACCTGCTGGGCGAACACGCCGGCATTCAGTGAGCTGAAGAAATCAGCGATATCAGTTGCTTTCATCGTGCTGTACTCCCGTTGGGGTGGTGTTATGCCGCGTCAGCTGCGGCGGCTTCGCACTGGTCGAGGAATTCGGCCAGGTCGGTCAGGTAAACAATCAGCGGCGCGCGCTTGGTGTCCTGCAGGCGCGAGAGCTTGACCTTCACGCGCTGGGCGCGGACCTCGGCGCGCAAGTAACGAACGCTGCTGATGTGGGGCATGTGGTCGGCCAGGAACTGTTCAACCGTGATGTAGTTGGCCGAATAGCGCTTGCGCAGTTGTTCCAGGGTGCTCACGCCGTGGCCTCCCCGCGCCCCACCGGTAAGCGGGCGCCAATCAGGCAGGCCAGCCCGGTGATGGTTTTGCCGGTGCCATGAGCGGCGACGTTGCCGGCCTCGTCGGTGATGACGGCGCCGTAGGGGCGCACCGGGTTTTCGGTGAGGGTGACGTGAGGCAGCCAGCCAGTCGGCGTGAGGCGGAACAGCTGGCTGTACAGCTCCACCAGTTCCAGCGCACGCGGGTCGATGGCTTCCAGGCGCTGGATGCACTCGACCGAGGCGTCGTGCACGGTGGCCGCGTCCACGGCCGTGGGGTTGTTGAAGTGCATGTCGGCCAGCTTGAGCACGCCGATGGCGTCGGTGATCGGGTTCGGTTTCATGCCGCTGCGTCCTTGTTCGGGTGGGTCACGGTGATGCCGAGTTGCTGGGCCAGCCAGCCGATGCCCTGTTCCGTCACCATCACCACGCCGTAGTAGCTCCAGCCTCTGATCGCCGGGTTCCAGCGCTGGCGGGTGTCGACGTAGAGGTGACCCTTGTCGCGGTATTTGCACGCCAGCTCGCCCAGTGGGGTGAGGATTCCGATGGCGCGGAGGCGCTTGCGGAAGGCGCGAGGCTTCTGCCCCAGCACCGCGGCGGCCTGGTCCAGGGTTCGGTTCATGGTGGATACCTCAGGCGGCGTTTCGCAGTGCCTGCCGGCGCATGAGGATCAGCATCAAACGGTCCAGCTGCTTGTAGAGGTGCTGTAGGTCCTCGTCGTTGCGCACCACGAAGTCGTTGTCGTGGATGCCGATCCCGCTCTCGCTGGAGTGCGCAGCCACCGCCTGGGCGTCTGGTCGTTGGATGTGCACCACCACGCCACCCTGGTCACGAATCCACTGCGCCTCGTTCTCGTAGCGAACATCGCTGATGACGAAGCCGGGGATGTGGCCGTCGCGCAGCTCCAGCATGTGGTCGAGGTGCCGGCGAGCCAGCAGCAGCCAGAGCTGGGGATGCACCATCTGCCGGCCCCATTCGGTGCCGAGCAGTTGCATCAGCTCGCGCGGAGATTTGCCGACACCGGGCAGCGGAACCTCCTTGAGCTCGCCGTCCAGGTGGGCAGCGGTCAGGTGGAACATCTGAGCCAGGGCGGCCTTGAGCGGGTAGGCGAAGGCGAAGGCGATCAGGTCGAAGTGAGCGGCCAGGTACTGAGCCGTGGTGTCCTTGCCGGTGCGGGCGAGGCCGTGGAGGCCAATGAGCAGTTGTTTCATGCCGCACCTCCCCAAGGGCCGAAGTCCTCGAAGGCGGGCAGGGTGTTGGACGGCTGGAGCTGGGGTTTACCGCAGCGGATGGTGACCACCTTGCCGGTGGCGGCCTCGATGCGACGGATGCTGTCAGGGCTGCTCGCCGCTGCGGGGTGCAGGTAAATCAGGCAGAGCCGGTTGGAGCGGTGGGGTGCTGTGCTGTGCATGTCGTTGCCTCATACCGTGGAGGGGTATGAGGCAACTGTATAGTACCTGTTAGGTAGTTAGCAATACCTAAAGGTAGTTTTAATTCACCTGTGAGGTATCCCGGTGAGCTGGCTACAGGTCCGTGATCTTCCAGCGGGCCCTGCCGCAGATGTGCCACTCTTCCGTCATTCGGATGATGCGCTCTGGCCAGTCTGGGTTGACGGCATAGAGGTAGTACTCGCCGCCTTCCTGGCGTAGTTGTTTGAGAGTCACGCCCTGATCACTGCACCGCTTGGCTGCTACGTAGTGGCCCGGGAGGGCCTCTAACGCCGGGTCTATGACTACTTTGTCGCCGTCTTGGAAAAGCGGCATCATGCTTAGCCCATCGACCTTCAGTATGAAGGCGTTAGGGCCCACGGGTCCTGGGGCTTCAATCCATTCTTCTGCGTCACCTGGGTGGAACTGGTCTATGGCCTCGCACCAGGTGCCTGCGGCAATTGAGCCGATCACTGGCAACTTCCTTCCTGTACTGCCGAGAACTGTCGCATTCGCGCCATCTTCGGGGGTGTCAAGGTAGCCGCGCGGGAGTCCGAGCGCGAGCTCGATTTCCCGGGCGATCTGCTCCCCGATGTTCTTGTGAGGCTTCTCCCCGGCAAACGCGGAAACCTGCGCCGGGGCCTTGCCCAGCACATGGGCAAAATCCTTCAGCAGCAGTTTGCGTTCACCTAGGAGGCGCCGGACTTTGGCGTGGCGTGTTTGATAGATCGTCATGCCAGCTATTTTGCTGGTGGCATACCTGTCAGGTAAATTTCCTGTTAGGTATTGCGGGCAACCTACCTCATAGGTATCTTTTGTTCCGGAGGTATCCATCATGAAGCTGCGCGACTACATCGGTTCCCTGTCGCCGGAGCAGGTCGAAGAGTATGCGGCCCGCTGTGGCACCACTGCCAACTACCTAAACACCCATATCCGCTATGCAACGAAAGAGCCGAGCGTGAAGCTCATCAGGGCTCTGGCACAGGGAAGTGAAGGGCGCGTCTCTATGAATGAGGTCTTGGAGCATTACGGCTTGCTTGACGGGGTTTCCCTCAAAGCAAGTTGAGAAGGTGCCGACGGGTTCCCCCTCCACGGTTCCCCCGCCGGCTCGACGCCGTACCACAGCACGTGCACCACGTCGTAGCCCAATACTAGGACAGCGTCCCGGTCTTGGCTATGGCGTGGCGGGAGTTTTAACGCCATGCGAATCGATCCAACCCGGGACATTGGTCCCACCCGTACCCTTGAACAGGCCCTGGATCGCGATTGCCGCGACTACCGGGGCGGCCTGAAGGCGGTTTGCGCCATCCTCGGCGAGCCGTATGACGGTTTCCAGAAACGCCTTTCCGTTTCCTACCCTGAACACCATCTGTATCTGAACGACTTCGAGCGCGTGGTCGAGCTGGTCCAGGGCGACGCCGTGCGTGAGTGGTTCCAGCAGCTCTACGCCGTGGTCTGCTATCAGCCGGCGGCCGTCGAGGCCAGTGCCGATACGCTGCGCGAAGTGGCCCGCGTCATGGGCTGCAACGGCGATTTCGTCGAGTCGTTGGTGGACGGCGCTGCCGATGGCCAGTGGGACGAACACGAGGTGGCCAAGCTGGAGCGCCAGGCCCATGCCCTGATCGGCAAGCTGATGGGCATCGTCGCCGGGGCCCGTCAGGCGCTGGAGGGCCAGGCCCATGGTTGACCTGGTGGAAATGGCCAGTGAGTTGGTCGAGCTGCGCCTGAACGAAGCCCTAGAGCGTCAGCTGCAGAAGGGCAACCTGTCGGCCGTGAGTGCCGAGTTCTGCGAAGACTGCGATGAACCCATCCCCGAGGCGCGCCGTGTGGCGGTTCCCGGGGTGCAGACCTGTATCGAATGCCAGGGACGGCGGGAGGTGCGTCGTGCATGAACGCATTCCCCTGGAACTGTCCGACCTGCCCCTGCTGCTGAGCTATATCCCGGCCTCCGACCGTGAGACGTGGTGGCGGGTCGGCATGGGCATCAAGGCCGAGTTCGGCCAGAACGGTTTCGATGCGTGGGACACCTGGAGCCAGACCGGTACCGGCTACAACCTGCGGGACGCCAAGACCGTGTGGCGCGGCTTCAAGAAGGGCGGCGTAGGCCTGGGCACGGTGATCAAGATGGCCCAGGACAACGGTTGGAAGCCCGAGCAGCGTGAGCTGAGCCGTGAGGATCGCCGCCGTCTGGCCGAACAACACGAAGCCCGCCGTCGTGCCCGCCAGGCTGAAATCGAAGCCGACGAGGCGCGCGCGGTGAAAATGCGCACGGCGGTGGCTGATGCCTGCGCCACGGTGTGGGCGCAGCATGTGCAGGCGGACGGCGCGAGCGAGTACCTGCAGCGCAAGGGCGTGCAGGCTCATGGCGTGGGCTTCATGCGCCGCACCGTGGTGCTGGAGATCGACGACCAGGCCGAACGCTGCCAGCTATGGGCCGGCGCCGATGCGCAGACCTACCTGAGGAACCTGCCGAAGCCGCGCCCGGCGCACCTGTCGATGCTGGTGTTGCGGCGCGGCGAGCTGGTGATTCCGCTGCGCGATGAGGCCGGGCAGATCCACTCCCTGCAGCTGATCAGCGGCTCTGGCACCAAGCTGTTTCCGAAGTACGGCCGCAAGAGCGGATGCTTCCACGTGCTGGGCGATGCCGCTGGAGCAGCGGTAATCGGCCTGGCCGAGGGTTACGCCACGGCGGCCAGCTGCCGCGAGGCGGTCGGCTGGCCGATGGTGATGGCGGTGGATTCGGGCAACCTGGCCGCCGTGGCGCGGGCCGTGCGTGCCCTGCACCCCGCCGCGCGCTTGGTGCTGTGCGGGGATGATGACCCTGCGGTGGCTGGCAACCCCGGTCGCACCAAGGCCGAGTCGGCGGCACTGGAAGTCGGTGGCGTGGCGGTGTTCCCCGTCGGCGCCGATGGCAAGGATTGGAATGACCTGCACCAGGCTGCCGGGCTGAACGCGGTGCGCGAGCTGCTGCTGTTGGCGCTCGATATGGAACCGGCGGTGCGTCCGGCGCTGGGCGAGGCCGATCTTCCCCCAGCCCCATCTGACCTGGAGCCCGCCGGCGGCAACTCCTCCGAAACCGGGGGGGCGGGGGAGGGCCTGACGCTTGACCAGCTGCGTAGGCGCTATGTGTTGGTGGAAGGCACCACGCAGATCTGGGACCAAGACAAGTTCCTGGTGATGAAGAAGTCGGCGTTCGAAGCGCGCGTGGGCAAGGCGTTGGCCAAGACGTGGATGGACCACCCGGACAAGGGCCTGATCTCCGCTGAGGCGGTGCGCGATTACGAGCACGCCAAGCGGATTGCCGGGAAGAAGGGCGGTGCGCTGGGCATGCCGCCGACCGAGCGTTACGTCTACATCGACGGCACCAAGGACGTGTGGGACCGCGAGAAGAAGCGGCGCATCGCCGAGGGTGCGGTGAAGATGGCGCTGGGGGATGCCTATTCGCTATGGCTGAACAGCCCGGAGCGGCGCGTGGTGGATGTTGATCACATTGTGTTCGACCCGACCATGCGCAAGGACCCGTCCATCTACATCAATACCTTCGAGGGGTTGCCCCTGGAGCCAGTGCGCAACGATGCGGCCTGCGAGAACCTGCGCTGGCTGTTGCCGTTCCTGTGCAACGAAGACGCGGCGGCCACCGAGTGGTTGACGCGCTGGCTGGCGTACCCCCTGCAGCACCTGGGCGCGAAGATGGATACGGCGGTGCTCATGCACTCGACCATGGAGGGCTCGGGCAAGAGCTGGCTGTTCTCCGACGTGATGGGCGGCATCTATGGGCAGTACGCGGCCACCGTCGGCCAGACCCAGCTGGAGAGCAACTTTAACGCCTGGCAGAGCCGGAAGCTGTGGGCGGTGTTCGAAGAGGTCGTCTCGCGGGACCAGCGTTATAACCAGGTGGGCAAGATCAAGCACCTGATCACCGGCAAGACGGTGCGCATGGAGTCGAAGTTCATCAATGGCTGGGAAGAGTCGAACCACATGAACGCGGTCTTCCTCTCCAACGAGATCCTGCCGTGGCCGATCAGCGAGAACGACCGGCGCCTGCTGGTGGTGTGGCCGCTGGCAACGTTGCCGCCGGAGCGCCAGGTGGCCATCGAGCGGGAGTTGAAGAACGGTGGCCTGGAGGCGTTCTATGCCTGGCTGCGCGACGTGGACCTCGGCGACTTCAATGAGCGCACCCGCCCGCCCAAGACGGACGCCCGTGAACGGCTGGTGGCGCTGAGCCGGGCAGGCTGGCAGACCTTCCTGCATCTCTGGCAGGCCGGCGAGCTGGGCAGTGGCTTGTGGGGCTGCTGCCTGTCGACTGACCTGTACGCCTTGTTCCTCGAGTGGTGCCAGCGCAACAAGGAGCACGCCATGAGCCAGACGAAGTTCAGCCTGTTCATCAGTGCCGAGGTCGAGAAGACGCGGGCCATCCCCTGGACCGATGGCAACAATCGACGCTTCGCCGCCTTCTTCTTCCCGCGTGACCCTGGCGCCGCCTTGCCGCCTTCCCTCAGCTCGGCCGACCTGGGCAAGCAGGTCACAGCGTGGCGTGCGGCTGCCCGGCTGGCGGGGTGGGACGTGGACGCCTGGGAGCACCTGAAGGGAGCCGCCGCATGAATCCGCTCGAAAGTGTGTTGGGTTGTGTTGGGTTGTGTTGGGTTGGTTTTTCGCAGTCAACACAGCCGGAGGCCGCGTGCGGCGTGGCTTGTGGCGGTGTGTGTGGGGTGTGTTGGGTTTCCCCGTGCGCGCAGGCGTGTGCATACATGATTGCCGTAGCGGCATCCGGCGACTGCTTTTTTCTCTACGCGAGCCCCGGAAAACCCAACACACCCAACACACTCAACACAGGATCAAGCAATAGCTTGTTTTTAAAGGGTTTTGTGTGTGTTGGGTTTGTGTTGGGTAGGGCTGTTTTGTGTTGGGTTGGCGTTCTGGCCGGAGGGAGTGGGGATGAATAAGCAGATTGAGGGGCTGCTTCAGCACTGGGGCGAACAATGCCGTCGTTCTGGCATGGGCTGCGGCCTGGCCAGCACCCTGGGCGCGCTGATGGAATGGCAGGGTGCGCCGCCGCGTTCTGGCTACGGCTCGAAGTCGTTGATCAGCAGTGCGGGTGTCGACCTGGCGGCTGCTGAGGTGGATGCGGTGCTGGCAGAGCTGGGGCGTCAGGGCGAGCAGAAGGACGCACAACTGGCAGCGGCCTGGGTGGAGGCAGGGAACAGTGGGCGGCCTCCGTTCTGCCTGGAGACCCAACTGGTGCTGCTGGCCCGGGTGCGCTACCTGACCGACCCCATGCCGCTGGTGGAGCAGCAGATGCGCCGGGTGAAGATCGATGGCCGGCGCACCTATGACCTGCGGGTGCAGGAGCTGCACGAGCGGGTGCGGGATGGGCTGAAAGTGCGTGCCGAGGCCCGCGCGGCATGACCGTTCGTCGGAGTGCGATGCAGTGAACCGGCAGCGAACAGACAGCGAACCGGCAGCGAATAGACATGGCGTTTTTTCCCGGTTGTCGCCATTGCGTTCCGGCTGTAGAAAGTCATCACGATTTGAGAGTTGCGCCTAGACGAGGCGCCCAACAGAGCACGTGCTGTGCACCACAGAGGTAGGCCGCTCCACCGGTCACGCCTCACCCCAAGCCCCGCCCTCGGCGGGGCTTTTCTTTTCCGCCTAGGGTCTGCGAATGCCCGAAGCGCTCCGCCCGCGGGCAGCGGGCTTTTTTCTTCGAGGTGATGCGATGAGTGATACCCCGCAGGCATTGGCGGATGTGCCCACCTTCGTGCTGATCCTGGTGGCGCTTGCTGGCCTGGTGGGCGAGATGCGCCAGGCGGATGTGCCTGGTGTCGCCCTGGCCGAAATACTCAAGCGGATCACTCTGCGCTTCGGTAGCTCGACACTGTTTGGCATGGCTACGCTGCTGATCCTGTTGGCACTGGACCAGCCGGCATACATGGCGGGGGCAGGCGGGATCATTACCGGCCTGCTGGGCGCGGACATCGCTGGTGCGTTCTACACCCGCTACCTGGCAAAGCGCGCGGGCCTCGAAGATCTCGAGCGCCGCCGCCTCAACGACTCTGCCGAGCAGGACAGCTGACGCCCGATGGAGAAGCGGAAATGATCAAGGTCACATTCCGCGGCCTCCGGGAGCGACTGCAGACGCTGGACCGCCTGGAGCGTGAGCAATTGCCGTTCGCGGCAGCGCTGGCCCTGACCCGAACCGCGCAGGTAGTCGCTGGCCGGATTCGTGAAGAGATGGAAGTGGTGTTCGATCGGCCCACTCCTGCGACCCTCAACAGCCTCTACATTCAGCCTGCGACCAAGCAGCGGATGGAGGCTCGCGTGTGGATCAAGGATGGGCGCAGCGTTTCGGCGGGCGGCCGAGTGGTTGGGCAGGCTGGGCGCTGGGGGAAAGGACGGGCTGCGTCGAAGTGGCTGACGCCCCAGATCTATGGCGGCCCGCGCAGCGAGAAGGGCATCGAGGCGATGCTTCTGCGCAAGGGCGTGCTCAAGCCAGGCCAGTACATCGTGCCCGGCGAGAAGATGAATCTGGACGCGTACGGCAACTTGGATCGCGGCCTGCTCAACAAGATCCTGTCTGGCGCTGGTCTCTTCACTGAAGAAGGCTACAACGCCAACGCGACGGACAGCGACCGCAGCACCAAGAAGGGAAACGCCAAGCGCTACTTCGTCATGCATGACACCAACCGGCAACCCTTCGCGGTGGCGGAGCGGACGGGCAAGGGCCGGGCTGGCTTGCGCATCGTGCTGGCCTTCGCGCGTCAACCTACCTACCGCAAGACCCTGGACTTCTTCGAGATCGCCGAGCGGGTAGCCGAGGATGCCTTGCCGATCGAGTTCGAGAAGGCGATGGCCCAGGCGCTGGCCACGCGCCGCCTATAGGGCCGGCCAGTGGCGGGTCCTCCCCCGGGGCCGGCAGGGGGTACGGGTAATTCGAGCCACGTTTTCTCTCTAGCTGAGGTCTGGGCAGGGATGTCCGTCTTTCCTGAGGTTGGTCATGGGTAAGCAAGTTACGAAGGCCGAGCTTGGCGAAATTGTTGGCCGAGACGAGCGCACCTTGAGCCGCTGGCAGAACGAAGGGATGCCGGTGCAGGAGTTCGGTCTGGGGCGTGGCAACGAAAACCGGTACGACACCGAGGAGGTGATCAACTGGCTGGTCCAAGTCGCGGCGCTCAACGGCAAGAAAGAAAGTGCCCGGGATCGGCTCGACCGGTTGCGTGGCGACCGCGAAGAGGTGGCGCTGGCGAAGGACCTGGAAGAGGTCGTGGTCGCCGCGGAAATGATCGAGCGTTTCGAAGCGATGATCACCGCCGCCAAGCTCGAGCTGCTGAACACCTTCCCCGAAAACCTCGCCACGGAATTGTCCGCCCGCTATGGCGTTGAGGTGGACGTGGAACTGATCCGCGAACCCATTGCGGCGATCCTCACGGAGCTCTCCAACTATGACCCTGATGACGATGACCCGTCAGCCGGGGACGCTGACGAGCCGGACGATCCGGAGGCAGCTGAAGAAGACAGCGATTAAGGCCATTCGGCGCGCTGCCAAGAAGTGGGCACCGCCCCCCAGGATGACGATCATCGAATGGGCGGAGAAGTATCGGTGGCTGGCCCCTGAAGAGGCGGCGCGCCCTGGCAAGTACCGCTTCCATGTGACACCGCACCTGGTGTGGCCTGGCGGTCCGCTCGAGGCACTGGACGATCCGAAAGTGAGCGAGATCGTTTGCCGCAAGTCGGCCCAGGTGGCCTGGACCTCCGGCGTACTCGGCAACGCCCTCGGCAAGTGGATCGACATCGATCCGTCACCGATCCTGGTCCTGTTCCCCAAGGCCGAGGCGGCCAAGCAGTACGTGGCCGAAAAGTTGGAGCCGATGATCGAGGCCACGCCTCGGTTGAAGAAGAAGGTCGACCTGCGCAGCCGCAAGCTGCAGCAGCGACAGGACTTCAAGAAGTTTCCGGGGGGCTTCCTCAAGCTGGTCGGCTCGAACAGCCCGGCCAGCGTGAAATCCACTCCGGTGCCACGCGTGGCGGTGGAGGAGCCGGACGACTGCAACCTGAACCTGCGGGGGCAGGGCGACAGCATCAAGTTGGCGAAGGAGCGCCTGAAGACCTTCCGCCGCTCCAAGATCATCATCGGCGGCACGCCGACCATCGAGGGCCTCTCGGCCATCGACGCCGAGCTGGAGCTGTCGGACAAGCGCATTGGCCTGGTGCCTTGTCATGACTGCGGCGAAGAACACGCGCTCAGCTTCGACAACTTGATGTGCCCGGATGACCCGGACTACAACCACGAGGTCTACGGCCACAAGCGCCCGGAGTCGGCCTACTACGCCTGCCCGCACTGTGGTTCCTGCTGGGATGACAACCAGAAGAACGCGAACCTGCAGCGTGGCCGCTGGCTGGCGACCGCCGAGTTTCGCGGGATTGCCGGGTACATCCTCAACGAGCTCTACGCCACCTTCTACGGCTCGCGATTCGCCGTGCTGATGGAGAAGAAGCTGCAGGCCGAGTACGCGGCAGCGCGGGGCAACATCGGCCCGATGATCGCCTACGTCAACAGCTCGAAGGGCGAGAGCTACGCCTACAAGAGCGATGCGCCGAAGACCGACGAGCTGGAGAAGCGCGCCGAGCCGTATGCCGAGCTGACGGCGCCCAAGGGCGTCCTGCTGGTGACGGCGGGTGTCGACGTGCAGGGCGACCGCCTGGCTGTCGTCATCGTGGGCTGGGGCAGGGGAGAGGAGTCCTGGCGGTTGTACTGGGGTGAGTTGCCCGGCAACCCCATCGACCCCAACGACCCGGTATGGACCGACCTGGACAAGCTGTTGGCCCAGCCAATCCCCTGCGAGACCGGTTACAGCCTGGCCATCGCCGGCATGAGCATCGACAGCTCGGACGGCAACACCAACCACGCGGTGTACACCTACGTCCGTGATCGCAAGCAGTTCAACATCATGGCGATCAAGGGCGCCTCGGTGGACAACCGCGACAAGGAAATCTTCACCAAGCCGCCGGCCACCGCCGACACCACCCAGGACAACACCAAGGCGGCTAAGTACGGGCTGCGCGTCTACATCGTGGGTACGCACAAGGCGAAGACCCTGATCGACGGGCGCCTGCGCCTGAAGGGCTCGGGGCCTGGGCGGATGCACTGGTACAGCGAGATCCGCGCGGACTACTACGAGCAGCTCACCAACGAGGTGCTGGCGCCGCACCCGCGTACCCCCAGCAAGATGGTCTGGCAGAAGAAGGCCGGCCGGCGCAACGAGGCGCTCGACTGTGAGGTGTATGCCCTGCACGCCGCGAGAAGCCTGAAAACCCACCTGCTGCGCGACAACGAATGGGACCAACTGGAGCGGCAACTGCTTCAGCCCACGCTGTTCGCTGGCGATCAACCCACTGCCCCGGTGCCGGCCCGCGCGGTCGGTCGCCGTGGCACCCGCAGCCGCGCAGGCCGATAGAGGTACACCATGACGACAGAAGCAGAACAACGCGTGGCGCGCATCCAGGCCTCCATCGACGAGGTGCTGAGCAAGGGCCAGCGGTTCCGCAAGGGTGACCGCCAGCTCGACCGCGCCGAACTGGCCAGCCTGCGCATGCTGCTGGCCCAGGCTCAGGAAGAAGTCGCCCGCGAGAGGGCAGCATTGGCCGGCAAGGGCCGCAATCGCATCAACTACGCCAGGATCTGACCATGGGCCTGTTCAAGAAGGACCCCGCTGAGCTGCTCATGCGGGAGGCACTGCGCTTGGCGAAGGCCACCGCATCGCCGGGCCAGGTCGTCGCCCAGGGCGGCGGTGGCGGTGTCGAGACCCGCTGGCGGGGTGCCTCCCGGGTGCTGCGCAGCATGGCCAGCTGGATTCCCGGCCTGGGCAGCCCGCGCCGTGATCTGCCGAGCAACGAGCGCCGGATGTTGATCGCCCGCTCGCACGACGCCATGCGTAACCACCTGCTGGCCAAGGGCGTGATGTCCCGGCTGCGTACCAACGTGGTGGGCACCGGCCTGGTCTGCCGGGCGCAGGTCGATCAGATGGCGCTTGGCATCAGCGAGGCCGAAGCCGAACGGCTCAATGCCCAGCTGGATTGGGTGTGGAATATCTACGCCGACAACCCGCTGGAGTGTGATGCCGAGGGGCAGCTCAACCACTACCAGCTCCAGGCTCTGGCGCTGGTCTCGTCCATGGTCAGCGGTGACCTGCTGGTGGCCACCCCGGATGTGGAACGTCCCGGCTGCCTGTTCAGCACCAGGTTGCAGCTGATCGAGGGCGACCGGGTAAGCAACCCCAACTTCGCCCCAGACCGCGAGGGGCTGGTGGATGGGGTGGAGTTCGACCGGCTCGGCGCTCCGGTGGCCTTCCATGTCTGCCGCGGTTACCCCGGAGACCTGACTGCCGGCAACGAAATGATCTGGGATCGGTTGCCGGTATTCGGCGCGGTCACGGGGCGGCGCCGGGTTCTGCATGTGATGGCCGACAAGACGCGGCCAGGGCAGAAGCGTGGCGCGCCCTACCTGGCGCCGATCCTTGAGCCGCTGCAAAAGCTGGAGCGCTACAGCAGCGCCGAGCTGATGGCGGCGGTGGTCTCGGCGATGTTCACGGTGTTCATCAAGAAGACCGGGGACTTCCAGACCGGCAACCTGCCGCTGTCCGCTCTGGTGAATGAGGGCGCAGGTGCCAGTACCGACGACGTCGGCTCCGGCGACATCGAGCTGGGCGAGGGCGCCATCGTCGACCTGGGGCAGGGCGAGGAACCGGTCATCGCCAACCCGGCGCGGCCGAATGCGCAGTTCGACCCGTTCTTCCTCTCTGTCGTCACCCAGATTGGTGCGGCGCTGGAGTTGCCGCGCGACGAGCTGTTGCTGCTCTACAACACCAGCTACAGCGCTGCCCGCGCGGCGATGTTGCAGGCCTGGCGCTTCTACAGCCTGCGTCGCTGGTGGCTGACCTGCGACTTCTGCCAGCCCGGTCGCGAACTGGTGATCGACGAGGCGGTGGCCCGGGGGCTGATCGACCTGCCGGGCTATGGTGACCCAGCCAAGCGCAGGGCCTACCTGCAGGCGCTCTGGATCGGCCCGGCTCGCGGCGCCATCGACGAGCTGAAGGAGGCCAATGCCGCCGGCAAACGCATCGAGATTGGCGTCAGCAACGAGCACCTGGAGACGGCGGCGATGACGGGCGAGCCCTGGCAGGTCGTGTTCCGCCAGCGCGCCCGTGAGGTCGAGCAACGGCGCCAGGCCGGTCTGTATACCCCGCCCAAGGGTGCCGAGTCGGCGCCCCCTGAGCCGAAACAACCCGACGAGGAATAACCATGCCCCGCGCATTCGAGCTGGCTGCGTCGCAGCCCTGGCTGATGCTGCCCCACGCCCTGGATAACCTGCTGGCCATTGCTGATCGCATGGGCGATCCGGCGGCGCTGGTGACCAAGCAAGGGCAGCGCTTGGAGTCGGCCCGTACCGTGTCCGTTCGCGATGGCGTGGCCATCGTGCCGGTGGTCGGGCCGATCTTCCGTTACGCCAACCTCTTCACCGAGATCAGCGGCGCCACCAGCACCCAGGTGCTGGCCACCGACATTCGCGCCGCCCTCGATGACCCGAACATCAAGGCCATCATCCTCAACATCGACAGCCCTGGCGGCATTGCCTCCGGCATCAACGAGTTGGCCGAGATGATCTACGAGGGCCGGGCGCGCAAGCGCATCGTGGCCTACGGCGGCGGCACGGTGGCCAGTGCGGCCTACTGGATCGCCTCGGCCGCCAACGAGATCGTGATTGATGCCACGGCGGTCGCCGGCAGCATTGGCACGGTCATCGAGGCCGTCGTGGAGGGCGAGGATGCCGGTGGACGCAAGCGCTACCAGATCGTCAGCCGCAATGCCCCGAACAAGCGTCCCGACCTCCGCACCGAGGAAGGCCGCGCCAAGGTCGCCGAAACAGTGGATGCCCTGTCCGATGTGTTCGAGGCCAAGGTGGCCCGAAACCTCGGCGTGGAAGTCGCCAAGCTCCCCGAGATGGGCGACATGGGCGGCCTGCGCGTCGGCGTCGCCGCCATCGAACACGGCCTGGCCCACCGCCTCGGCTCGCTCGAATCCCTGATCACTGAACTGGCCAAACCGGCCGCAACCACCCTGAGGAAACCCAGCATGACCACCGTCACTACCACGGCGGAGTTGCGTGCCGCCATTGCTGCCGGCACCGATCCCAACACCATCGAGATCGCGGCTCAGCCCAACCTGGACGAAATCCGCAGCGAGGCTCGCGCCGAAGGTGCGAAGACCGAGCGCGAGCGCCTGAAGGGCATCAACGCCCTGGCGTCCAAGGGCTTCGAGAAGGAAATCGAAGCAGCCATCGACAGTGGCGCCTCCGTCGAAGCCACCGCCCTGCAACTGATCAAGGCGGCCGGCGAGCGCGGCATCACCCTGGCCGGCATCAAGCTGGACAGCACCGGTGCCACCACTACCACCCCGCCGGCCGGTGACAAGGCCGAACAAGACCGCCAAGCCGCCACCAGCTACATCGTGGCCGGCGCTAACGCCCGCTGAGGAGAGCCGAGATGCCGAACCCCGAACGCAACACTTACGTGCCGGATCAGTTGATGGCCGGCCACTTCCCGGTCGTAAAACGCTCCGGCGTGATCGCTGCGGGCCAGCAGCTTGTCCGTGGCTCCGTGATGGGCGAGGTCACCGCCTCCGGCGAGTACAAGCTGTCGGCCAGCGCCGCGAGCGACGGCTCCGAGACTCCGTCCGTGATCCTCGACGAGGACATCGACACCACCGCTGGCGCGGCTCCGGCTCCGCTGCTCCTGACCGGCGAGGTGCTGGGTTCGGCCCTGACCCTCGGCACTGGTCACACCCTGGCAGCGGTTCGTAAGGCGCTGCGCCCCCTGTCCATCTTCGTGCGCTGATAGGAGCGACTCTCCATGGATCTGTTCGATACCCGCACCATGCTCGACGCCGTTGAGCAGATGAAGCCGGCGCGCCGCTTCCTGCTCAATACCTTCTTCAATGGCGCCAACCCGCGCACCTTCGCCACCACCAGCGTCGACATCGACATCGTGAAGGGCAAGCGCAAGATGGCCCCCTTTGTCCATCCGACCCTGCCGGGCAGCGTGTCGCTGCGCGAGGGATTCCGCGCCGACACCTACAAGCCGCCGTACATTCAGCCCAAGCGCGAGACCACCGCTGAGCTGATCCTGAAGCGCAGTGCTGGCGAAAACCCGTATGCCGCCAAGACGCCGGCCCAGCGTGCCGGCGAGCGCCTGGGACGTGACCTGGCGGATCTCGATGACGAGATCACCCGCCGCGAGGAGTGGATGTGCGCCCAGGCGCTGACCACCGGCAGCGTGCGTGTGCTGGGCGAGGGCGTCGACGACACCATCAACTTCCTGATGGAAGCCAGCCACAAGATCACCCTGAGCACCGGTAAGTGGGATGCCTCGGGTTCCGACCCCATCGGTAACCTGCGTCAGTGGAAGCGCGGCCTGATCGCCAAGGACTCCGGTCGCACTGCCAACGTTGGCGTGCTGAGTGGCGCTGCGGTGGATGCCTTCCAGGCCAACGAGCTGGTGATGAAGCAGCTCAACACCCGCCGCGTCGACCTGGGCATCATCAAGCCGGAAGAGCTGCCGGATGGTGTCACCTACCTCGGCTACCTCAACGACCCGGGCATCGACCTGTACAGCTACGACGAGTGGTACCTGGACGATAGCGGTGTCGAGCAGCCCATGATCCCGGACGGCGGGCTGATCCTCGGTTCCACCAATACCCAGAACGCCATGCTCTACGGTGCGATCCAAGACCTGGACGCCATCGAGAGCGGCCTGGTGGAGGCGCGCCGCTTCCCGAAATCCTGGGTGACTCCGGAGCCGAGTGCTCGCTGGCTGAAACTGCAGGCTGCCGCATTGGCTGGCTTCCTGGAACCCGACGCATTCGTCTATGCGAAGGTGGTGTGACATGGCCAAGAAAGGCGAGTTCATCGTCATCGACGGCTGCATTCAGGAGGGTCGCGAGACCTTCCTGCCTGGCTCGGTCTACGCCCCGCCCACCACCAAGCTGCTCGACGAACTGCTGAAAGCCGGCGTGATCGCCCCGGTGAAGGACCCTGCGGCGCAGGCGGCCATTCGCGCTGCGGAGGGCCGCAAGCCCCAGGCTCCTGCGGCCACGGACCTGCTCACCCCGCCCGCTGGTGGTGATGATGGCGCAGGCGGCGCCGGCGACGAGGGTGGTGATGGTGGCGACGAGGTCGGCGGTGACGCCGGCGCGACCGGAGACTGACCATGGTCTCCTTCGCCGACCAGGCCGAGGAGGTGGATTCCATCCTCCTCGACACCTTCAGCGATGGTTGCGGCGATTACCACGACGCCACCGGTCTCCATGTGGCGTCAAATATTCCGCTGATCATCGATCACAGCGTAGTGAGGGCAGGGCCGGAAGGAATGCTGATCACGGATGCCGTGGGCATTACGTGGAGTAAGACCGCGGTGCCCTGTGCAGATGTGCGAGGCGGAATTTTCTTCATCGGCGCGAAGCGCTACACGGTAGAAGAAATCGTGTCTGACGACGGATCGCTGGTAACTGCTGCCTGCATGGAGGACGAATGAGTCTATCCACCAACCCTCTCACCCGGGCTCGGAAGGCCATTGAGGCGCGGATCCAGACAGTCACCCTGGCCAACGGGAGCCGCACGGATATCGGCACCAACCTCTGCATCGGCTGGCTGAGCGAGATCCTCGGTACCAAGGGGCTACCTTCCGCCCTGAGCGTTATCCAGATGGCTTCTGGTTTGCCGCCGCAGAAAGGGCCGCATGCCCTGAAGGTGTTCAAGGGGTTCTATGTCATCGGCCTGGCCAGTGTCGGTCTCGACAACTACCAGGACATGCTCGATGACATGGAACTCGACCTTCTGGAGTCGCTGGTACCTCCCGATAGTCAGCCCTGCAAATGGTTGCCGCGCTCCAGTGGTTTCAGCGGCATCACCATTGGCGCCCCGGAGCACTTTCCCCCAGGCAGCGGCCAGAAGTACGCCGGCGTCCTGATCCCCGTTCACGTCCACACCATCATCCAGGACAAATCATGACCAAGCCCAACGAGAACTCGACCGCGAAAGCCGTCGAGCGGGTCGCCGTCGTTCTGGCGAAGCCCCATACCCATGCCGGCAAGGACTACCAGGCCGGCGACACCATCGAAGTGACTGCGAAGCAGAGGGCCTTCCTCGAGGAGGCCGGCGCGCTGCGCAAGCCTGCTGTTCGTGTCGATCAGCCCGCCGAGGAGAAATAAGCCATGGGCATCAAGAAAGAAACGGTCGTCATCGGCGGCCACCTGAAGGCACGCCTCGCCGGTACCAATGTGCCGTTCCAGAAGGTCGGCCTGGTCTCCACCATTCAGCACGCCACTGAAACCAACACCCTGACCCTGGCCGATACCACGACGCCGCAGGGTGGTGAGTACGACTCGCTGGATCGGGTGACTGGCGTGACCCTGAGCATCAACTTCCGCGAGATCTTCACCTGGGTTCTGGCTGCCCTGGTATGGGGTGACGCCACCAGCGTGGCTGCCACCACTGTAACGGGCGAGCTGCAGGTTGCCGCGGTGGATGGGACCATCGCCCTGGACAAGATGCCGCTGTCCATCTCCGGTGTCTCCAACGAGGCCGGCGATGTTGACTTCGACGAGTTCGACGACTGGGTGATGACCGGCTCCGGCATCGAGGTGGTGTCCGGCGGTGCCCTGGAGGCTGCGATCCTCGCGGCCGCCCCGGGTACGCCGTACAAGGTCAGTGTCGACTACAGCTCCGCCGCAGTGGACGTGATCGAGGCCCTGACCAACAGCGGCAAGGTGTTCGAGTTCCTCTTCGAGGGCGAGAACGCGGCCGGTACCCAGAAACGCGTCGAGGCTCGTTTCTGGCAGTGCCGCCTGAACCCGGCCACTCAGATGGACTGGCTCAACACCGAGGACTTCGGCGGCTTCGAGGCCACGGCCAAGGTGCTGCGCGACAACACCAAGGTTGGCGCCGGTACCTCGAAGTACTTCCGCATCAAGAAGGAACTGCCGGCCGCGTGACCGCCTGGGCCCGCGTGGGCTACATTCCCTCCCATTCAGTTGGGAGGGAATGCCATGTCAGAAAGGAAGGAAACGCCAGAAGAGAAGGAACGGAGAGTCAACAGAAAAATCTGGATGACCGTGACACCTGTTCTGTTTTTCATTGCTGCCGTCATTTATTTTGATAAGCCAGATAACGAATGTCGCGATTATCAGGCGTATGAGGCTGCAAAGTTAATAATTAAGAAGCACCTGAAATCACCTTCTTCTGCAAAGTTTGCAGTCGATGGGGTTGACCAAGTAAGCATTCAGCCCTTGGGTGGTTGTAGGTTTAGGGTGGCGAGTCATGTCGACTCGCAGAATTCTTTCGGTGCTATGTTGCGAACGAATTTCTATATAACAGTTCGGCGTGATGGAAATGGTAATGACTGGGTTGGGTCAGATATGAGCCTCTTCTAGTTTTTTATTTTTCAATAGACCCGCTTCGGCGGGTTTTTTATTTTCTGGAGAAAAGTATGAGCGATATGGCGGCAAAGGGTGTTGTCACCATTGGGGAGGGTGACTCCAAGCGCGACATCGTTGTGTCCGAGCTGACGCCCGCGCAGATGCGGCAAGTGATCCTCGCGAACCCCTGGCCCGGTGAGGACGGCGACCCTGAGGCCTTCGCCGGCTACCAGATCGACAGCCATCTTTTCCCCGATTGCCGCCTGACGGATCTGGCGATTTTTACTGGCTTGAAAGTCTCGGACTTCGATGAGATTCCACCCAGCCAACTTCGCAAGATTCTCGCCAAGGCGAAGGAGCTTAATCCGGATTTTTTCGGCGCGATGGCCAGGATGGCCGAAGCGCGTCCGAAGTCCTGAGAGAACTTGAAAAGTGTCTGGCCCTGCTTGGCCGAATAGGACACCCCAATGCAATCAACTATCCGTGGCGGCTCTTTCTGAGATGCCTTAAGGAGTGACCGTGGCCGAGTACGAAATCAAACTGACTGCCGACACTTCCGGGGCAACCAGCGCCACCAAGGAATTCCGCAAGGAGTACGTCGAACTGGTCAAGGCCATTGAGCGCCCGCTCCGCCAGATCGACGCCTTCCGGAAAACCCAGGAATCCGCCAAGGCTGCAAGCACCACCTACTTCGAAGCGAAGAAGCGGGTTGATGATCTCAAGCGCGCCATTGAGCAAGCTGGTCAGCCGGTCAAGGGGTTGAGTCGGGAGTATGCCAAGGCCCAGCAGGCGCTGGCGGCAGCCACTCGGCAGTTCGAGCGCCAGAAAGCCCAGGTCCGCGATCAGCGCGCCGAACTGAAGGCAGCCGGCGTCGACACTCGCAATCTCGCCACCGAGCAGGAGCGCCTGCAGAAGTCCCTCTCTTCGGCGGTGAGTCGCGGCCAGGCGGACGCCGGTATCAGCCAGTTGGTCGATCGCTTCGGGATCACCCGGCTGCGCGAGCTGCGTGCCCAACTGGTGGCACTGCAGTCGGACTACAAGCGCGTGCAGCAGGCGGGCGTTCTGTCTGCCACTGAGCGAGCTTCGGCCGAGGTTCACTACCAAGCCCAGTTGGCCAGGACCAGGAAGGCAATTGCCAACCTGGAAGACGGAGAGCTTGAGGGTGGCGCGGCCGGCTGGGGCGGACTTCAGAGCCGCATGGCCGGACTGCTGGCTGCATCCTATACAGCGAAGGAATTGGCCACGCGCTTCTTCAGTACCGCGGATGCTGTTGGTGAGATCGAGGACCGGATGCGCAATGCGCTGCCAGTCCAAGAGGATTACGAGCGCGCCCAGGCTCGCCTGGAAGAGATCTCGGAGCGGGTTCGCGTCCCCATTGCGGCTGTCACCGAGTCGTTTCTCGGATCTGTCAGCCCGTTGCGCGAGATGGGTTTCTCCGCCAAGTCTGCGGCGGATATGACGGCCGCCCTGGCGGCTGGTCTGGTGGCGGATCGGGTTACCGGAGAGCGGGCAGTCGCTGTTCTGGATCAGCTCAACAAGGGTTTGCAGACTGGAGTCATCCGAGGTAACGCCTTCGGGGCGGTGTTGGAGAACTCTCAGTCTCTGATCAATGCGTTAACACGGGGACTGGGGGTCTCCAGGGCGGAACTGATCAGCATGGCTGAAGCCGGCGAAATCACCACTGAGAAGTTCGTAACGGCCCTGTCCAGCCAGTCAGACGAGTTGCTGAGGCTGGCCGATAACATGCGAGTCACTGTCGGTGATGCGCAGAACACCTTCTACGACAAGATGGGCAAGCTGGTCGGCGCGATCGACTCGCTAACTGGTGCATCGGCTTATGCGGTCGAGCATATCGACCGCCTCTCCGTTGCCCTGGATCACCTTGCGGAGGGGAGGGCGGCAGACGCTCTATCGAAGGTCGGCGAGGATTGGCAGCTGTTCAATCCAGTCACTGGGTGGATGGTGACTTGGGGCAAGGCAGTCGACCTTTGGCGGTGGCTGAGCGACGAAACCGAGAAGTCCCTGGATGAGCAGACGCAAGCCCAGGACAAGGCAACGAATGATGCTCATTCCATTGGCGAGAAGCGCCTGTCGGAGATGCGCGCCTATGCCACCAACTTCAACGACATCCAGAAGAGCCTGGCCAAGGACTTCAAGCAGGCCCTGGCGGACCAGGTCGCCGCTCAGACCAAGGCCAACAGTGAACTGTCGAAGGCTCGCGACGAGCAGCTCAAGACCGCGAAACGCTACAAGGATGCGCTGGAGAAACTGCGTATCGGCGCGCTCGGGCCGGCCAGCTTCGGCAATGCCCAGGCGCTGCAGACCGCCGCCCGGTCGGCATTGAAGCAGGGCGACTTCGAGCGCGCGAAGAAGAACGCCCAGGCCGCCCTGGACATGCTGATCAAGATCGGCGAGGAGGGCGGGAACACCTACGGCTTCGCCGGCATCATCAAGGGCCTGCAGGCGATCGAGCAGGAGGCCGACCAGAAGGTCGTCGACCAGAAGCAGAAAGCCCGGGACGAGGCGCGCGCCAAGACCCGTGAGTGGAAGGAGGAGTTCGAGGAGCTCAAGGACTTCAAGATCACGCCCACCATCGACGACAAGGCCCTGGCAGATGCCACGGCGAAGATGCAGAAGTGGGCGAAGATGATCGGCAAGGACATCAAGATCGATCCTCGCACCCTCACGCCTGCGGCCTGGCACGCGCCGCTGCTGGCGCCCGAGAGCACCACTGGCGCCAAGGTTCGTCCGCAGACCCAGGTCCAGGTACCGATGGCGCTGAAACCGGCTAAGGTCGCCCAGGATCCCAGCGCACTGCCAACGGTTGAGGCGAATATCAAGCCCAACGAGATCCTGAAGGAAGGCCCAGCCAGCTTCACGAACCTGCCGGCTGTGGACGCCGACATCAAGCCGAAGGGCATTCGCCAGGATGGGAAGAACAGCTTTACCAACCTGCCGCCCGTGGAGGCTGACATTGCTCCGAAGGGTATTCGTCAGGAGGGGGAGAACAGCTGGACCAATCTCCCGCCGGTGGACGTGACCATCCGGCCGAAGGCCATCCAGCAGGACAGCGATACCTCCACCAGTCTGCCGCCCGTCGATGTGACGATGAAGGTCGACGAGAAGGCCGCGGCGATTGCTGCCGAGACGATCAAGGCGATGTCTGCCCAGTTCCGTCAGCAGATGACCATTCCGGTCCCGGTGGTCCCTGTTGGCGTTGCCGCCTCGGATGCAGCTGCCCCTGGCTTCTCCGGCGGCGGCTGGACAGGGCCTGGCAGCAAGTACATGCCAGCCGGGGTGGTACATGCCGACGAGCACGTCCAGCCAAAGGAAGTGGTGAACGAGCCGGGGGCCCTGCAGTTCCTGGAGCGGATCCGCCACTTCGGCTTTCGCAACACGATGCTTGAACTGTCCTCCATGATCAGGAACAAAGCCCCGGGCTATGCCAATGGTGGGCTGGTTCGAGGGGGCTCGCTTCCTTCGATCCCCACGCCGTCGCCAGCGGTGGTAGCGGCTGCTGAGCCGTTCGCCGGCTGGGACGACCTGGGCATGGTGACCATCAGCGATGGCGGTAGTGAGTTCCCCGCACTGATGCAGCGCTCCACCTTCGAGGATCTGACGCATCTGCGCGCTCGCCAGGCAGGCCGAAACAGTAGGAGAAAACCCTGATGGACGTAATGCTCGGCGGGATTCCCATACGTTTGCACAGCGGCCCGCCCCAGCAGGAGTACGACGTGCTGGAGTCGGGCTCCACGGTCTTGCGTCGTTCCGGCGGCGCAGCCGTGAAGATGACGCACTACACGAAGGCGGTGATCGCCATCAGCGGCACCGGCTGGATGGGGGCGGGGTTCGAGGGGCTGGATTTCAGCGAGCCCCTTGAGCTGCGTTGCACCCAGCAGGACGCCCTCACGACCTCGTCGCTGACGGGAACCCTCCCGGGCACCCCGCGACCGGACAAGGCACCTTGGGCCCTGGCCTACGTCGACGGTGATTGGGTGGCGACCCCTGTAGCCATGGACGGCCTCGACTTCACCATCACCGCAGTGCCTGGGGCGCTGCAGTACCAGGTCTGTTGGATGCCGGTATTCACGGTGTTCTGCAGGCCGCCGCGCCGGGCCATGGATCCGTCCAACAACACTCACACCTGGTCGTTTACCGCCGAGGAAGTCTGATGGAGCTCAATGGTTCCGAGCTGAACGCCGTCGAGTTGAACGGTGCGGCGGCTGGTGGGGACGAGTCCGTCACCATCGTGCCGGTGGTCTCGGTGATCTGGGCGCCGCGCCTGATGCTCAATGGCGTCAACATGAGCCATCTGCTGACGGGCGGTGTGCGCATCGTTGCCCAGGAAGGTGTGCGCCGGCTGGCGGACTTTACGCTGCTGCTCGATGCCGGCGCGGTGAACCCGTCCAGCTACACCGGCCAGGACGTGGAGATCTACTACCGCGACCGTTTCCTGGGTAGCTGGCGCGAGACCCTTAAATTCAAAGGCAAGATCGTCAAGCCGGGCTTCAGCCTGCAGTCGCGTCTGCTCTCCTGCGAGTGCAGCGACCAGCTGCAGGAGAAGGTAGAGGCGATGGAGGTCGCGGCGATCAACGCCCTGACGGGCGGTATGTGGTCCGAGGATGTGTTCGAACCCATCGACGGCCGCTCCCGCTGGGATTATGCCGCCGAGCGCATGAGCACCCAGCCGGCCAGTCTGCAACTCAGTGTCGAGGGCGAACTGCAGAAGACGCTTTGGGCGTCCGGGTCGGCTGCTTTCATCATCCCGCCGGGGGCGGTGCTGGATGGAAGCCTGGAGTACCTGCCGGTGGAACTCAGCGACCGCACCAACGTGGTCGAGATTGAGGCGGACTACCGCTTCATTCGGCTGCGCGAACGGCACCAGGCTTTCTCCTGGCGGCATCCGGACATCGCCGGGGAGTCGATCGACAACAGCTTCTGCATTTGGCACACCGATACCGGCGACCTGCCGAACAAGGAGACCATTCGCGAAGCCACCCAGAACGGAGGATTCGAATCCATCCTCGACGGCGCCTTCTGGCTCACCCTGCCGCCGAATGGCATTTATTGCACGCCGCCCGTGAGTTGGCAGAACGAGTATGAAGACCTGCTGCTGGGCGCTGACTGGACTGGCGCGACGCGCTGGGCTCAGCGAGTGACGGAGCAATACAAGCTGCGCGTGGAAGCTCCGTCCAGCGTGGCCCAGGCCGGCGAGGTGACGGAGCGGGATCGGTTGGCGATCGAGACTGAGAGCGATCGGGAGGCTGAGTTCCTGGATGCGGACTTCACTACCCCGGAGCCGGATGCCACTCAGGATGCCCTGGAGGATTGGGTGGTGGATCTCCGCGAAGAGGGCCGGCGCGCTGCTGCCATCACCTGCAGACTGAATATGGCGGCGACGGCGATTCTCGCTGCTCACCGCGGTGACAGGGTGCCGTTCCAGTTGCCTACCTCGGATGCGCTGGGGTTCCAGCTTGACCAGACATTGCACGTACAGGACGTGGTCCTCGGCTATCCGGTGCAGTGCCGGGCGAAGGTGTTCAGCATCACCGACGAGTGGGACCTCGACAGTGGCGCGGCCATTACCACCGTTGTGCTGGCGGTCAGCCAGGGCGGAGGTACCGAGGTAGATCCACTGTTGCCGCCCGCTATTCCGCCCAGCACGCCACCGGGCTCTCCGCCGTCGCTGATTATCTTGCCCAGCCAGTTCAGTGGGCACCTCGACAGCCCACCTTACGACGAGGAGCTGCTGGGCTTCAGCGGCAACTATGCGAACTACAACTCCAGCCAGGATCCCTTCGAGGTTCGGTTCAACCTGATGTCCCCGGAGATTCCGGCGGAGCACCGCGACGAGTACGCGGTGACCCAGGCGGCCGCCTACCGGGTAGCCATCCCTGAGGACCTGGTGGAGTTCTGATCCAACCTGACCAGGAGCTGACCCTATGGCACTCGGAGACGCCCGGCGCGCGAGCGGCCGGGCCATGGAAGAGTCGCGCCGCGCGATCGGCAAGAACAACGAGGCCGCCCGGCGCGCCATCGGCACGGCCATGGAGGCCGCCCGGCGCGGCGAAACCCTGCAGCGAGACCTGAATTCGCTGGAGACCACCCAGCGCAAGCGCCAGGCCCTGGCCCGGGTCGAGCAGCGCGGCGCCCGCCCGGCAACGCTGGGCCGGGGCACCGTGAGCCTGGTACCGGTTTCCAGTGGAGGCGGCGGCATCGCCAGCCCGCTGACGGAAACCTCCTACTACGACCGGACGCACTGGGCGGAGCGGACGCTGCTCAGCTCCGACGGACTGCTGTCCTTCCGGGTGCAGCCGATCAAGGAAATCACCCAGCGTGATGCGAACGACGCTGAGGTGAAACAGGTGTTTGCAGACCCGTCGGTGACGCCATGATCGAAAGCCACTTTCACCCCCTGGATGAGATCGAGACGTTCGGTTTCACCTGGCACGGCCTGGCAGAGGGCGGATCGTACAATCCGAAGATCACCATCAATGGTGTGAAGCGCACATTGCCTTTCAGTGCACCGTCGACACCCCTCGGCGGGGATATCGACTCGCTGGGCGATACCCACCTGCTGCAGGCCCCCGGCATCGGTGCGGTACCACTGACTGAGGAGCAGCTGGCGGCGGAGCTGGCCGAGGGTCGGGCCTGGCAGAACTATGCGCTGATCTCTGGCGGTAGCTTGCATCTGTTCGGTCAGGCCTTGGGTGGGTGGGTTTGTATCGACCCGGCCGGCAAGCGCTGGCTGGTGCGGACGTATGGCGCTACCAGCTTTACCGGTGGCGAGGTGACCCCCGGCGAGGCCGCCACCTTCAACTTTCGAGTGCTTCCGTTCGGCTACCTTGATGAGGCGCCATCGGCGCCGGTGGAGTTCTCCGGCACTCTGGAGGATATCGGCCAGGCTGCGATACCGACATATGAGCCGCCCGTCAATTCGCTGTTTCAGTTGGGGATCAATTCCATTTCCAGCGACGGTCGGCGGGTCATCGTCTACATCCGCAACCGTTGGAACTTCACGGGTACCCGATCGGCGTTTCCCATTGGCTACCTGCTCCTGACCCTGGAGGGCAATGGGCCGACGTTCACGCCGGTGCTGGAGGTTCTCTACACCCGTGCGGACTGTTTCCCGAAATGGGAGGAGGAGGGGCCGCGCAGCGAGCTGAAGGGATGGGTGTTTGAGGCGGAATCCGACGTCATCGAGCTGCCCCCGGGAAGCGGGAACATGGTCACCCGAACCTGGTACACCGGCCTGAACTACGTCGGCGCCGGCGAAGGCCGCGAGGATGTGTCGATCGGCAGCCCTGACGTGGTTGAGCGTTGGGCGGGGCGGATCATCACGGTGGTGTTCGATGAGCTCGACGAGATTCGCACCTTCACGCTGTCGGCCGAGAGCTCCTGCACCGGGAGCTTCCCCGAATTCACCTTCACGTCCAGTGGGTACCTCTACAGCGACAGCACGCCGAGCACGCTGGTCTGGGAGATGAGCAGGCCGACCAACTCCTACACGACGGTGGACTGGGTGATTCGCCTGGATGGCGTAGAGGTGGAGCGCGTGACATGGAGCGCGGCCCAGTCCGGCACTGAGCGGCGTGGCAGCGACGTTGCCGCCGAGGATCACTGGACACTGACCACGACGGCGAGGCTGGAGATCCGTGGTGCTCAAACACTGGAGCACACGGTGGACTATCCGGGCGGGAGCCAGTTCGGTCCGCGGGCGTTCTCGGGGCCTCTGTTAACGAGCGCGTCGCGGCCTAACTCGCACCTCTACAACGGTCGATGGATCTGGAGGCTGGACAGCCTGACTGGCTGGGAGGACGCAGTGTTCTCGGTCCAGCGTCACTGCAATCAGGTGGTGGCCGTTGGTGTCAGCCTCAGGAATGAGTCGACCCAGGTATTCGAGGCCTACACGACACGTGTTCTGGCGACCGGTGCTTCCTGGGATGGAGAGGGGCAGAACGAGATCTACACCCGTGTCTCGACCTACGAACCGAAGAAGAAAATCATCGTCACCGACGCCTCCGGGGCGTTCGATGGCCCCTGCTGGATTTGAGGAGACCCCATGACCCAGCGATTCATCGATAACTGGAACGCCGCCACGGTAGCGCCGCTGTCGGCCTCGGGGGGCGGCGTGATCGAGGACCTGGCCTCGCCGGAGCGCCTGGCCGAGATCACGGACCTGCTCAGCCGGGACGAGCTCTACATGGAGCTGACGCTGGCCGCCGTGGGGGGTGGCGTGGAAACGGCCTGGGAGATCGTGCGTGTGTTCGGCGACGGCACCGTGCAGCGCGGCGTGAATAGCCAGCCGCTCGACTGGCCGGCGGGTACGCGCATCGCGGCCCGTTTCACGGCCGCCGCTGCCACGGCTGCTGCCACCTCCCCGCGCGGGGTTGTGCGCGTTGAGGAGAACCTGCTGGTGGTGGATGAGCAGGGCATCACCTGGCGCTGGGAGCCGGATTCGGATACCTGCACGCTACAGATGCAGGCCTTCTCGTTCCTGGATCGCCCGCAGCGCGCCTACGACACCGACATCGAGCTGGACTGCAGCTGGGCGCCTCAGGTGCTGAACATCGACGTGGCGGGCGCATGGGCCTTCCTGCTCCCGGATGGCGCCACTGCGGAGCGTCCTGAGCAGTCGCCCTACATTGTGACCCTGCCCGGTGAAACGACCTACCGGCTGCGCCTGCGCGGCTCCCCGTGGGCGGCGACCATCGAAATCGTCGATATCGGCCAGTACTACTACCCCTGATCACCCCCTGACCAATTGCCACTGGAGAAGCCAGCCATGCAGCCGGCCTGTGTACCCCTGCGTCTGATTCAGGGCGCGACCTTCCGCGACACCCTGCGACTCAGCCAGCCGACCCTGGTCTACAAGGCCATCCAGTCCATCCCGGCGGAAGCGCCGGTCCGGCTGGTGGTACCCGATCACGGTCTGGCTG
>NZ_JBHZGM010000030.1:0-65777 GCF_043392685.1 Metapseudomonas phytobenefica | reverse complement strand
GATCATTGTTGATTGCCTCTTATTGTCATTGGAATCGATGAAACAACTCACCCGCAGCAGCGAATGGAATGGAGCAGCGAAGCGGCGACGGATCAGCCCAAAAGGCTTGCTCAGGTCTCCGCTACCGCGCTTTGGGGTCGATTCTAGGAAGGGCAACCAGAGGGTGGTTATCCATTAACGGCAGAAGATGGGCAAGGCAGTATCAAGAATCGGCAAGACATGCAAGCTGTCAGATCAGCCAGCTTGCTTGAAATGATCTGTTTCAAAATAATGGAAAGACAGCACCAAGAATCTCACTAATAAATCACAAATAACAAAAATGAATAAGCAAGCACCATTGAGCTCGCCTTGAATTATAAACAGCCTTACAGAACCTTTGCATATAGCCTATTTCATTGCGAGTCCTTCAGACCTTCAATAACAAGAATAAAGCTCTCTGATGACAGGGGGCTATGAGGTACCTGACATGTCACATTCGACTGGTACAACAAACGAGTTTCTACCACGAAAGCGCGACTATTCAGCGCTTACCAAATTGAGTGACGCGTCGTACTCAACAACTGAAACTAGCGACGTATTCCAACAAGCGGAATGCCTACAGAAGTGGCAGCAAAAATATATTCAAATTGGTAAGGGGGCATTCTCAGGAAGGCTGAAAGAGCTATCTCTTGGCGAGATTCAGCTCTTTAGGGAGTCGATGAATAAGGCGGTCGACGAACAGGGACGGCCGTGGGAAAACAGTCTCGCAATTGGTGTCCCGGTTGAGCTCACTGGCGAGGGTTACTGGTGTGGCGATTTACTCACCAAGAACTCCGTTTTCTCCCTGAAACCAAACTCCGAGCTAAAATTCAGAACGCCCGACTACTCAGATATTTTCGTGGCAGTTCTGGACCTTGAATACCTGCAGCACTACTCCGATCTGGTTGAGGAAACAAGCCCTCACAGGATTCTGACGCTTGATGGTGTGGAGAAGGTTCCAGAGCAGTTGAGTGACACCTTCAGGTCTAGCTTCCATAGTGTACTGCATGCCATTGAGTCCAACCCCTCCGTTCTCAACTCAGGTCTCTCACAGCGCACATTGCTGAACGACCTGATGCATAACATATTCAGCGCGCTGGTCGTCCTTAACCGGATAGAGGCTCACAACCAAAAACAATCCGTGCATCGCTACATTGTTGAAAGAGCCCGTGAATTTATCCTATCCCGAAAAGATCAACCGCCCACAATTCTTGAAATTTGCCAAGAGCTCAAAATCAGTCGAAGAACGCTACACTATGGATTCATAAAAGTCCTAGGCATTAATCCTGTTACTTTTCTGCGTTACCTCCGGCTAAATGGCGCCAGAAAAGATATTCTTTCCTCATCTGACCACCTAACGATCAGTGAGATTGCCGCCAGGTGGGGATTCTGGCATATGGGCATGTTCTCCTCGTATTACAAACAACTATTCGGTGAACCCCCGTCAACCACCCTCAAGTCAAAGCCAGCACCACGCATAATCCACTGGAGCTGACCAAACAGTAGCGAAGGCACAGGGAAGTACCATGCGCTTAGTTTCACCCTGAACTTCTCTTCAATTATCAATAGCACGTACTGCGAAGAGCGACCCGAGCAGTTCCTGACGAGGCGCCCTCGGGTTCCGGCTCGCACGCCCCCCCGCATTGCGCAGCCGTTTATGACTTTCGCGGTTTAGCTCTAGCCGTAGCCTCAGCCACAAGTGGATCCTCAGGCCAGTAGTGCTTAGGGTAACGGCCCTTCAAGTCTTTCTTCACATCCGCGTAGGTGTTGCGCCAGAAGCTCGCCAGGTCCTGGGTGACCTGCACCGGGCGCTGCGCTGGAGACAGCAGGTGCAGTTTGACGCCCTGCCGGCCCCCGGCGATGCGCGGGGTGTCGGCAAGGCCGAACAGCTCCTGCAGGCGCACGGCAAGCACCGGCATCTCGTCGCTGTAGTCCAGGCGGATGCGCGAGCCGGACGGCACTTCCAGGGTGCGCGGCGCGAGTTCGTCGAGCCGCTGCGGCAGCGGCCAGGGCAGCAGGCCCTGGAGGATGCCGGCCAGGTCGAGGTTGGCGAAATGGCTGAGGCGGTTGACCTTGCCCAGCCAGGGCTGCAGCCAGTCTTCCAGGCTGGCCAGCAGGGCCGCGTCGGAGAGGTCCGGCCATTCGCTTTCGCCCTTGTCGGCGAAGTCCAGCCGACGCAGCAGTGCCACCCGTGCCTGCCACTGGCGCAATTCGGGAGTCCACGGCAACAGCTCCAGCCCCTTGCGTCGCACCAGGCCGAGCAGCGCCCGCGAGCGTGCCTCCTCGTCCAGCTCCGCGAGGGCTTCGCGGGCCAGCACCAGTTCACCCACTTTCACCTGCCGCTCGGCACGCAGCACGCCTTCGCGCTCATCCCAGTCCAGCAGGTCGTGGCGACTCACCTGTTCGGCCAGGGGGCCGTCGAACAGCGCCGGGTCGAGGCCGGCCGCGAGGTAGATGCGTTCCTCGCGCTGGCCCTGACGGCTGCCGAGATCGGCGATCACCAGCCAGGGCTCCTTCATCAGTGCGTCCGGCTCGCCGAAGGTCGCCGCGCGGCCGTTGGCCAGGCGGTAATCGGCGCCGCCGGCCCGGCGTTGCTGGGCGATGCGGTCCGGGTAGGCGAAGGCCAGCAGGCAGCCGAGCCAGCGCGGGTGATCCGGATCGGCCACCGGCTCGCTGGCCAGGCCGCGCAGGTAGGAGCGGAACTGCCGCGCCAACTGGCGGGCGCGCTGCACGCCACCACGCGCGCCGCGCGCGGCCTTGTCTTCACCGGCCAGCAGGGCCAGGCGGCTGTGCAGGTCGGCGCCGCCGCCACGCAGGATGTCGCGCTCGCCCAGCAGGGCGGCGAGGTCGCAGGCCAGATTGCCAAGCCCCAGGGCCTGGCCCCGCAGCAACAGGTGGGCAATGCGCGGATGAGCCGGCAGTTCGGCCATGGCCTGGCCATGACGGGTCAGGCTGCCGTCTTCAGCCAGGGCACCGAGCCGCTGCAACAGGTCGCGGCCCTGGGCGTAGGCGGCTGCGGGGGGCGGGTCGAGCCAGGCCAGCTCGTTGGGATCGCCCACGCCCCAGCGCGCCAGTTGCAGCGCCAGGCCGGCGAGGTCGGCCTGGAGGATTTCCGCGCTTCCGTGGGCGGCCAGTTGTTCTTGCTGGGCCTCGGACCAGAGGCGGTAGCAGGCCCCCGGCTGCAGGCGCCCGGCGCGGCCGGCGCGCTGGGTTGCCGAGGCCCGGGAAATGCGCTGGGTGTCCAGGCGGGTCATGCCACTGGCCGGGTCGAAACTCGGCACACGTTCCAGGCCGGCATCCACCACCACGCGCACGCCATCGATGGTCAGGCTGGTTTCGGCGATGTTGGTGGCCAGCACCACCTTGCGCTTGCCAGCCGGAGCCGGCTCGATGGCGGCACGCTGGGCAGCCAGGTCCAGTTCGCCGTGGAGCGGGCAGAGCAGGATCTCGGGCCGGCCATCGAGGCGCTCGGCCAACTGCTCGGCAACGCGACGAATCTCCGCCTGGCCGGGCAGGAACACCAGCAGGCTGCCGGGTTCGTCAGCCAGGGCCTGGAGTACCGTCTGCACCACCCGGGGTTCCAGCGCCTCGCCGGGTTGGCTGGGCCGCCCCCAACGCTGCTCGACGGGGAACATGCGCCCCTCGCTGCGCACCACCGGCGCCTCGTCCAGCAGGCGCGACAGCCGCTCGCCTTCCAGGGTGGCGGACATCAGCAGCACCTTCAGCGGCGGCTCGTCGCGCAGCAGGGCGCGGCCATTGAGGCAGAGGGCCAGGGCCAGATCGGCATCAAGGCTCCGCTCATGGAACTCGTCGAATATGACCAGGCCGACCCCTTCCAGCGCCGGGTCTTCCTGCAGGCGGCGGGCGAGGATGCCCTCGGTCACCACTTCGATGCGGGTGCGCGGGCCGACCTTCGACTCCAGGCGGATGCGGTAGCCGACAGTGTCGCCCACCGCCTCCCCCAGTTCACTGGCCAGGCGCTCGGCGGCGGCACGGGCGGCCAGCCGGCGCGGCTCCAGCATCAGGATGCTTTGCCCGGCCAACCACGGCTCGTCCAGCAGCGCCAGGGGCACGCGGGTAGTCTTGCCGGCGCCGGGCGGGGCTTCCAGTACGGCTTCGTGGCGGGATTGCAGGGCGGCCCGCAGGTCGGGCAGGACGGCATCGATGGGTAGCGGATTCATGGGCACTCCAGGCAGGCGCCAAAGTATACCGGCGAACCGCCAGTTCCTTGCCGGGGTCTTAACAACACCGGGCGGTTTTGAAATGGCCGGCTTGGTATAGTTGCGAAATTTCGACCAGGAGACGTTTATGCGCATTGCTTCCCGTTGGATCGGCGGTGTCGTCGCCGCGGCCCTCACTACCCAGCTCACCGCTTGTGGCACGCTGTTCTATCCGGACCGTCGCGGCCAGATCGAGGGCAAGATCGACCCGGTCGTCGCAGCCCTGGACGCCATCGGCATCCTCTTCTATGTGATCCCCGGCCTGATCGCTTTCGCGGTCGACTTCGCCACTGGCGCCATCTACCTGCCTGCCGGCCAGAGCGCCCAGGTCGCGCCCGAGAAACTCCAGGAAGCCATCGGCGCCGACGGCAAGGTGGACCCGATCCGCCTGAAGGCCATCATCGCTAGTGAAACCGGCCACGACCTGCCGCTGGACAACCCGCAGCTTCTCCAGCGCAGCGGCAACCTGCAGCAGCTGGCCGCCTTCGGCCTGCGCCCGGCCGCCTGAGATGGGCCCACTGGAAAACCAGGGGCACGCCGATGATGCGACCGTGCGGGCTGTTCTTCGGCAGCCTGCACGGCACCCTTGACCACCCGGACACACTGGACATGGACTTCACCCACTTCAAGCCGGAGCCGGCATGACCTCAGCCCGTCAGCACGCGCAGTTGCTGCATCTGGCCACCCGTGCCTCCCTCGCCGTCGCCATCACCCTGGTCATCGCCAAGGCCATCGCCTGGGCCATGAGCGGCTCGGTCAGCCTGCTGGCCGGCCTGACCGACTCGCTGCTGGATAGCGCGGCCTCGCTGCTCAACCTGCTGGCGGTGCGTTATGCCCTGAAGCCGGCGGACGAAGACCACCGCTATGGCCATGGCAAGGCCGAAGCCCTGGCGGGCCTGGCCCAGGCGCTGTTCATTAGCGTCAGTGCCGTACTGGTGGCGGCCCAGGCCTATGAACGCCTGATTGATCCGCAACCGCTGGAAGCGGAGGTGCTGGGCATCGGCGTGATGCTGCTGTCGCTGGCACTCACAGCCGGCCTGCTGATGCTGCAGCGCCGGGTGATCCGCGCCACCGGCTCCACCGCCATCCGCGCCGATTCGCTGCACTACCGCTCCGACCTGCTGCTCAACAGCGGCATCCTCCTCGCCCTGGTACTGGCGAGCCTGGGCTGGCACCAGGCCGATGGACTGTTTGGCCTGGGCATCGCCGGCTACATCCTGTGGAGCGCCATCGGCATCGCGCGGCAATCGATCTCTGTGCTGATGGACGAGGAACTCTCGCCGGAGATCAGCGCCGACATGTACCGCCTGGCCCGCGAGGTACCCGGCGTGCTCGGCGCCCACGACCTGCGGACGCGGATTTCCGGCAATCACTGGTACGTGCAATTACACCTGGAACTGCCGGGGGAGCTAACGCTGTCCCGCGCCCATGCGCTCTGCGAGCAGGTGGAAAAGGCCATCACCAGCCGCTATCCCCGCGCCGAAGTGCTGGTCCACGCGGACCCGCGCGACGTGGTGAAACACGGCTAGAGCAGTTCATCCGATCTACGCTTTGCGGCGAATCACCTGACCTTTCGCGCGCGCAATAAAAAAGGGAGGCCCCATCCAGCGGGCCCCCCTTCGGGGAATTAGTCCTGTGCTGGCGATTTTGTCGCCGCTTTCATCGCCTGCCTGATTGGGCAGCGCGGACCCGGGGGCCTGCTCGAACCGGTTGGATCGGAGGCGTCGACGCACCTGATTGGGTGGGTCGGGTGGACTTGCTGTCCGGGCCGTGAAACTGAGAGAAAGCTTACGTTCTTCCGCGCGACGAATGATTGCTAATATTGCTCACCACAGGACAACTTGCGCAATTAATCTCCAAAGTAGCAGTATTTACAGCAATCAAATCAAATTGCGGTGACTGCAATGGAAAGACTCGATCGCTACGACCTCAAAATCCTTGCCGAATTGCAGCGCGATGCGCGCATCTCCAACCAGGAACTGGCCGAGCGCATCGGGCTGTCGCCTTCGCCCTGCTCGCGGCGGGTCAAGCAACTGGAAGACGACGGTTACATCGTCCGCCAGGTCGCCCTGCTCGATCGCAAGAAGCTGGGCCTCAGTCTCACCGCCTACGTGCTGATCGGCATGGACCGGCACACACCGGAGCGCTTCGAGCACTTCCAGGAGGTGATCAGCCAATGCCCCGAAGTGCTGGAGTGCTGCCTGGTGACAGGCATGGAGGCGGACTACCAGTTGAAGGTGGTGGTGCCGGACATGGACCACTACCAGCAGTTCCTGCTGGGCCAGTTGACGCGCATCGAGGGGGTGACCAGCGTGCGTTCGAGCTTCGTGCTCAATCAGGTACTGAGCAGCACCGAGCTGCCCCTTGGCCATCTGCGCGTCTGAACGGTCCTCGCGCGGCGATCGGCTTGGCGTATAATCGCCGCGCTTTGCTGTACCCCCGCGTGGCCCCGCCTCATATGAAGAGCCTTCGCGCTCACGGAATCACAAGCGCACCGCCCCGCTTTCCTCGCGGCCCGTCGGCCGTGCGGGTGCAGCCTGTATTCACTCCACGAGGTGCGAAATGAGCCCGGAGAAATTCGAAGAGTTGATGATGACGGCGATGATCGCCGGCCTGGTGGCCTTCATGGCCTTCATCGTCTGGGACCTGGCGAAGAAGTCCAGGGCGGGTCGCTTCGGCACCATGATCCTGTTCCTCGCCCTGGGCCTGGGCGTGCTGGGCTTCGTCATCAAGACGCTGGTGATCGGCGGCCTCGAAGGTTTCTAAGGCCCTTTGCCTGAGCCCGCCAGCCAAGGCGGGCTCAACCTGCCGCTCAGAGTTGAGCGGGCACTTCGCGGTACTCCCCCAGCCCCAGCCCGTCGAGGCTCCAGGGGCCGATACGCACCCGCACCAGACGCAGCGTCGGCAGCCCTACCGCTGCAGTCATGCGCCGCACCTGGCGGTTGCGCCCCTCGCGGATCACCAGCTCCAGCCACGCCGTCGGCACGCTCTTGCGAAAACGCACCGGCGGATTGCGCTCCCATAACGCCGGTTCTTCAATCTGCCGCGCCTCGGCCGGCAGGGTCGGGCCGTCGTTCAGTTCCACGCCTTTACGCAATCGCTCGAGCTGTTCTTCGCTGGGCTCCCCTTCCACCTGCACCCAATAGGTTTTCGGCAGTTTGTGCTTCGGGTCGGCGATGCGCGCCTGCAGGCGGCCGTCGTTGGTCAGCAGCAGCAGGCCTTCGCTGTCGCGGTCCAGGCGGCCGGCTGGATAGATGCCGGGAATGGGAATGTAATCCTTGAGGGTCGCACGGCCCTCGCCATCGCTGAACTGGGTAAGGACGTCGAAGGGCTTGTTGAACAACAGCAAGCGCGGTTCGGCCGGCGGCGCCTTGGCCACGCGGCGAGGCGCGGCGGAGCCGGGGCGGCGGGTAGCGGGACGGGCGGGAGGAGTTGGGCGCGACATGCCTGGAAACGGGTTGGCGGTCTGGGAACGGGAGAGGCATGCTAGGTTGACTGCCACCCAGCCGCAAGAGAATGCACCATGTCGCGTGCCCTGCGCCCTATCTGGCTGATCAACCTGATGACCCTCGCCGGCCAGTACCGCGCGCCCTACCGGGGCCCGGCCTCGGACAATTTCGACGGCCGCCGATTCCACAACCTCGAGCCCAAGCCGCACAAGGACCTGCGCGCCTTCCTGCGCTGGCAATTGGGCCGGGAGCAGCAGGCGGACTGGGTCGACCAGCCCGGCCCGGCCGTCCCGCCGGAGGTGCCCACGCGGGTGGAAGGCGACGAGTTGCGGATCACCTACATCAATCACGCCACCCTGCTGATCCAGCACCGGGGGCTGAACATCCTCACCGACCCGGTCTGGTCACAGCGGGTCAGTCCGTTCAGTTTTGTCGGCCCCCGGCGCCACCATCCGCCGGGCCTCGAGCTGGACCAACTGCCCCCCATCGACCTGATCCTGGTCAGCCACAACCACTACGACCACCTGGACCTGGAGAGCCTGCGCGGCCTGGCCGAGCGCTTTCCGCTGGCCCGGGTGGTGAGCGGACTGGGTAACGCCATGCTGATCCGGGAAAGCGGCTTCAAGAACGTCGTCGAGCTGGATTGGTGGCAGGAGCTGCCGCTGGACGGCGGCCTGAAGCTGCATTCGGTGCCGGTGCAGCACTGGTCGGCACGAATCCGCAGCGACACCAACGAAACCCTGTGGATGGGCTTCGTGATCGAGTCGCCGGACGGCCCTTTCCTGTTCCCCGGCGATACCGGCCTGGGGCCGGAGTTCCGCCTGATCCGCGAGCGCTTCGGCCCCATGCGTTTCGCCGCGCTACCGATCGGTGCCTACGCGCCGCGCTGGTTCATGCGCGACAACCACATGAACCCGGATGATGCGGTCCAGGCCCACCTGCAACTGGAGTCCGCGCACAGCCTGGCCATCCATTTCGGCACCTTCAACCTCACCGACGAAGGCCAGTTCGCCCCGCCCCGCGACCTTGCCAGGGCGCTGGCGGACTGGCAGGTGGATGCGGACGACTTCCGCGTGCCGACGCCGGGGTATCAGTGGCTGATCCCGCCCATGGTGCGATAGCGAACCTGTAGGGGCGAGGTCGTAGCCTGGATGAAATCCGGGAGAGGCGGTGGGCCTTTCCCCGGATTGAGCAGCACAGTAGGGTGCGCTGCGCGCACCGAATCCGGGATCGGCTTCGGCGCTTGTCAAACCGCCGGTGCGCACGGCGCACCCTACCGGATCGGCTTCATCCTGCCAGCCGGTGACGCATGGCCGACGCGATCAACGGAATGGCGGCTCGTCGAAGCTGCGCAGCTTGCGCGAGTGCAACGCGTTGAGCTGGGAGCGCAGCAGGTCCAGGGCGGCGATGCCGATGCGCAGGTGCTGGCTGACGGCGCGCTGGTAGAAGGCACTGGCCGAACCGGGGAGCTTGATCTCGCTGTGCAGCGGCTTGTCGGAGACGCACAGCAGGGTGCCGTAGGGAACCCGCAGGCGATAGCCCTGGGCGGCCACGGTGCCGCTTTCCATGTCCACCGCCACCGCCCGCGACAGGTTGATCAGCGGCCGTTCCTGGGCCCAGCGCAGTTCCCAGTTGCGGTCGTCGTAGGTGAGCACGGTGCCGGTGCGCAGGCGGCGCTTGAGGTCTTCGCCACGTTCGCCGGTGACCTGGGCGGCGGCTTCCTGCAGCGCCTGCTGCACTTCCGCCAGCGCCGGCAAGGGGATGTTCGGCGGCAGTACCCGGTCGAGGATGCCGTCGCGGCGCATGTAGGCGTGGGCCAGCACGTAGTCGCCGATGGTCTGCGACTGCCGCAGTCCGCCGCAGTGGCCGATCATCAGCCAGCAGTGCGGGCGCAGCACGGCGAGGTGATCGGTGATGTTCTTGGCGTTGGATGGGCCGACACCGATGTTCACCAGGGTGACGCCGTGGCCGTTGGCGGCGATCAGGTGGTAGGCCGGCATCTGGTAGCGGTGCCAGATCACGCTGTCGACGATGGCCTGCATCTCGCCCTCGTCCATGCCACGCTCCACCATCACGTTGCCCGGCAGCACCATGCGCACGTAGCGCGAGTCTTCGTGCAGCAGGTCGATGCCGTAGCGGATGAACTGGTCGACGTAGCGGTGATAGTTGGTCAGGAGGACCCACGGCTGCACGTGGCGCCAGTCACTGCCGGTGTAATGCACCAGGCGGCGCAGGGAGAAGTCCACCCGTGCCGCATCGAACAGCGCCAGGGGCATGTGCTCGAAATCGTCCCAGTCGTGCAGGCCATCAGCCACGCCATCACTGGCGGCGGACAGGTCGGTGCTGGGGAAGACCCGCGCCAGTTCGGCAGCGGTGACGCCGGAGCCGGCCAGTTCATCGCCCTGCTCGACCACGTAGGGATAAGGGATATTCTGCTGGCTTACCCCCACTTCGACGGTGACGGTGAAGTCCTGCATGAGCGGTCCCAGCTGGTCCAGCAGGTAACCGCGAAAGTCTTCCGGCTGGGTCACGGTGACGCTGTAGGTGCCTGGCACCTGCACCTTGGCGTAGGCGCGCACGGTGCTCGGCACCTCGCCCTGGCAGTGGTAGGTGACACGCAGTTCGGGATAGCGAAACAGTTCGCGCTCGGCGGCGCTGGGCAGGGTGCGTTCCTTGAGATAGCGCTTCAGTGCCTGGCTCAGCGCATCGGTAGCGCGATGGTAGAGGGCGGAAAGGCGCGCAACAGCCTCTTCGGCGGTGGCGGCGACGATGAATTCATTGAACGACGGGCTGCTCACGGTCTGCTTCCTGGCAGGGGAACTCGTTCCTATCTTGCGCCATGGATGTGACGGTCAGCCAGCATCGTTTCAACCATTGCCCCGAGCGGGCCGAGGTGCCTCTCGCTGATGGCCAGGTGCCGCAACGGCAGGCGTGCAGCACGTCCGAAGCGCGTTGACCGGGAGCGCCGGGCTACTTAGACTTCGCGCCCTCGCGTTACCTGCCGAAATTCGCTCGATGTTCCCGCCGTCCCCCCAGCTCCGTCCCGTCCAGCCCGATCCGGCGCTGTCGGCGCGTACCTGGCCGCGTGACGCGAAACTCGAGCGCCGCCGCAGCGTGCTCTTCGCCTTCACCTTCTCGCCGCCTGCCCTCCACGTCTGAGTCGCTGCCTGCGGCTCGTCCTTCGCCATATCCCCTGACGCCCCGTGTTTGCGCGGGTGTCTTCCTTGCTTTGCGGCCAGGCCCGTGCCGTTGAATTCGGGCAGGAGTCGAGAATGAACAATCGTTGGTTGCTGGGCGTGCTGATCTTCGCCGTGTCGGTCATCGGCCTCGGCATGGGCGCCACCCTGCCGCTGGTCTCCCTGCGCCTGCTGGAGGCCGGCGCCTCCACTCTGGAAATCGGCATCCTCGGCGCCATGCCGGCGGCCGGCATGATCCTCGCCGCCTTCCTCGTCCACCCGTTGTGCCGACGCTTTTCCGGCCGGAGCCTCTATCTCGTCTGTTTCGCCCTCTGCGCCCTCAGCGCCAGCGCCCTGGAGTGGCTGCCGGAATCGCGCCCCCTGCTGGCCCTGGCGCGCCTGATGCTGGGGGTCGGCATGGGGGTGGCGGTGATCCTCGGCGAATCCTGGGTCAACGAACTGTGCGATGAAGACAATCGCGGCCAGGTGGTGGCCTTCTATGCCGCCTGCTTCACCGGTTGCCAATTGGGCGGCCCGGCGCTGATCGGCCTGATCGGCACCCAGGGCCCGTGGCTGGTGATGATCGTGACCCTGGCCAGCCTGTCGGCCCTGGCGCTGATCTGGCACAGCCTGCCGGACGACTGGGCGCAGGCGGCCGAGGATGACGCGCGAACCTTCTCCCTCGCCGGCTTCCTGCGGGTGGCCCCGGCGCTCTGCACCGGCGTGCTGTTCTTCGCCTTCTTCGATGCGGTGGTGCTGTCGCTGTTTCCCGTGTACGCCAGCGCCCACGGCTTTGGGGTGGGCATCGCCGCCTTCATGGTCACGGTGATCCTGCTGGGAGACATGGTCTGCCAGGTGCCGCTCGGCTGGCTCGCCGACCGCACCGAGCGCAGTCGCCTGCACCTGTGCTGCGGCATGGCCGCCCTCGCCATCGGCGTGGCGCTGCCCTGGCTGATGGAGGTTCCGGGGCTGCTGTGGCCGGCGCTGGTGATGCTTGGCGCGGTGGCGGGCGGCGTCTACACCCTGGCCCTGGTGCTGATCGGCGAACGCTTCAGCGGCCAGGACCTGGTCACCGCGAATGCCTGCGTGGGCATGCTCTGGGGCATTGGCAGCCTGGTCGGCCCGCTGTTCAGCGGTGCGCTGATGGGGCTCGGCCCGCAAGGGCTGCCGCTGGCCTTGTGCCTGGCGGCAGCCCTGTTCGTGGTGACCGCGCTGACCCGTGGTCGGCGCTACGTCACCCGCACCGCCTGACCCGGAACCCGTTCTCAAGCCAGATGCGGGGTGCTGCGCGCCAACAGGGCCTCGGCATCGGTGCCGCGCGGCAGGGTGCCGTAGACGCGGCCATGACCGGCCAGGCGGCTGCCGATGAAGGCGTCGGAAACAGTAGCGTTGCCGGCCTCCAGCAGCAGCTTGGCCTGCAGGGCCACGGCCACGTCTTCGGTGAGCTGACGGGCGCGGAACTGGATGTCGGCAGTGTCGGCGAAGCCTTTCTTCAACTCGCCGATGAAGGCGGCCAGGCGTGCATCGCCGTGGCCATCGCCCAGTTCGGCGAAGAGGGCATCGAGCACGCCCGGTTCCTTGGACAGGGCCCGCAGCACATCCAGGCACTGCACGTTGCCTGAGCCTTCCCAGGTGGAGTTCACCGGGGCTTCGCGGTAGAGACGCGGGAGAATGGTGTCTTCCACATAGCCGGCACCGCCCAGGCACTCGGCGGCCTCGTTGATCATCGCGGGGGCGCGCTTGCAGATCCAGTACTTGCCGACGGAGGTGACCAGGCGGGCGAACTTGTCTTCCTGTTCGTCGTGGGCGTTGTCCAGCGCCCGGCCCATGCGCATGGTCAGCGCCAGCGCGGCTTCGCTTTCCAGGGCCAGGTCGGCCAGCACGTTCTGCATCAGCGGCTGCTCGGCCAGCACACGCCCGCCGACCTTGCGATAGGCGCAGTGATGGGCGGCCTGGGTCAGTGCCTGACGCATCAGCGCGCTGGAGCCGATCATGCAGTCGAAGCGGGTCAGCGCGACCATTTCGATGATGGTCGCCACGCCACGCCCCTCCTCGCCCACCATCCAGGCCAGGGCGCCGCGGTACTCCACCTCGCTGGAGGCGTTGGACCAGTTGCCCAGCTTGTTCTTCAGGCGCTGGATGTAGAACTCGTTGCGGCGGCCATCCGGGCGATGGCGCGGCAGCAGGAAGCAGGAAAGCCCCTTGTCGGTGTAGGCCAGGGTGAGGAAGGCGTCGCACATGGGCGCCGAGCAGAACCATTTGTGGCCGACCAGTTCGTAGGCCTGCCCCGGCCCCGGAATGCCCACCGAATAGGCGCGGGTGGTGTTGGCGCGGACGTCGGTGCCGCCCTGCTTCTCGGTCATGGCCATGCCGATGGTCAGGCCGGTCTTCTGCTCCATGGGCAGGTTGCGCGGGTCGTACTCGGTGGCGAGGATCTTCGGCAGCCATTTCTCGGCGATATCCGGCTGCAGGCGCAGGGCCGGCACGCAGGCGAAGGTCATAGTCAGCGGGCAGCCGGTGCCGGCTTCGGCCTGGCTGTGCAGGTAGCTGAGGCCGGCGCGGGCCACCTGGGCACCGGCGCGCGGATCGGTCCAGGGCATGGACGGGATGCCGCTCTCGATGGAAGCGCGCATCAGCTCGTGATAGGCCGGGTGGAATTCCACCAGGTCGATGCGGTGCCCATAGCGGTCATGGCTCTTGAATACCGGCTTGTTCTCGTTGGCGAGGAATCCCGCTGCCATCAGCGGCCCGCCGGCCAGGGCACCGTAGCTGTCCAGGCGGCTTTCCGCCCAGCCGCCGTGGTAACGGCGCACCCACTCCTGCAGCGGCAGGTCGACGCGATAGAGGTTGGCGCCATCCAGTGGCGGCACCTGGTTGATGACTTCATGGGTTTCGGCGAACTCGTGCAGGCTCATCTCAGGTCTCCGGGGCAGATTGGCCGGCGCCCAGGGCGCGCAGGCAGAAGGTGGTGAGGTTGGCGCAGACGCTTTCGAGGTCGTCCGGCCGTTGGCCGGTCTCACGCAGGGCGCGGGCCGGGGGCGACAGCGGGCCCACCAGGGATTCGGCGATGGCGCCGACCAGGCAGGCAGCGGTCAGGGGAATCGAGGGAACCTGGAATTCGCCACGGGCGCGGCCGTCTTCCAGCAGGCGGCAGAACAGCTCGGCGTAGGCCTCGCGATAGCGCAGGCGCTGTTCGTCGACTTCAGGGTCCACCGGTTCGGCAATCAGGGCGAACGCCAGCTGGCGGCTATGCCAGGCGCGCGCGGCGAACTGGCGCAAGCCGCGCGCCAGGCGTTCGGCAGCAGAACCTTCACCGCGCAGTACCTCGCCCAGGCTGTCCACTTCCAGCTGGCTGGCGCGGGCGAAGACCTCCGCAGCCAGTTCGCCCTTGTTGCCGAAGTGGCGGTACAGGCTGCCGGTGGCGATGCCGACGTCCTCGGCCAGGGCCTGCATGGTCAGCGCCGCGAACCCGCCCTCCACCACCCGCGCGTGGGCACAGGCCAGGATGCGGCTGCGCAGCGCCTGGTCACGGTCGATTCGGGAAGCGGTGGTGCGGTAGGGCATGGTCTGAATCCTGATTCACTTGTTTCAGTGAATCAGGATTCAGACCTTGCAGAAAGCGGGATATATGCCGCGTCTGATGGCATTTACGTCGCGGATCAGCGACGGGATAAAAACTCAGGTTACCGAGCGAACGGACTCCACCGGCTTGCACAGCAGCCAGTCGTGGAGCAAGGCGCGCAGCTCCTCGAACTTCACCGGCTTGGCCATGTAGTCGCTCATGCCGGCCGCCAGGCAACGTTCGCGGTCGCCGCTGTGGCTGTGGGCGGTGATGGCCAGCACCGGCAGGTCGGCGCAACCGGGCATGGCACGCAGAGCGCGGCAGGTGGCGAAACCGTCCATCACCGGCATCTGGCAGTCCAGTAGCACGGCATCGACCGGCTCGCGGCGAATCTGCTCCAGCGCTTCGGCGCCGTTGTCAGCGGTGCGCACGCGGTAACCGAGCTTGAGCAGCATGCCGCGGGTCACCAGCTGGTTGATGGCGTTGTCTTCCACCACCAGCACGGTGCACTGCTCCGGCCGCCGCAGTGGCTGGCCGCCGGGACGGCGCATGGGCACGACCGGGGCCTGGGCCGGCAAGGAAACATTCAGTTCCAGGATGAAGGTACTGCCACGGCCCGGCTGGGACTGGTGCGAAAGCTTGCCGCCGAGCAGCACCACCAGTTGCTGGCTGAGGGCCAGTCCAATGCCGAGGCCGCCGTACTCGCGGGTCATGGAGCCGTCGAGCTGATAGAAGCGCCGATAGATCAGCCCGTCCGGCGCCGCGGAAAAGCCGATGCCGGTGTCCGTGACCTCGATGCGCAACGCCAGGCTGCCATCGACAGCTTCCTGGCCGCTGATATTCACACCGACGCTGCCACGGCTGGTGAACTTGATGGCATTGTCCAGCAGGTAGCCCAGGGTCTGGGCCAGCTTGCCGGCGTCACCCTCGAGGACGTCCGGCAGGCGCTGGTCGAGTTCCACATGGAAGGCCAGCCCCTTCTCCTGCGCACGCGGGCCGTACTGCACCCGCAGGCTGTCCGCCAGGCCGCGCAGGCTGAACGGCTCCCGTCGCGGGTATAGCTTGCCGGCCTGCAGCTCGGTCATCGCCAGGATGTCGTTGACTAGCCGCATCATGTCCCGCGCCGAGCCGGCGGCCGTGCGCTGGTACTGCTCCAGCTCTTCGTGCAGCGGCAGGGTCTCCATCAGTTCCAGCGAGCCGATCACACCATTCATCGGGGTGCGCAGCTCGTGGGTGACAGTAGCGAGGAACTCGTCTTTCAGGCGGTTGCTGTTGGCCAGTTCCTGGTTGAGCGCTTCCAGCTTGCGTCCGGCGTCCTGGAGGATGCGCGCGCGCTCTTCCTTCATGGCGTTGATGCGGTCGGCCAGGGCCAGTGACAGCAGCCCCACTTCCAGTGCGGAGCCGATCTGGCTGGCGTACATGGTGAGGAAGAGGTTCGGCAGGTAGCCCAGCACCATCAGGGTGTTGATGGCACCGCCGAGGAGGAAGGCGCTCCAGGCGATGATGAAGTAGCGCGCCACGCGCATGCCGCGCAACCAGGCCAGCACACCGGCGGAGAAGATCACCACGGTGAAGATCAGCGCCAGCGAGGTGGCCAGGCGCAAGGCCAGGCCGTAGCTGGCGGTCAGCGCCAGGACCATCGCCAGCGCGCCCAGGACCATCAGGCCGAGCAGCGCGCGGTCGATCCAGGGACTGTGCTCGGCGGTATGCAGGAAGCTGCGTGCGAACTGGCAGCCGAACAGCGCCGCCGAACCGATCAGGAAAGGTGTCGCCGCGTTAGCCCACCAGGGATTGTCGGGCCAGAAGTACTGGATACCGGCGCCATTGACCGAAATCTGGTACAGCCCGAACGAGCCTATATAGAGGATGTAATAGAGATAGCTGGTGTCGCGGACGCTGAGGTAGATGAACAGGTTGTAGACCAGCATCACCAGCAGCACGCCGTAGATGATGCCGAGCACGTAGATGCGTTCCGGCTGCGCTTCGAGGAAGGCCTGGGGCGACCATAGGGTCAGCGGCGCCTGAATCGAGCCCTCGCTCTGCATGCGCAGGTAGATGCGCGTGGGCTGGTTGGGTTGCAGGTCGAGGTTGAAGACGTAGTTGTTCTGCTTGATCTGCCGGCTGTCGAACGGCAGCGCATCCCCCGTGCGCTGGGCGAGGCGGAAACCGCCCTGGCCATCGGGCAGGTAGAGGTCGAGGTGGTCCAGCGGCGGGTAGGCCAGCTCCAGCAGCCAGGGCTGCTGGCCGCCGAGCTCGCGCGGACGGTATTCCAGGTCGACGCGCAGCCAGAACACCGAGCGCGAATAACCGGCATTGAGCACGGGCTTTTCATTGCGGCGGAAGCTACTGTCCAGGGCCGGTGAGGTGATGTCGTCGATTCCGGCATCGCCACGAACGTCTTCGAAGACGTCCATGTGCTGACCCAGCGGGAGGCTGCGCAGTTGCTCGTCGAACTCCACGGCGTTGGCCAGGCCGGCGAGCAGGCAAAGGGACAGGAAAAGGAGGATACGCATGCAGCCCCGCAATGGCCTCTTGACCACGTCCCGGAGCTCCACCTCCTTCATCCGACGTGCCATGCGGGGCCAGGTTGTTCGAAAAGCGCACTCTAGCACAGCGCAGGGCGGCTGAAAGCTGCACATTGCCATCACATCAGAACATCTCTATCCCGGGCCTTGCAGCCCATCCAGCGAAGCCAAGCCTGGCGTCTCTGAGGCAATGCGCCGCCGGTGCGGCCCGGTGAAGTGTTTAATGGTAAGCTCGCCGACCATGAAAACGACCAACTCTCGCCCCGTAGTCCTCTGCCTTTCCGGCCACGACCCCAGTGGTGGCGCCGGCCTCCAGGCGGATATCGAAGCCCTGATCGCCCAAGGCTGCCACGCCGCACCGGCAGTGACCGCCCTGACCGTGCAGGATACCGTCAACGTTTCCGACTTCCGCGTCCTCGACCGCGACTGGGTGCTGGCCCAGGCCAACGCCGTGATCGCCGACCTGCCGGTGGCCGCCGTCAAGCTGGGCATGCTCGGCTCGGTGCAGATGGTCGAAACCGTGCTGGAGATCATGCAGTCCCTGCCCGGTGTTCCGCTGGTCTGCGACCCGGTGCTGCGCGCCGGCGGCGGTGGTGCCCTGGGCAAGGACGAAGTGGGATACGCGATCCGCGAGCGCCTGCTCCCGGTAGCCGCCATTGCCACGCCGAACCTGCCGGAGGCACGTATCCTCGCCGAACTCCCGGAAGGTACTTCGGACGAGTGCGCGGAAAAGCTCCTGCCCTTCTGCCACAACCTGCTGATCACCGGCGGCCACGGCGACGAGACCGAAGTGCATAACCGCCTGTACACCCAGGATGGCGGGCGCTTCACCTACACCTGCCAGCGACTGCCCGGCAGCTACCACGGCTCCGGCTGCACCCTGGCCAGCGCCCTCGCCGGCCGCCTCGCCCTGGGCGAAGAACTGTCCAGCGCGGTACGTAGCGCCCTCGACTACACTTGGCGCACCCTGCGCGACGCCGAACAACCCGGCCACGGCCAATACGTGCCGCGCCGCCTGCCGCTGGACTTCTGCCAATGAAACTGCGCGGCCTCTATGCCATCACCGACAGCCAGCTGCTGGCTGGCGGCAAGCTGCTGCCCTACGTCGAAGCCGCCCTGAAAGGCGGCGCCAGGCTGCTGCAGTACCGCGACAAGTCCGGTGACGAAGCCCGTCGCCTGCGCGAAGCGGAAGCCCTGGGCGAACTCTGCACCCGCTACGGCGCCCAGATGATCATCAACGATGACGCCGAACTGGCCGCGCGCCTCGGCGTCGGTCTGCACCTGGGCCAGGGCGACGGCTCACTGTCTGCGGCGCGCGCCCTGCTCGGCCGCCAGGCCATCATCGGCGGCACCTGCCACGCCAGCCTCGACCTGGCCGACGCAGCGCTCAAGGAAGGCGCCAGCTACATCGCCTTCGGCCGCTTCTACAATTCCCAGACCAAGCCGGGCGCACCCGCTGCCACCCTGGACCTGCTGGAGCAGGCCAGCCAGCGCTTCCATTCGCCGATCGTCGCCATCGGCGGCGTGACCCTGGAAAACGCCCCGGAGCTGATCGCCCGTGGCGCCAGCATGGTGGCGGTGATCCACGCCCTGTTCGGCGCCGACTCGGCTGCCGAGGTGGAACGCCGCGCCCGTGCCTTCAGCGCCCTGTTCGACACCGTCTGACCCCGATTTCGCTTGAAAGAGAGACCTGCCATGTCCCGTTCCGAAACCCTGTTCGCCAACGCCCAGAAACACATCCCCGGGGGCGTCAACTCGCCGGTCCGCGCCTTCAAGAGCGTCGGCGGCACCCCGCTGTTCTTCAAACACGCGGAAGGCGCCTATGTGACGGACGAGGACGACAAGCGCTACGTGGACTACGTGGGCTCCTGGGGTCCGATGATCCTCGGCCACAGCCATCCGGACGTGCTGGACGCCGTACGCAAGCAGCTGGACCACGGCCTGTCCTACGGCGCGCCGACCGCGCTGGAAGTGGAAATGGCCGACCAGGTCTGCTCCCTGGTGCCGTCCATGGAGATGGTGCGCATGGTCAGCTCGGGCACCGAAGCCACCATGAGCGCCATCCGCCTGGCCCGTGGCTACACCGGCCGTGACAGCATCATCAAGTTCGAAGGCTGCTACCACGGCCACTCCGACAGCCTGCTGGTAAAAGCCGGCTCCGGCCTGCTGACCCAGGGCGTGCCGAGCTCGGCCGGCGTGCCGGCAGACTTCGCCAAGCACACCCTGACCCTGCCGTTCAACGATATCGCCGCGGTGGAGAAGACCCTGGCCGAAGTGGGCCAGGACGTGGCGTGCATCATCGTCGAGCCGGTGGCCGGCAACATGAACTGCGTGCCGCCGGCCCCGGGCTTCCTCGAAGGCCTGCGCAGCCTGTGCGACAAGCACGGCGTAGTGCTGATCTTCGACGAGGTGATGACCGGCTTCCGCGTGGCCCTCGGCGGTGCCCAGGCCCATTACGGCATCACCCCCGACCTCTCCACCTTCGGCAAGATCATCGGCGGCGGCATGCCGGTCGGCTGCTTCGGCGGAAAGCGCGAAATCATGTCGCACATCGCCCCGCTGGGCCCGGTCTACCAGGCCGGCACCCTGTCCGGGAACCCGCTGGCGATGGCCGCGGGCCTGACCACCCTGAAGCTGATCAGCCGCCCGGGCTTCCACGCCGAACTGACCGACTACACCACCCGCATGCTCGACGGCCTGCAGCAGCGCGCCGATGCTGCCGGCATTCCCTTCGTCACCACCCAGGCGGGCGGCATGTTCGGCCTCTACTTCAGCGGCGCGGACGATATCGTCACCTTCCAGGACGTGATGGCCAGCGATGCCGAGCGCTTCAAGCGCTTCTTCCACCTGATGCTGGAAGGCGGCGTGTACCTGGCGCCGAGTGCCTTTGAAGCCGGCTTCACCTCCATCGCCCACGGCGAAAAGGAGCTGGCGATCACCCTGGACGCCGCCGAGCGCGCCTTCGCCAGACTCAAGCAAGCCTGACCCCGCAACCGCCCGGCCAGTGCTGGCCGGGCGGCCCCGCCTTCGGCGATCCGCAACAACGCAGCGTACGCCCACGCCTTCCGGACGGACCGACACGTCCCACCCCCGCAAAGGCTTTGTAAGATCACCCCGGCTTATTTCATAATGTGACCGTCGGCGCGTTTCTCGCCGGCCGGGCATGATGCCCGCATTGCTTCCGAGGCGCTGTGATCCCCATGAACCGCACCGGCCGAACCCTGATCCTGGGCAGCCTGTTGCTATTCCTGCCGCTGCTGGCCAATGCCGGCGGCAACTCCCTGCTGATCCCGGCGACTGGCCGCTGCAACCTCAACAGCCTGCCGGAAAACCTCTCGGAAGCCGTTTCCGCCTGCCAACAGGCCGCCAAGGGCGGAGACGCCGAAGCCCAGTACGAGCTCGGCGAGTTCTACTACGACGGCAAACGCACCCCGCGCGACCTGACCCAGGCCCTGCAATGGTTCGAGCAGGCGTCCCTGAAAGGCCACGCCCAGGCCCAGCTGCGCCTGGGCAACATGTTCTTCCGGGGCGAGGGCGTACCGGCCAACAATGTGCAGGCCTACATCGTGCTGAAGATGGCGGCGGTGAATGGTTCGGATGAAGCGATGGACAGCGCCGACCTGGTGGCCGCGCAAATGCGCAGTGATGAGCTGGAAATCGCCACCCAGGTGCTGGGCCAGATCTTCCGCAACTACCTGCTGGAGCTGCAGGCCGCCGACGGCGGCTCGCCTTTCTCGCCCCTGCCCTGACGACAAGGGCTTGCAACCGGCCCTTACTTCTCGGGCATCGGCATCGGGAAGGGCATCACGTTACCCCCGCCCTTGGCCTCGCTGATCTTCGGCGTGCCCAGGCGCTCCACTTCGTCGATGCGGATGATCGAATGCATCGGCAGGAAGCTGCGCACCACGCCTTCGAACTGGGCCTTGAGCTTCTCTTCGCTGGGATCGACCACCACCTGGGTGCGCTCGCCGAAGACGAACTCTTCCACTTCCAGGAAGCCCCACAGATCGCTCTGGTAGATCTGCTTGGCGTACATCTCGTACACCTGGCCCTGGTTCAGGAAGATCACCTTGTAGATAGGGTCGGACTTGCTCATGGGGAATCGGCGGGTCGTCTTGAGGGAATTTCGAGGGCGCAGATCATAGCATAGCCGTCAGGCAGCCGGTGCTAGGAACACCGGAGGGATGGCGACTATAATGCGCGGTTCTTCGAACCACCTGATTCCTAAGTTCATGGCCAAGAAGCTCTATATCGAAACCCACGGCTGCCAGATGAACGAGTACGACAGCTCGCGCATGGCCGACCTGCTCGGCGAACATCAGGCACTGGAGGTCACCGATCGCGCGGAAGAAGCCGACGTGATCCTGCTCAATACCTGCTCGATTCGCGAGAAGGCGCAGGAGAAGGTGTTTTCGCAACTTGGCCGCTGGCGCGAGCTGAAGCAGCAGAACCCGGAGCTGGTGATCGGCGTCGGCGGTTGCGTGGCCAGCCAGGAAGGTGCCGCAATTCGCGATCGCGCGCCCTACGTGGACGTGGTGTTCGGCCCGCAGACCCTGCACCGCCTGCCGGAAATGATCGACGCCGCCCGGGTCACCCGCAAACCCCAGGTGGACATCAGCTTCCCCGAGATCGAGAAGTTCGATCGCCTGCCCGAGCCGCGCGTCGACGGCCCCAGCGCCTTCGTTTCGGTGATGGAAGGCTGCAGCAAGTACTGCACCTTCTGCGTCGTGCCCTACACCCGTGGCGAGGAAGTCAGCCGCCCGTTCGACGACGTCCTGGCCGAAGTCATCCACCTGGCCGAGAACGGCGTCCGCGAAGTGACCCTGCTGGGCCAGAACGTGAACGGCTACCGCGGCCTGACCCATGACGGCCGCATCGCCGATTTCGCCGAGCTGATCCGCGTAGTCGCCGCCGTCGAGGGCATCGACCGCATCCGCTACACCACCTCGCACCCGCTGGAATTCTCCGACGCGCTGATCCAGGCCCACGCCGAAGTGCCGGAACTGGTGAAGTTCGTCCACCTGCCGGTGCAGGCCGGTTCCGACCGCATCCTCGCGGCCATGAAGCGCAACCACACCGCGCTCGAATACAAGTCGCGCATCCGCAAGCTGAAGGCCGCCGTGCCGGATATCTGCATCAGCTCGGACTTCATCGTCGGTTTCCCCGGCGAGACCGACAAGGACTTCGAAGCCACCATGAAGCTGGTGGAAGACGTCGGCTTCGACTTCTCCTTTTCCTTCATCTACAGCGCGCGTCCCGGCACCCCGGCCGCCGACCTGGTGGACGACACGCCGGAAGAGGTGAAGAAGCAGCGCCTGCAGATCCTCCAGGGCCGCATCAACCAGCAGGGCTTCGAGATCAGCCGACGAATGGTCGGCAGCGTCCAGCGCATCCTCGTCAGCGACTTCTCCAAGAAGGACCCCGGCATGCTCCAGGGCCGCACCGAGAACAACCGCATCGTCAACTTCCGCAGCGCCAACCCGCGCCTGATCGGCCAGTTCGTCGACGTGCACATCGATGACGCCCTGCCCCACTCCCTGCGCGGCACCCTGATCGAAGGGGCCCTGCACTGACAAACCTCCGGGCCCGTGCTTTTCCAGGCGGGCCCCCGGAGTTATTCTTCCTGTCATCCCTTCCTTGCGCCCAAGGGCGAACACACGACATTGAACGCCTCCCTGGATTTACACCGCTTCACCCTGGAACCCTTTGAAGCCCGCCGCTTCGCCAATCTGTGCGGCCAGTTCGACGAGCACCTTCGCCTGATCGAACAGCGCATGGGCATCGAGATTCGTAACCGTGGCAACCAGTTCGAACTGGTCGGCGACCCGCAACGCACCCGCTCCACGGAAAACCTCCTGCGCCGCCTCTACCGCGAAACCGAAGCCATCGAGCTTTCGCCGGACATGGTTCACCTGTTCCTGCGCGAAACCGGCATGGACGAGGTCAATCCCAAGGCCGAAGCGGTCAGCCTGCGCACCCGCAAGGGCAACATCCGCCCGCGCGGCGCCAACCAGCAGCGCTATGTGAAGTCGATCCTCGACCACGACATCAACTTTGGCATCGGCCCGGCGGGCACCGGCAAGACCTACCTGGCGGTAGCCTGCGCCGTGGACGCCCTGGAGCGCGAACAGGTGCGCCGCATCCTGCTGGTACGCCCGGCAGTCGAAGCCGGCGAGAAGCTCGGCTTCCTCCCCGGCGACCTTGCCCAGAAGATCGACCCGTACCTGCGTCCGCTCTACGACGCGCTCTACGAGATGCTCGGCTTCGACCATGTGGCCAAGCTCATCGAAAAGCAGGTGATCGAGGTCGCCCCGCTGGCCTACATGCGCGGTCGCACCCTAAACAACAGCTTCATCATCCTCGACGAAAGCCAGAACACGACCGTCGAGCAGATGAAGATGTTCCTGACCCGTATCGGCTTCGGCTCCACCGCCGTCATCACCGGCGACATCACCCAGATCGACCTGCCGCGCGGCACCCGTTCCGGCCTGACCCACGTGATCGACGTACTGCGCGACGTACCGGGCATCAGCTTCACCCACTTCAAGTCCCATGACGTGGTACGCCACCCGCTGGTCCAGCGCATCGTCGAAGCCTACGACCGCTTCGACAGCCAGGCGCAGCAACCGAAGGCCAAGCCGGCCGACAACGATCCAGGCGCCATAGACGACAATGCTTGAACTTGACCTGCAACTCGCCAGCGAGGCCCAGGGCCTGCCGAGCGAGACGGATTTCCGTCGCTGGTGCGAACTGGCCCTGCGCCAGCGCAGCGCCGACTCCGAGCTGACCATCCGGTTGGTGGACGAGCCCGAAGGGCGCGAACTGAACCGCACCTGGCGACACAAGGACTACGCTACCAACGTGCTCTCCTTCCCCGCAGACGTACCGGACGAGCTGCTGGACATCCCGCTGCTCGGCGACCTGGTGATCTGCGCGCCGGTGGTAGCGCGGGAAGCCGCCGAACAGGGCAAGGCCCTGGAGGCGCACTGGGCGCACCTGGTGATCCACGGCTGTTTGCACCTGCTCGGCTACGACCACATCGAGGACGAGGAAGCCGAGGAAATGGAAGCCCTGGAACGGGAATTGCTGGCTGAACTTGGCCACCCCGACCCTTACCGAGACGACGAAGACCAATAAGAAGCACCGAGCAAAGGACATATGAGCGAAGATCGATCGAGCAACGGGCACAGGTCCTGGCTGGAAAAGCTGACCCAGGCCTTTGCCCATGAGCCGAAAAGCCGCCAGGAGCTCCTCGAGCTGCTGCGCGAAGCCCACCAGAACAAACTGCTCGACAGCGAAGCACTGTCGATCGTCGAAGGTGCGATCCAGGTCGCCGACCTGCAAGTACGCGACATCATGGTGCCGCGCTCGCAGATGATCAGCATCAAGGCCACCCAGACGCCGAAGGAGTTCCTCCCGGCGATCATCGACGCCGCCCACTCCCGCTACCCGGTCATCGGCGAAAGCCTCGACGAGGTCATGGGCATCCTCCTGGCCAAGGACCTGCTGCCGCTGATCCTCCATGACGGCGACCGGCCCTTCAACATCAAGGACCTGCTGCGCCCGGCCACCTTCGTGCCCGAATCCAAGCGTCTCAACGTGCTGCTGCGCGAATTCCGCGCCAACCACAACCACATGGCCGTGGTCATCGACGAATACGGCGGCGTCGCCGGCCTGGTGACCATCGAGGACGTGCTGGAGCAGATCGTCGGCGATATCGAGGACGAGCACGACGTCGAGGAAGACAGCTACATCAAGCCGCTCCCCAGCGGCGACTTCATCGTCAAGGCGCTGACCCCGGTGGACGCCTTCAACGAGTTCTTCGAGACCGACTTCTCCGAAGAGGAGTTCGACACCGTCGGCGGCCTGGTCATGGGTGCCTTCGGCCACCTGCCCAAGCGCAACGAAACCACCGAGATCGGCGAGTTCCGCTTCCGCGTGCTCAACGCCGACAGCCGCCGCATCCACCTGCTGCGCCTCTCTCCGCTATCCCATTGATGGCAGCGCGCCCCTCCACAGCAGAGGGGCGCCCGTGGATAATCGCGCCCCGAGCGGGCAACGAAAGGCTCGCCGCGCATGCTATTCCAGCTCCCCATCCGCCCAAGGACCGAGCATGAACTGGATCACCCGCCCCGGCTGGCCGGGCAACCTGCTGGCCCTGGCCGCTGGCGCCCTGACGCCCCTGGCCTTCGCCCCCTTCGATTTATGGCCCCTGGAACTGCTGTCCCTGGCGCTCTTCTACCTGGGACTGCGCGACCTGGCGCCCAAGGCCGCGTTCTGGCGCGGCTGGTGCTACGGCCTCGGCCTGTTCCTGGCCGGCACCAGCTGGATCTACGTCAGCATCCACGACTACGGTGCGGCGTCAGCGCCCCTGGCCAGCTTCCTCACCGTCGGCTTCAGTGCCGGCGTGGCGCTGTTCTTCGCCCTGCCTGCGCTGCTCTGGGCGCGCTGGATACGCCGCAGCGAAGCGGCCCTGGCCGACACCCTCGCCTTTGCCGCGCTGTGGCTTGCCCAGGAGGCGTTCCGCGGCTGGTTCCTCACCGGCTTCCCCTGGCTCTACGCCGGCTACAGCCAGCTCGACGGCCCCCTGGCCGGACTGGCGCCGGTGGGCGGCGTCTGGCTGGTGTCCTTCACCCTGGCGCTCAGCGCCGCACTGCTGGTGAACCTCGCGCGCCTGCGCAGCCGTCCGGCCTTCCTCGCTGCCGGCGTCGTCCTGCTGATCGCCCCCTGGGCTATCGGCCTGGCACTCAAGGGCCACGCCTGGACCCAGCCCGCCGGCGCACCGCTGAAGGTCGCCGCCATGCAGGGCAATATCGAACAGAACCTGAAGTGGGACCCGGAGCAGCTCAACGCCCAGCTCGCGCTCTATCGCGACATGACCTTCAGCGCGCAGCAAGCCGACCTGATCGTCTGGCCGGAAACCGCCGTGCCGGTACTCAAGGAGTTCGTCGACGGCTACCTCGGCGTGATGAACCGCTTCGCCAATGATCGCCAGTCCGCGCTGATTACCGGCGTGCCGATCCGGCAGAACAACGACCGTGGCGAGAAGCGCTACTACAACGGCATCACCGTGGTCGGCCAGGGCGAAGGCACCTACCTCAAGCAGAAGCTGGTGCCCTTCGGCGAGTACGTGCCGCTACAGGAAGTGCTGCGCGGGCTGATCGCCTTCTTCGACCTGCCCATGTCCGACTTCGCCCGCGGCGATTCCGACCAGGGCCCGCTGCTGGCCAAGGGTTACCGCATCGCCCCGTACATCTGCTACGAAGTGGTCTACCCCGAGTTCGCCGCCAGCCTGGCCGCCCGGAGCGACATTCTCCTGACGGTGAGCAACGACACCTGGTTCGGCACTTCCATCGGTCCGCTGCAGCACCTGCAAATGGCGCAGATGCGCGCCCTGGAAGCCGGCCGCTGGATGATTCGCGCCACCAACAACGGCGTGACCGTGCTGATCGACCCGTTCGGCCAGGTCACCGAGGGCATCCCGCAGTTCCAGCAGGGCGTGCTCTACGGCGAAGTGCTGCCCATGCAGGGCCTGACGCCCTACCTGCAGTGGCGGGCCTGGCCGCTGGTGATCCTCTGCGGCCTGCTCTTCGCCTGGGCGCTGATGGCCAGCCGCATCGCCAAGACGGTGTAAGCCCCGCGTAGGAGCGAGCTTGCTCGCGAAATGATCGCAAGCAAGCTCGCTGCTACAGAAAAAGTTCAGTCGTACGCCAGCGGATAGGCCAGCAGGCCAATCGCTTCATTGAGCAGTATCCCGCTCTGCCAGACTGCCTTGGCCTCCGGCAGCCAGCCGCCTGCCGGCCGACCGTTGGGGACGCCGAGATAGCCCATGGGGGCCGCCACCACCTCGAACCCGGCTCGCTCGAAACACCAGCGGGCCCGGGGCATGTGGGACGCCTGGGTCACCAGCAGCACGCGACGGATGCCTGCCGGCTGGAGCAACTTCGCACTGAAGGTGGCGTTTTCCCAGGTGGTTCGGCTTTCCTCTTCCTGCCAGCGCACGTCCACGCCGAAATCGCGCTTGAGCGTATCGGCCATGATCTTCGCCTCGCTGGGTGGCTCACCGAAGTGCAAGCCGCCACTGGTCAGCAGCGGCAAGCCGCTGGCACGCGCCAGGCGCGCGGCATAACGCAGCCGCTCCAGGGCCAGGGGGGAAGGCTGGTCCGCTCCCCAGGCGGGGTCGTCACGGTCCCGGCCGCCACCCAGCACCACGATCGCATCCACCCGCCCGGGCAGTTGCGTCCACTCGGCTTCGGCCAGTGGCGGCTCGCGCTCTAGCACCTTGGCCGACCATTCGACGACGATGGGCAGGCTCATCAACCACAGGCCAGCGAACCCGGCCACGAAGCAGGCTGCGGACAGGCGCGGCATGCGCCGGCGCAGCCACCAGCCGAGCAGGAGCAACAACAGAAGTCCGCCGGGCGGCAGCAGGAATTGTTTGATGATGTAGCGAATCGGCATGGGCACCTCCAGGGTGCCCGGAGCCTAACGGGGATTCGACGTTCGGAAAAGCTGCGAACCGCAGGACATGCACGCCTGCACACCCTGGCCGCGTTGCCAGGTGGCCGGTGTGCCGCACATGGCACAGCACAGCTGCTGGCGGCGTTTGAGCACGGGCTTGGGCTTGAGGGCGAAGGTCTTGGGTGGGCCCCTCTCGCCTGACGACACTGAGCGTCGCGGCAGCGCCTCGATGGCGGCCAGCTCCTCGGCAGCAGCGTGCCAACCCCGCAACCAGCGCGTATCGCGATCCAGATAGGCGCGAATCAGTTCCATCTCGGCAGGGGTCAATCCCTTGAGTTCCAATTCGAGCGGCTCCTCGTCGCGCAAGCGAGTCGCCGTATCCGCTTCATCCAGCGCCAGGGCCAACCGATGCAATAACCGCTCGTAAAGCCCGCTCCCTGTATCCACCCGCCGCAACTCACCCATCCAACACCTCGAACCGCGTAAACGCTTGCGTTGCTTATGAAAAGCTTAGCGTTCGCTTATCTGCTGCAAGGTGCCTGCGACAAACGGTGGCGCGATAGCCGACGGACGCCCGCCCGCGCAATCAGGGTTTCCCTAGGCCATTGGGGGTCATGTATGCTACGGCGCTTGAATTTCCGTTTCCTCCGGGGGCCGGCAGCGCGGCCAAGGCCAGCGTCGCCCGCCCAGGGAACTCCATCCTCCAGCGCCAGTAGCCATGCACGAACAGTATCAGCCCCGCGAAATAGAAGCCGCCGCGCAAGCCCACTGGGACGCGCACAAATCCTTTGAAGTGAGTGAGCAACCCGGCAAGGACACCTTCTATTGCCTGTCGATGTTCCCCTACCCGAGCGGCAAGCTGCACATGGGGCACGTGCGCAACTACACCATCGGTGACGTGATCGCCCGCTACCAGCGCATGCTCGGCAAGAACGTGCTGCAGCCCATGGGCTGGGACGCCTTCGGCATGCCGGCGGAAAACGCCGCGATGAAGAACAACGTCGCGCCGGCCAAGTGGACGTACGAGAACATCGACTACATGAAGACCCAGCTGAAAAGCCTGGGCCTGGCCATCGACTGGTCCCGTGAAGTCACCACCTGCAAGCCCGACTACTACCGCTGGGAGCAGTGGCTGTTCACCAGGCTGTTCGAGAAGGGCGTGATCTACCGCAAGAACGGCACCGTCAACTGGGACCCGGCGGACCAGACCGTCCTCGCCAACGAGCAGGTCATCGACGGTCGCGGCTGGCGCTCCGGCGCGCTGGTGGAGAAGCGCGAGATCCCGATGTACTACTTCAAGATCACCGCCTACGCGGATGAACTCTTGAGCAGCCTCGACGACCTGGACGGCTGGCCCGAACAGGTCAAGACCATGCAGCGCAACTGGATCGGCAAATCCCGCGGCATGGAAGTCAGCTTCCCCTTTGACCAGGCCAGCATCGGCCAGGAAGGTGCGCTGAAGGTCTTCACCACCCGTCCGGACACCCTGCTGGGCGCCACCTACGTCGCCGTCGCCGCCGAGCACCCGCTGGCCGCCCTCGCCGTGCAGAAGCTGCCGGCCGACAAGGCAGCCGAACTGCAGGCCTTCATCGACGAATGCAAGCGCGGCGGCGTCGCCGAGGCCGACATCGCCACCCAGGAGAAGAAGGGCCTGCCCACTCCGCTGTTCGTCGAGCACCCGCTGACCGGCGACAAGCTGCCCGTCTGGGTCGCCAACTACGTGCTGATGAACTACGGCGAAGGCGCCGTGATGGCCGTGCCGGCCCACGACGAGCGCGACTTCGCCTTCGCCCACAAGTACGACCTGCCGATCAAGGCTGTGATCCGCACCTCCGCAGGCGACGAAACCCCGGCCCCGTGGCAGGACGCCTACGCCGAGCATGGTCAACTGATCAACTCCGGCGAATTCGACGGCCTGGACTACCAGGGCGCCTTCGACGCCATCGAAGTGGCCCTGCAGAAGAAAGGCCTCGGCCAGGCCCGCACCCAGTTCCGCCTACGCGACTGGGGCATCAGCCGCCAGCGCTACTGGGGCTGCCCGATCCCGATCATCCACTGCCCGAGCTGCGGCGACGTACCGGTGCCGGAAGACCAGCTGCCGGTGGTACTGCCGGAAGACGTGGTGCCGGATGGCGCCGGCAGCCCGCTGGCGAAGATGCCCGAGTTCTACTCCTGCACCTGCCCGAAATGCGGAACCGCGGCCAAGCGCGAAACCGACACCATGGACACCTTCGTGGAGAGCTCCTGGTACTTCGCCCGCTACGCCTCGCCGAACTACGACAAAGGCATGGTCGACCCGGCCGCGGCCAACCACTGGCTGCCGGTGGACCAGTACATCGGCGGTATCGAGCACGCGATCCTGCACCTGCTCTATGCGCGCTTCTTCCACAAACTGATGCGTGACGAAGGCCTGGTCAGCTCCGACGAGCCGTTCAAGAACCTGCTCACCCAGGGCATGGTGGTCGCCGAGACCTACTACCGCGTTGCAGCCAACGGCGGCAAGGACTGGTTCAACCCGGCCGACGTCGAAGTCGAGCGTGACGCCAAGGCCAAGGTCATCGGCGCGCGCCTGAAGACCGACGGCCTGCCGGTGGAAATCGGCGGCACCGAGAAGATGTCGAAGTCCAAGAACAACGGCGTCGACCCGCAGGCGATGATCGACCAGTACGGTGCCGACACCTGCCGCCTGTTCATGATGTTCGCCTCCCCGCCGGACATGAGCCTGGAGTGGTCCGACTCCGGCGTCGAAGGTGCCAGCCGCTTCCTCCGCCGCGTCTGGCGCCTCGCCCAGGCCCACGTCGCCGCCGGCCTGCCGGCAGCACTGGACCGCAGCGCGCTGAACGACGAGCAGAAGGCCGTGCACCGCGCCATCCACCTGGCCATCAAGCAGGCCAGCCAGGATATCGGCCAGCACCACAAGTTCAACACCGCCATCGCCGCCGTGATGACCCTGATGAACGTCCTGGAAAAGGCTCCGCAGGTCACCGCTGAGGACCGCGCCCTGCTGCAGGAAGGCCTGGAAACCGTGGCCCTGCTGCTGGCCCCCATCACCCCGCACATCAGCCATGTGCTGTGGAACGAACTGGGTCATTCCGGCGCCATCATCGACGCCGCCTGGCCGGCCGTGGACGAAGCCGCCCTGGTGCAGGACAGCCTGCAACTGGTGGTTCAGGTCAACGGCAAGCTGCGTGGCCATATCGAAGTGCCGGCCGACGCCAGCCGCGAAGCCGTGGAAGCCACCGCACGCGCCAACGAGAACGTGCTGCGCTTCACCGACGGCCTGACCATCCGCAAGGTCATCGTGGTGCCTGGCAAGCTGGTCAATATCGTCGCCAACTGATCGAATCCGGCGCCCTCCTCCGGGAGCGGCGCCGGACTGTTCGCAAGGGGAAAGCAAGAAATGATGAAACGGAATCTGCTGGTCCTGGGCCTCACCGTGCTGCTGAGCGCGTGCGGCTTTCACCTGCGCGGCACTGGCGAAGCCAAGTTCGCCCTGACCGAAATGGATGTGACGGGCCGCAACCTGTACGGCCAGACCGTCAAGTCCGTGCGCGAGGCCCTGGTGGACAGCGGTGTGAACGTCCATGCCGGCGCGCCCTACACCCTGGTGCTGGCCCGCGAGGACGAATCCCAGCGTACGGCCAGCTACACCACTGGCGCGCGCAGCGCCGAGTACGAACTGACCCAGACCCTGCAGTACGAAATCCGCGGCAACAACAACCTGTTGCTGATGGACGACAAGCTGACCGTGCAGAAGTACTACACGTTTGACGGCAACAACCTGATCGGCTCTGACCAGGAAGCGGCCCAGCTGCGCCAGGAAATGCGCCAGGAAATGGTCCAGCAGATGCTCATGCGCCTGCAGCTGATCAGCCCGGCCGAGCTCGACCAGCTGCAACAGACCGCCGAAGCCAAGGCCAAGGCCGAAGCCGAAGCGCTGGAAGCTGCGCGCCAGGCCGAGAAGGCCCAGCAACCGCAGCAATCGCCGCTGCAACTGCCCATCCAGTAAGCACTCGGGGCCGCACAGCGGCCCCAGTCATTTGCGCCTATGAAACTCAACCCCGCACAACTGGGTAAACACCTGCAGGGCCCCCTGGCACCGGTCTACGTCGTCAGTGGCGACGAGCCCCTGCTCTGCCAGGAAGCCTGCGACGCCATCCGTGCCAGCGCCCGCGCGCGGGACTTCAGCGAGCGCCAGGTGTTCAACGCCGAATCCAACTTCGACTGGGGCCTGCTGCTGGAAGCCGGTGCCAGCCTGTCGCTGTTCGCCGAGAAGCGTCTGCTGGAAGTGCGCCTGCCTTCGGGCAAGCCGGGGGACAAGGGTGCCGCCGCACTGCTGGAATACCTGTCCCGGCCGCCGGAAGACACCGTGCTGCTGATGAGCCTGCCCAAGCTCGACGGCAGCACCCAGAAAACCAAGTGGGCCAAGGCGCTGATCGATGGGGCGGATGCCCAGTTCATCCAGATCTGGCCCATCGAGCCGCACAACCTGCCGCAGTGGATCCGCCAGCGCCTGTCCCAGGCTGGCCTGGCCGCCAACCAGGAAGCGGTGGACCTGATTGCCGCACGGGTCGAAGGCAACCTGCTGGCCGCCGCGCAGGAGATCGAAAAACTCAAGCTGCTGGCCGAAGGTGGCCAGGTGGATGCCGCGACAGTACAGGCCGCGGTGGCCGACAGCGCGCGCTTCGACGTCTTCGGCCTGATCGACGCGGCCCTCAACGGTGAACCCGCCCACACCCTGCGTACCCTGGAAGGCCTACGCGGCGAAGGGGTGGAACCGCCGGTGATCCTCTGGGCGCTGGCACGGGAACTGCGCCTGCTGGCCGGCCTGGCCCAGCAATACAGCCAGGGCATGCCCCTGGAGAAAGCCTTTGCCGCCGCCCGCCCGCCGGTCTGGGACAAGCGCCGTCCGCTGGTCAGCCGCGCCCTGCAACGCCACCCGGCGTCGCGCTGGAACCAGTTGCTGCAGGATGCCCAGCGCATCGACGCGCAGATCAAGGGCCAGGCGCCGGGCGATCCCTGGAATGGCCTTGCACGCCTCGCCCTGCTGCTGGCCGGCCAGCGCCTGCCATTGCCCGCCGAATGACTGGACAATTTCTGAGCAGAAGCCGATGATGCGTCCGCCCGCGCTGGTGCGGGCGCCAATCGAGGATCGGCCATGGCCAAGAAACGCAAGCAGGGCGCGCCCGACCGCGCCAAATCCCTGGTAGCCCAGCCACTCTTCCGCTGCCGCCAGGAAAAGCCCCGGAAAGGCAAAGGAAGTTACCGCCGCGAAGCCTCCCACGATTGGGAGGCTTCGTCGTTTATGGCGGCCTGAAAAGACTGGAACGTGTTAAGGTCGCGGCTCGATTCGTCTGCTTCGAGACTCGCGTATGTTCGATGCCCCCGCCCCCGGCCCGATGTTCCGCTGCCTGGCCGTGGTCTCCGCCCTTACCCTGCTCAGCTCCTGCGCCGAGGCTCCGCCCCGCAAACCCGCTACCGCCCCCCAGCCCCAGGCCAGCCAACCGGCGACCACACCCGCCCCGGCGCCCGCACAGGACAGTCCGGCCCCGGTGGTGATGCCGGCCATCAGTTTCAGCGCCTGGCGTGACGGTTTCCGCCGCCAAGCCCTGTCCAGGGGTATCGATGCCGCCACCTTCGATCGCGCCTTCGCCGGCGTAACCCCCGACGCCAGCGTGATCCGCGCCGATCGCAGCCAGCCCGAATTCACCCGGCCGGTGTGGGAATACCTGGAAGGCGCCATCTCGCCCTACCGGGTACGCAAGGGCCAGGCCCTGATGGCGGAAAACGCGACGACCCTGGACGCCATCGAGCAACGCTTCGGTGTGGACCGTGAGCCCCTGGTGGCCATCTGGGGCATGGAGAGCAGCTTCGGCCAGTTCATGGGCGACAAGTCGGTGATCCGCTCCCTGGCCACCCTTGCCTACGAAGGCCGCCGCCCCGAATTCGCCCACGCACAACTGCTGGCCGCCCTGCAGATCCTCCAGCATGGCGACATCCAGCCGGGCAGCATGCTCGGTTCCTGGGCCGGCGCCATGGGCCAGACCCAGTTCATCCCCACCACCTACAACAGCTACGCCGTGGACTTCGATGGCGATGGCCGCCGCGACATCTGGAACTCCCAGGCCGACGCGCTGGCTTCGGCCGCCCACTACCTGCAGGCCTCCGGCTGGCGCAAGGGCCAACCTGCGGCGATCCAGGTCCAGTTGCCCGATGGCTTCGACTATGCCCATGCCGACGGGGACATCCGCAATTCCGTGGCCCAGTGGCAGGCGATGGGCGTGCAAGCCGGTCCCCGGGCCGCGGACCTGGCCAGCGAATCCGCGTCCCTGCTGCTGCCCGCCGGCCATCGCGGCCCGGCGTTCCTGGTGCTGAATAATTTCCGCGCCATCCTCAAGTACAACAACTCCTCGTCCTACGCCTTGGCGGTCAGCCTGCTGGGCGAGCGTTTCAACGGTGGCGGCCAGCTCACCGGCAGCTGGCCCCGCGACGAGCGCCCGCTGAGCCGTACCGAGCGGGTCGAACTGCAGGAGTCGCTGGCTGCGGCCGGCTACAACCCGGGGGCGGCCGACGGCATCATCGGTGCCAATACCCGCAAGGCGATCCGGAGTTATCAGCAGCGCCTGGGCTGGCCCGCAGACGGCTACCCCAACCTGGAGCTGCTCAGGCAGTTGCGCGAGGGGCGCTGAACCCCCGTCAGCATGGCGGCCATCCCGGCTCCCGCCGCCGGACGGCCGCCCGCCTGCACAGGCACCTTTGTGATACACTGCGCCACCCCCTTTTGCCCCTGCGGCAGCCCACGGAGCCTCTAGCGGAGCCTGATTTCCGATGTCCGATACAGCCTCGTCCAAACCCGTCGCCAGCGGCGAAAAGTTTCGTACTGCCCAGGGCATCACCGCGATCAAGGATGGCCAGAAGCGCCGCAATTCCGCCGAACCCCAGGTGTTCGAGCCCAAGCCCAAGTGGCTGCGGGTAAAGGCGCCGGGCGGCAGCCGCTTCGACGCGGTCAAGCGTAACGTCGGCGAGCATCGCCTGAGCACCGTGTGCCAGGAATCCCACTGCCCGAACATGGGTGAGTGCTGGTCCAACGGCACCGCCACCATCATGCTGATGGGCTCGGTGTGCACCCGCGCCTGCCGCTTCTGCGCCGTGGACACCGGCAACCCCAATGGCTGGCTGGATCTGGAAGAGCCGCAGAACACCGCCAAGTCGGTCGAGCTCATGGCCCTGCGTTATATCGTGCTGACCTCGGTCGACCGCGACGACCTGGACGATGGCGGCGCCAGCCACTACGCCGCGTGCGTACGCGCCATCAAGGAGCGCACTCCGCAGGTGGTCGTCGAAGCCCTGACTCCGGACTTCAACGGCGACCACGCAGCCATCGAGCGAGTCGTGGACTCCGGCCTCGAGGTATTCGCGCAGAACGTCGAGACGGTCAAGCGCCTGACCCATGTCGTGCGCGACCCGCGCGCCGGCTACGAGAAGACCTTGCGCGTGCTGGAGCACGCCAAGCGCCACCGCCCGGACGTGCTGACCAAGACCAGCCTGATGCTGGGCCTGGGCGAGACCGACGAAGAAATCATCGAGACCATGGACGACCTGCGCGCCATTGGCGTCGACATCCTCACCCTCGGCCAGTACCTGCAACCCACCCGCAACCACCTGCCGGTGAAGCGCTGGGTCAGCCCGGAGGAGTTCAACCGCTTCCGCGATATCGGCCTCGAGAAGGGCTTCATGGAAGTCGCCGCCGGCCCGCTGGTGCGCTCCAGCTACAGGGCCGACCGGGTGTTCGAGAAGAACAACCTGGGCCTGGCGGCACCGGCTCCGGTACCGGGCCAGAGCGTCGATTCGAGCATCATCCCGACACTCAACCTGGGTTGAGTACGGCCCAGCCCGCTCCGGATGGAGAGGGCTGAGGTGATTGCTGCGGGCAACAGGACGCGCTCAAACGAAACGGCCCCCTCTCCCGATGGAAGAGGGGGCCGTTGCCTTTTCGGGAATGCCCTTACTGCGTGTAGCCCAGCCGCCGGCGCAGGGCCTGCTCCAGGCGCCGGGCCACCTCATCAAGGTGCGGTGGCGTCTCGATCAGGTCCTTGAGCTGCACCATCTTCAGCCCGGCATAGCCGCAGGGGTTGATCCGCATGAAGGGCGACATGTCCATGTCCACATTGAACGCCAGGCCGTGGAAGGAGCAGCCCCGGCTAACCCGCAGCCCCAGCGAGGCGATCTTGTCACCTTTGACATAGACGCCGGGCGCATCCGCCTTGGGCGCGGCTTCGACGCCATAGCTGGCCAGCACATCGACCAGGCTTTGCTCCATGGCCGTGACCAGCTCGCGCACGCCCAGTCCGAGGCGACGCAGATCCAGCATGAGATAGGCCACCAGCTGGCCGGGGCCGTGGTAGGTGACCTGGCCGCCGCGCTCTACCTGGATCACCGGGATGTCCCCCGGTGCCAGCAGATGCTCGGCCTTGCCGGCCTGTCCCTGGGTGAACACCCGGGGATGCTGCAGCAACCAGATTTCGTCGGGCGTCCGTTCGTCGCGCTCGACAGTCAGGCGGCGCATCGCTTCCAGGGTCGGCAGATAGTCCACCAGACCCAGATTGCGCACGATGAGTTCGGCAGATGCCACTAGAGCACCATGTGCACGCGGCCGGTGGCGCGCAGGTCCACATGGATGGCCTGCAATTGCTCGACGCCGGTAGCGGTAATCAGCACCTGCACCGACAGGAAGCGGCCGTTGCGGCTGTCGCGCACCACCAGGGTGGTGGCGTCGAGATCGGGAGCATGGCGCTGGATGATTTCGATCACCAGGTCGGAGAAACCATCGAAGGAATCACCGATCACCTTGATCGGGTAGCGCTCGCAGGGGAATTCGATTTTCGGGGCTTGTACGTCAGGAGTATCGGTCATGGCAGCGGCGGACTCGTAGTCCGCGAGGCGGACGCCCCGTGCCCAGGCAAGGCACGAGGCGGCGGCTCAGAAGGTCAGTTGAACAGGCCGTAGAAGAACAGTCGGATGCTATCCCACAGGCGGCGGAAGATGCCACCTTCCTCGACGGTCTCCAGGGCGATCAGGTCGGCGCTGTGGACTACCTGGTCTTCCAGCTTGACTTCCACCTTGCCGATCACATCGCCTTGCTTGATGGGGGCGATCAGCTGCGGATTCAAGGTCATGTTGGCCTGCAGCTTCTTGAGCTGGCCTTTCGGCAGGGTCATGGTCAGGTCCTGGGCGAGGCCGGCCTTGATCTCACGGGCCGCGCCCTTCCACACCTGGGCTTTGGCCAGCTCGGCGCCCTTCTGGTAGAAGGTCTGGGTTTCGAAGAAGCGGAAGCCGTAGGTCAGCAGCTTCTGGGTTTCGGCGGCGCGGGCCTGCTCGCTGTTGGTGCCGAACACCACGGCGATCAGGCGCATGTTGTCACGCATGGCGGAGGCCACCAGGCAATAGCCGGCCTCCTCGGTGTGACCGGTCTTCAGGCCGTCGACGGTCTTGTCGCGCCACAGCAGCAGGTTGCGGTTGGGCTGCTTGATGTTGTTCCAGAAGAATTCCTTCTGGGAGTAGATGGCGTAGTGGGCCGGGTCTTCGTAGATGATCGCGCGGGCTAGGGTCGCCATGTCATGGGCGGTGGAGTAGTGCTCCGGATTGGGCAGGCCGGTGGCGTTCATGAAGTGGCTGCCGGTCATGCCGAGCTTCTCGGCAGTGGCGTTCATCATGTCGGCGAAGGCGTCTTCGCTGCCGGCGATGTGCTCGGCCACGGCCACGCTGGCGTCGTTGCCTGACTGGATGATGATGCCGTGCAGCAGGTCGCTCATGGACACCTGGGTGTTGACCTGGACGAACATGCGCGAACCGCCGGTACGCCAGGCGTTCTCGCTGATGGTCACCGGATCGGTCTCGCCGATCTGGCCCTTGCGGATTTCCAGGGTGGCGATGTAGGCGGTCATCAGCTTGGTCAGGCTCGCCGGAGGCAGGCGCTGGTCACCGTTGTTTTCCACCAGCACCTGGCCGCTCTGGGCATCCATCAGCACATAGGACTTGGCTGCCAGTTGCGGCGGCGACGGGATGATCTGCTGGGCCGCCATGGAAACCGGCGCGATGATGAGCAGGGCTGCGGGCAGTAGTAGGCGTTTGGCGAAGCTGAAGATGTTCATCCGTCTCTCTATATACAACTAATGGTCTGACAGGCCCTTGCGGGCAAAAACGAAGCCGTCAGTCCGGCTTCACGAGGGTGGGTTGGCCGAGATTGGCCAGGCGCACCGAGTCCTGCACCTGCTGGGCTTCACCCTGAGTTCCGATCGGCCCCAGGCGTACCCGGTGCAGAATCTGCTGGTTGCGCACGACCGAGCTGATGAAGACCGGGGCAGTCACCGTCTCGCTCAGCTTGGCCTTGAGGAGTTCCGCAGCGTCCGGATTGGCGAAGGCGCCCACCTGGAGATACAGGCCAGAGGCTGCGAGTGAATCGTTTTTTTTTGCGTCGATCTGCACGGGCAGCACGGCGGCGGCATGTTGCTGCGGCGGCGGGGTGTACTGCTCGATCGGCGCGCTGGCCACCTGGGCGACCGGCTGCGGCTTGGCTTGCGGCTGGGCGGCCATCTTCGGCTGCGCCAGGACCATGGGCACCGGACGGCCCTGGGCCGCCCACCACTCATGGGGATCGATGCCCTCGACCTTGACCCGGGCGGTGCCGGACTCGGCATAACCGAGCTTCTTCGCCGCGGCGAAGGAGAGGTCGATGATGCGGTCGGAATAGAACGGGCCACGGTCGTTGACCCGCAGGATCACGCTGCGGCCGTTGTCCAGGTTAGTCACCCGGACGTAGCTCGGCAGCGGCAGGGTCTTGTGCGCGGCGGTCATGCCGTAGAGATCATAGGCCTCGCCGTTGGCGGTGGCCTGACCGTGGAACTTGGTGCCGTACCAGGACGCGGTGCCCACTGCCTGGTAGCGGCGTGCATCGCTCATCGGGTAGTAGGTCTTGCCCAGCACGGTGTACGGATTGGCCTTTACCGAACCGTAGTGCGGCATGGGTACGGCATCGGGGATGCGCGACACGTCCACGTCCCACCAGGGTGCACCGTCCTTGTGCGGACGCGAATAATTGCCGGGGCCGGAAATCGGCCCGCCAGGCTGGATCGGCTCCGGCGCGCGGCTGCTCGAGCAGCTGGCCAGCAACAGTGCTACGGCGCCGTAGACAGCGACTCTTATCGGTTGTGGCATCGGTTAACGCCCGCCCCTTGCGTTGACCAGCAGTTCGGAAAGCTGATGCACGGCCATGGCGTACATCGCGCTGCGATTGTAGCGGGTAATGACGTAGAAGTTCGGCAGTCCCATCCAGTACTCCGCCCCCTCATCACCCTCCAGCCTGAAGGCCGTGACCGGCACATCATCGCGCAGCGCGTCATCGCTTGCCCAGCCCAGCGTCCTAAGATCGCCGACGTTCTTCACCGGGTCCAGTCCCTGGGTCAACCCTTCGTCGACTCGTTCACCGCGAACCTGGGCGCGGCTGACCACCGGGGCGCCGTGCACCCAGCCGTGGCGCTTGAAGTAACTGGCGACGCTGCCGATGGCATCCACCGGGTTGTTCCAGATGTCGATGTGGCCGTCGCCGTCGAAATCCACCGCATAGGCGCGGAAACTGCTCGGCATGAACTGCGGCAGGCCCATGGCGCCGGCATAGGAGCCCTTGAGCATCAGCGGATCGACCTGCTCTTCGCGGGCCAGCAGGAGGAATTCCTTGAGCTGCTGGCGGAAGAAGTCGGCACGTGGCGGGTAGTCGAAGCCCAGGGTGGACAGGGCATCGATCACGCGGAAGTTGCCGGTATTGCCGCCGTAGAAGGTCTCGACACCGATGATCGCGACGATCACCTGGGCCGGTACGCCGTACTCCTTCTCGGCACGGGCCAGCGCGTCGGCATGCTGGTTCCAGAAGTTCACGCCTTTCTGGATGCGCGCCGGCGTGATGAAGATCGGCCGGTATTCCTTCCAGGACCTGACCCGCTCGGCGGGGCGGGAGATGGCATCGAGAATGGACTGTTTGCGCTCCACCTCGCGGAACAGGTCCACCAGCTGCTCGCCGGCGAAACCATAGTCGCGGGTCATCTCGGAGACGAACTCGGCCACCTGCGGCGATCCCTCGTAATCCCCCGACAACGCCGGCACGGCTGCCCCCAGCAGTCCGACCAGGGCAGCCCCGGAGACCCCCAACCGCATCCAAGTGCGCAGTGCTTTCAAATCTTTCACTCGCTTCAAACCTGGGCGATCCACTTGCGATGAGTCTGGATCGCCATCAATACCCCAAACCCTGACAGCAGCGTCACCAGATGGGTTCCGCCGTAGCTAATGAAGGGCAGGGGCACCCCCACGACCGGCAAGAGCCCGCTGACCATGCCGATATTGACGAACACGTACACGAAGAAGGTCATGGTCAGGCTGCCCGCCAGCAGCTTGCCGAACAGGGTCTGGGCCTGGGCGGTGATCACCAGGCCACGGCCGATCAGGAGCAGGTAGACCAACAGCAGCAGGCAAGCCCCCACCAGGCCGAACTCTTCGCCGAGAACCGCAATGATAAAGTCCGTGTGACTTTCGGGCAAAAAATCCAGGTGCGACTGGGTACCCAGCAGCCAGCCCTTGCCGAACACACCGCCCGAGCCGATGGCCGCCTTGGACTGGATGATGTTCCAGCCGGTGCCCAGCGGGTCACTCTCCGGATCGAGGAAGGTCAGCACCCGCTGCTTCTGGTAGTCATGCAGGACGAAGTACCACATGGCCACCGCCACCGGCACGACGGCCGCCACCGCACTGAGGATCCAGCGCCACTGCAGGCCGGCCATGAACAGCACGAAGGCGCCGGAGGCCAGGATCAGCAACCCGGTGCCGAGGTCGGGCTGCTTCAGGATCAGCACGAAGGGCACCAGGATCAGCACCAGGCTGACGACAATGTGCTTGAGCTTGGGCGGCAGATTGTGCCGCGACAGGTACCAGGCGATGGTCGCCGGCATGATGATCTTCATGAATTCCGAGGGCTGGAAGCGGATCACCCCGGGAATGTTGATCCAGCGGGTGGCGCCCATGGCCGTGTGGCCCATGATCTCCACGGCCAGCAGCAAGGCAACCCCGACCACGTAGGCCAGCGGTACCCAGCGCGCCATGAAGCGCGGCTCGAACTGGGCGATGACGATCATCGCGCCGATGCCCAGGCCAAAGGAACTGGCCTGCTTCATCAGCAGGTCCCAGTGCTTGCCGCTCGCCGAATAGAGGACGAACAGGCTGCCGGCGGCCAGCATCAGGATGATCAGCAGCAGCCAGCCGTCGATGTGCAGGCGCTGCAGCAGCGTGGCGCGGCGCTTAAGCACGTCCTCCTGGGAGATGGTGCGGTCGAAGTTGCTGTTCATCGATTGGCGCTCTGCTGTTCCGCCAGCGGCTGCGGCGGTCGGAACTCGGGTTTCAGCTGGCCGTCCTCACCGAGCAGCCAGGCGTCCATGACCTGCTTGACCACCGGCGCGGCAACGCCGGAGCCGGATTCGCCGTTCTCCACCATCACCGCCACAGCGATCTTCGGGTCCTCCGCCGGGGCGAAGGCGACGAACAGGGCGTGGTCGCGATGGCGCTCCTGCAGCTTGTTGCGGTCGTACTTCTCGCCCTGCTTGATGGCGACCACCTGGGCGGTACCGGACTTGCCGGCGATGCGGTAGACGGACTTGGCGCCCACCTTGTGCGCCGTGCCGCGGGCACCGTGAACCACCTGCTCCATGCCGTTACGGCCGGCATCCCAGTATTTCGGGTCACGCAGGACGATGTCCGGCATCGGGTTCGGGTCCTGCGGCGGCTGGCCTTCGATGGTCTTGGCCAGGTGCGGGCGGATCCACTTGCCGCGGTTGGCCATGAGCGCAACCGACTGGGCGAGCTGCAACGGGGTGGCCTGCATGTAGCCCTGGCCGATGCCGAGGATCAGCGTTTCGCCCGGATACCAGGCCTGGCGGTAGCGCGCGCGCTTCCAGTCGCGGGACGGCATCAGGCCGGCGGATTCCTCGAACATGTCCAGGGCCACGCGCTGACCGAAGCCGAAGCGGCTCATGTAGTCATGCAGGCGATCGATGCCCATCTTGTGGGCAAGATCGTAGAAATAGGTGTCATTTGACCGCATGATCGCGGTTTCCATGTTCACCCAGCCGTCACCGGACCGGTTCCAGTTGCGGTACTTGTGATCGTAATTGGGCAGCTGATAGAAGCCGGGGTCGAACACCCGCGAGGCCGTGGTCACCACGCCCGCATCCAGGCCCGACACGGCCACCATCGGCTTGATGGTCGAACCCGGCGGATACAGGCCGCGCAACACGCGGTTGTACAGCGGCCGGTCGATGGAATCGCGCAGCTCGGCATAGGCCTTGAAGCTGATGCCGGTGACGAAGGGGTTGGGGTCGAAGCTTGGCTGGCTGACCATCGCCAGCACGTCACCGCTGGACGGTTCGATGGCCACGATGGCGCCACGACGGCCGGCCAGAGCCTGCTCAGCGGCCTCCTGCAGGCGCACGTCGAGGGTCAGCACCAGGTCCTTGCCGGGTTTCGGGTCGGTGCGCTTGAGCACACGCAACACGCGGCCGCGGGCGTTGGTTTCGACCTCCTCGTACCCCACCTCACCGTGCAACTGGTCTTCGTAGAAACGCTCGATGCCGGTCTTGCCGATGTGGTGGGTGCCGCTGTAGTTCACCGGGTCGAGCTGCTTGAGCTCCTTCTCGTTGATCCGGCCGACATAGCCCACCGAATGGGCGAAATGCGCGCCCTGCGGATAATGCCGCACCAGCTGCGCCACCACCTCGACGCCGGGCAGGCGGAACTGGTTCACCGCGATGCGGGCGATCTGCTCCTCGGTCAGCTCGAAGAGGATGGGCACCGGCTCGAATGGGCGCCGTCCCTGCTTCATGCGCTTCTCGAACAGCGCCCGGTCATCCGGGGTCAGCTGCAGCACCTCGACAATCACGTCCAGCACCTGCTGCCAATCGCCGGCACGCTCGCGAGTCACGCTCAGGCTGAAACTGGGCCGGTTGTCGGCGATGATCACGCCGTTGCGGTCGAAGATCAGCCCACGGGTGGGCGGAATCGGCTGCACGTGGACGCGATTGTTCTCGGACAGGGTCGAGTGGTACTCGTACTGGATCACCTGCAGGTAATAGAGACGGGCGATCAGCACGCAGGTCAGCAGCAACACCGCCACCGCGCCCACGATCACGCGCTGGCGTACCAGACGGGCGTCCTTCTCGTGATCTTTGAGGCGAATCGGCTGCGGCATGGACGGCGCTTACTTGTGGTAGGGGTGGCCGGACAACACCGTCCAGGCGCGGTAAATCTGCTCACCGATGAGGATGCGGACCAGCGGGTGCGGCAACGTCAGGGGCGACAGCGACCAGCGCTGCTCGCTACGGGCGCAGACTTCCGGCGCCAGCCCTTCCGGGCCGCCGACCATGAGGTTGACGGTGCGCGAATCCAGGCGCCAGCGGTCCAGTTCGGCCGCCAGCTGCTCGGTGCTCCAGGGCCGCCCTTGGACTTCCAGGGTGACGATGCGTTCCCCCGGCTGGACCTTGGCCAGCATGGCCTCGCCTTCCTGGCGGATCATGCGCGCCACGTCGGCATTCTTGCCGCGCGTGGTCAGGGGAATCTCCACCAGTTCCAGGCTGAGCTCGGAAGGCAGGCGCTTGACGTATTCATGCCAGCCCTCTTCCACCCAGCGCGGCATCCGCGTGCCAACGGCGATCAGACGTAGACGCAAGGGAGCCCCGCCTACTCGTGGCTGTGGTGGGCGCGGCTCTGCTCGGCGCCCTGCCACAGGCGCTCCAGGTCATAGAACTGGCGGGTGGCCACCTGCATCACATGCACCACCACATCGCCCAGGTCCAGCAGGGCCCACTCGCCGCCGTCCAGACCTTCACTACCCAGGGCGCGCACGCCTTTTTCCTTGGTCTTTTCCAGGACGTTCTCGGCCAGGGACTTGACGTGACGGCCGGAGGTGCCGCTGGCGATCACCATGAAATCGGTGATGCTGGTCTTGCCACGTACGTCGATGGTGGTGATTTCCTGACCTTTCAGGTCTTCCAGGGCCGCGATGGCGACCTTGACGAGTTCTTCGTTTTGCATCGGGTTCAACTACCTCAGTGAATCAGTTCGGCGCACGGTACAGATCGTGCGCATGGATATAGGCCAATACGGCGTCGGGTACGAGAAAGCGCACCGAGCGGCCCTCCCCCAGCAATTGGCGGATCTGGGTGGCGGAAATCGCCAGGGGCGTCTGCCAGACGAAAGCAATCTGCCCGGACGGTCCCTGCAGGGATTGCGGATCGGCCGCGCTGCGCGCTGCCAGCAGGTCGCGCAGGTTTTCCGGCGCCTCGCTGTCGGCATCCGGACGCTGCAACACCAGGATATGGCAATGGTCCAGCAGCTCGCTCCAGCGGTGCCAGCTCGGCAGGCCGCAGAAAGCGTCCCAGCCGACCAGCAGGAACAACTGGTCATCGGCGTCCAGCTCGGCCCGCAGGGATTCCAGGGTTTCGATGGTCCAGGACGGCCGCTCACGCTTGAGCTCGCGATCATCCACCACCAGCGGGGCGACCCCGGCCACCGCCAGCTGCACCATTTCCAGACGCTGGGCCGCCGAAACCTGCGGAGCTCCGCGGTGCGGCGGGCGGGCGCTGGGGATCAGGCGCAGCTCATCGAAGCCGAACTGCTCGGCCACCTCGAGGGCACCCCGCAAGTGGCCGATATGCACGGGATCGAAGGTGCCGCCGAAGAGGCCGATGCGCTTGCCCATCAGGTACGTACGTGACCGTCGCCGAAAACCACGTACTTCTCGCTGGTCAGGCCTTCCAGGCCGACCGGGCCACGGGCGTGCAGCTTGTCGGTGGAAATGCCGATCTCCGCACCCAGGCCATATTCGAAGCCGTCGGCGAAGCGGGTCGAGGCGTTGACCATCACCGAGGCGGAGTCTACTTCGGTGAGGAAACGCCGCGCATCACTGAAGTTCTCGGTGATGATCGCGTCGGTGTGCTGCGAGCCGTAGGTGTTGATGTGCTCGATGGCCTGCTCCAGGCCGTCGACGATGCGGATCGAGAGGATCGGCGCGTTGTACTCGGTGCGCCAGTCTTCTTCGCTCGCTTCCAGCACATCAGCGCCCAGCAGGGCACGGGTGGCGGCGTCGCCACGCAGCTCCACGCCCTTGTCGCGGTAGATGGCAGCCAGCGGCGGCAGTACGCGCGCGGCGATGCCCTCGTGCACCAGCAGGGTTTCCATGGTGTTGCACGGCGCGTAACGCTGGGTCTTGGCGTTGTCGGCCACGCGGATGGCCTTGTCCAGGTCGGCGGCAACGTCGATGTAGACGTGGCAGATGCCGTCCAGGTGCTTGATCACCGGCACCTTGGCCTCGCGGCTGATGCGCTCGATCAGGCCCTTGCCGCCGCGCGGGACGATCACGTCCACATACTCCGGCATGCTGATCAGCGCCCCCACGGCGGCGCGGTCGGTGGTTTCCACCACTTGCACCAGCTCGCTGGGCAGGCCGGCCTCGGCCAGGCCCTTCTGGATGCAGGCGGCGATGGCCTGGTTGGAATGGATGGCCTCGGAACCACCACGCAGGATGGTGGCGTTGCCGGACTTCAGGCAGAGGCTGGCGGCATCGATGGTCACGTTCGGCCGCGACTCATAGATGATGCCGATCACGCCCAGCGGCACACGCATCTTGCCCACCTGGATACCGGACGGCAGGTAGCGCATGTCGCGGATTTCGCCGATGGGGTCCGGCAGGGTGGCGACCTGACGCAGGCCCTCGATCATGTCGTCGATACGTGCCGGGGTCAGCGCCAGGCGGTCGAGCATGGCCGGCTCCAGGCCATTGGCCCGGCCATTGGCCAGGTCCTGCTCGTTGGCGACGGTCAGCTCGGCACGAGCTGCGTCCAGTGCATCGGCGGCAGCCAGCAGGGCGCGGTTCTTCTGCGCGGTACTGGCACGGGCGGCCACGCGCGAGGCGGCGCGAGCAGCGCGACCCAGGCGGGTCATGTAATCGAGAACGGACTCGGTCATGGTCTCGTGTTCTGGCGAAGGGAAAGCGGCTGATTATAGCGACCGCGCTCGTCCGCGCCCAGCGACGTCGGGCGGATGGTAGACAGCCGATTCCAGCAAGCCCCGGGCCAAGCGCCCGAAGGGGTGACGCCGGGGCTTCGGCTCGCTGGGGGCCCGGGACATGGCACCGGGCCTTTGTTAATTTCGCGTGACGATTCCGACGCCGGCTTTCAGCTCCGGCTCAGCATGCTTCCGTATAATCGCGAGCCAATTCCGACCGGTAACCCAACGACAGCCCCATGTCCCGCGACCCCATCCTCAGTTTGCCCTGGCCTGGCGCCCGCCCGCTGACCGATGCCTTCTTCGACCGCGACGCCCAGCAGGTGGCCCGCGAGTTGCTGGGCAAGGTCATCCGCCACCGGGTCGATGACCTCTGGCTGTCCGCGCGCATCATCGAGACCGAGGCCTACTACCTGATGGACAAGGGCAGCCATGCGTCCCTCGGTTACACCCACAAGCGCCGCGCGCTGTTTCTCGATGGCGGGCACATCTACATGTACTACGCCCGCGGCGGCGACTCGCTCAACTTCAGCGCCCACGGCGCCGGCAACGCGGTACTGATCAAGTCCGGCCATCCCTGGGTGGACGACATATCCCCCGCCGGCGCACTTGCCGCCATGCAGCGCAACAACCCCGACGCCCGCGGCGGGCCGCGCCCGGTCGAACGCCTCTGCGCCGGCCAGACCCTGCTGTGCCGCGCCCTCGGCCTCAAGGTGCCCGACTGGGACGGCCAGCGCTTCGACTGGCAGCGCCTGTTCGTCGAAGACGTCGGCGAGCGCCCCGCCACCATCATCCAGACCGCGCGCCTGGGCATTCCCCACGGTCGCGACGAACACCTGCCCTACCGCTTCGTCGATGCCGCCTACGCCCGCCACTGCACGCGCAATCCGCTGCGCCGCGGGCAGGTCGAAGGACGCGACTTCACCCTGATCGAGGACCTTCGCCCATGAGTCAATGGTTCGACCAGGTCACCGCCTGGCTCGGCGCCAATCCGGAATGGCTGGGCCTGGCCATCTTCCTGATCGCCTGCATCGAATGCCTGGCCATCGCCGGCATCGTGGTACCGGGCGTCGCCCTGCTCTTCGCCGTCGGCGTGATGGCCGGCAACGGCGCGCTGGAGCTCTGGGAAACCCTGCTGCTGGCCTACACCGGCGGGCTGCTGGGCGACGTGATTTCCTATGGTGTGGGCCGCCGCTTCCACCAGAACATCCGTAACCTGCCGCTGCTGCGGGACCATCCGGAATGGATCAGCAGCGCCGAGAACTACTTCCAGCGCTACGGCATCGCCAGCCTGCTGCTGGGGCGCTACATCGGCCCGCTGCGGCCCATGTTGCCGATGGTCGCCGGCATGCTTGACATGCCCTTCCCGCGCTTCGTCGCCGTGAGCATGCTGGCCGCCGCCGGCTGGGCCGTGGCCTACCTGATCCCTGGCTGGGCCACCGGCGCTGCCCTGCGCCTGCCGCTGCCAGAAGGCTTCTGGAGCGAAGCCGGGGTGGTGATAGTCGCGGCGCTGGCCATGCTGGGCCTGATCGCCTACAACACGCTGCATGAAAGGCGTTGGGCCAACCCCCTGGCGGCCGGCATGTGCCTGGCGGCGCTGGGTGCCCTGCTGATCGGCTGGCCGCACCTGCAGGACCTGGACCAGGGCCTGATGGCGCTGGTCCAGGAACAGCGCCATACCGGTCTCGACCAGCTGATGGTGCTGGTCACGCGCCTCGGCGACCTGACCACCCAGCTCCTCGCCGGCGCCCTGCTTGGGGGCCTGCTGTTGTTGCTGCGCCAGTGGCGGGCCGCCTGCTTCGCCATCGGCACCCTGGTGACGACAGCACTGGCCAATACCGGGCTCAAGTATTTCTTCGCGCGGGCGCGGCCGGACGTGCTCACCGAGCCCCTGACCAGTTTCAGCTTCCCCAGCGGGCACAGCTCGGCGGCCTTCGCCTTCTTCCTGGTGCTGGGGATACTGGCCGGTCGCGGCCAGCCGGGACGCCTGCGTCTGACCTGGCTGCTGCTGGCCTGCCTGCCGGCCCTGGCCATCGCCCTGTCGCGGGTCTACCTCGGCGTGCACTGGCCCACCGACATCCTCGCCGGCGCCCTGCTGGCAGGGGGCATCGCTTCGGCGGGCCTGGCGCTGATGCAGCGCGCCGCACCGCTCACTGCGATAGCACCGCGCATCTGGCTGCTGGTCCTGCCGGCCTGCCTGGCCATGCTGGGCACCGCCGCTGTCTGGGCGCTGCCCGAAGCCCTGGCACGCTACAGCTATTGAGCGAGGCCTGCCTGCTGGCGAACGTACTGCGCCAGCAGGCTGGCTCCTGCCTGGATCAGGCGATCGACTCGCCCTGCAGCTGATCCAGCAACCCCTGGAGGAAATCCAGGCGTTCGTCCGGATCGCCCAGGGTCAGCAGATGAATCTTTTCCTTGATATGGAAGGGCAGCAGATAGGCCAGCTGGTTGGCCAGCGCCTGCTGCCCATGCACCACGCCCCCCATGCCCAGCCCCTGGACCATCGGATGCTCGGCCAGGGCATTGAGCAAGGCGGCGAGATCGGCGTGTTCCGGACGCAACGGTCGCTCGGGCTCGTCATCCAGCCATTCCACCTCGGCCAGGGTCAGCTGGTCGTGCAGCACTTCCGCCCGGCTCACATGGAAGCGCCGGCCGCCCTCCACGCGAATGCCCAGCAAACCATTGGGGCGCTGCTGCCAGTCGCGGACCAGTGCCTCGCAACCGATGGCGGCGAAACGGCTGGCGGCTTCGCCCACTTCCTGGCCTTCGAGGATGCACACCACACCGAAGCCTTCGCCTCGTTTCATGCAGCGCCCGATCATGTCCAGGTAGCGCGCCTCGAAGATCTGCAGATCCAGGGTGCAGCCGGGAAACAGCACGGTGTTGAGCGGAAACAGCGGCAGCTTCATGCATCGACCTCAAGCAATCATGGCAACGGCCAGCGGCAGCAGCACCGCGGTGGCGACGCCCATCAGGCTCATCGCCAGGGCAGCGAAGGCACCGCACTCCTCGCCTTCCTGCAACGCCCGCGCAGTACCCACTGCGTGGGCGGTGAGCCCCAGGGCCATGCCCTGGGCGGCCGGATGGCGCACCCCGCAACGGCGCAGCAGCTCCGGTCCGAGTATGGCGCCGAGCACGCCGGTGAGCAGCACGAACACCGCCGCCAGGGCCGCTACCCCGCCGAGCTGTTCGGCCACCAGCATGGCGATGGGCGAGGTCACCGACTTCGGCAACAGGGTCATCAGCACCATGCGCTCGGTGCCGAACCACCAGCCCAGCGCCGCTACCGACAGCGTAGCGAAGAGCCCGCCGAACACCAGCGTCAGCAGGGTGGGCCAGAACAGCTGGCGAATCCGCCGCAGGTTGAGGAACAGCGGCACCGCCAGCGCCACCGTGGCCGGGCCGAGGAACACCGTCAGCAGCTGGGTACTCTGGCGGTACTCCTGGTAGGTGATGCCGAACGCCAGCAATACACCGATCAGCAGCAACATGGACAGCAGCACCGGCTGCAGGAACACCCAGCGGGTCTTCTCATAGGCGGCCAGGGCCAGCTGGTAGGCCGCCAGGGTCATGCCGAAGCCGAACAGGGGGTGATGCACCACCGCCTGCACGGCGGCTTGCCAATCGAGGCTCATGCATCCTCCCCACGGCGCGCCTGGCGCTCGATGAGCTTCTGCATCAACCAGCCACAGAAGATGAAGGTGGCCAGCAGGGACAGCACCAGGACACCGACAATGGCCCAGAAGTCCGCCCAGATGGCCTGGGCATAGACCATCACGCCTACCGCCGGGGGCACCAGCAGCAGCGGCAGGTAACGCAGCAGGCTGCTGGCGGCCACGCTCAGCGGCTCGCCCACTTCGCCACGCGCCAACAGAAAGAAGAAAAGCAGCACCAGGCCGATGATGGGCCCGGGCAGCATGGACAGGAACAGGGCATTGAGCCCGCTACCGATCAGCTGGAACAGCACCAGCCAGGTCAGTCCGCGCAACAGCATGAGGTTCTCCACGGGTCAGGTCCGGCCAGGCGGGCCTCGGCCGGGACGGTGCGCATTATAGGCTTGCCCGCCGCCGCGCTATAGCCCGCCATTCGCAGGGGGCATGTCGCCTTGACCGGTCCCTTCCGGCGTGTTGATCTACGCCGTGCACGCAAGCGAGGGGCCCAGCCCCGGACCAGAAGAATTACAACACCGCATCCACGGAGGATGACGTATGGCGTATGTACCAGTAGCGGAACTGAAGAACTACGTTGGCAAGGAATTGGGCCACTCGGACTGGATCAGCATCGACCAGAACCGCATCAACCAGTTCGCCGATTGCACCGAAGACCACCAGTACATCCACGTCGACCCGGAACGCGCCAAGCAGACCCCCTTCGGTTCCACCATCGCCCATGGCTTCCTCAGCCTGTCGCTGATTCCGAAGCTGATCGACGGCCTGCTGGTCCTGCCCGAAGGGGCGAAGATGGTGGTCAACTACGGCCTCGACAGCGTGCGTTTCATCCAGCCGGTAAAGGTGGATTCCCGCGTGCGCCTGGCCGTGAAGGTCATCGACGTCAACGAGAAGAACCCCGGACAGTGGCTGATCAAGGCCCTCTGCACCCTGGAAATCGAAGGCCAGCAGAAGCCCGCCTACATCGCCGAATCCCTCAGCCTCTGTTTCGTCTGAGTTCCGGCTCGCCGCCAAAAAAGCCCGCAGCAGCGGGCTTTTTTGCGCCAAACTGAAGGGCAGATGCCAGGTAAAGGACACCCGATGAAGCCGCTTCTGCCCCTCACGCTCGCACTGCTGCTCGCGGCCTGCGGCGAAGGAGAACCCCTGACCCCGCCGGACGCCCGCCTGCCGGACGGCTCCCGTTATCGCGGCGAACTGGTCGACGGCCTGCTGCAAGGTCCGGGGCGCCTGGACTACAGCAACGGCACCTGGTTCGAGGGCCGGTTCAAGGATGGCCAGCCGGACGGCCAGGGCGAATGGCACGGCCCCAACGGGCTGGTCTACAGCGGTGAGTTCAAGGCCGGCCTGTTCCATGGCCAGGGCCGCCTCGTCTACGGCAACGGCACCAGCTACGAAGGCGGTTTCGCCCACAACCAGTTCGACGGCGAAGGCACCCTGCGCCAGGACGGCATCACCTATCGCGGCCAGTTCCGCAACGACAAGTACCAAGGCTTCGGCAGCCTCGAGTGGCCCGATGGCAGCAACTACCAGGGCCTCTTCAGTGCCGGCATGCCGGACGGCGAAGGGGTCCGCACCGACGAAGCCGGCAACCGCTTCAGCGGCCGCTTCAAGCGCGGCCAGCTCCAGGGCCTGGGTGCCTACCAGGGCGAAGACGGCTCCCATTACATCGGCGAGTTCAAGGACAGCCTGTTCGATGGCAAGGGCCGCTTCACCAGTGCCGACGGCGATGTCTGGAGCGGCCGGTTCAAGGAAGGCAACCTGGTTGGCGAAGGCGAATTCTTCGGCGCCGACGGCAGTCATTACCAGGGCCACTTCAGGCACTGGCGCTACATGGGTGAAGGCAAGCTGTCCCTGGCCGACGGCAGCCGCTACCAGGGACACTTCGACGATGGCCTCTACAGCGGCACCGGCACGCTGACACGGGCGGACGGCACGCATGAAACGGGCGTCTGGCAGAACGGCATACGCATCCGCGACGAACAGGGAAAAGCCCTGCCCGATCCCCTGGAGGTCGGTCTGCTGGCCCAGGGCGATCTGCTCCAGCAGGCCATCGAAGCCATGCCGGCCTCCACCCCGGAGGTGGAGCTCTACTCCATCAGCCTCGCCGGCGACGGCCGCCAGAGCGTGTTCCTGCGGGAAGCCGACTATGTGTCCAGGCTCCTGGCCGAACGCTTCGGCGCCCATGGCCAGATCACCCTGGTCAACCACCGCGAGCACATCGCCGACCGCCCCCTGGCCACCCGCGAAAGTCTTGCCCGGGCCATCCAGGCGGTCGCCCGGCGCAGCGGCCCGGAAGACCTGGTGTTCATCTACCTGACCAGCCACGGCTCGCCGACCCACGAACTGGCCCTGGAGCAGCCCGGCCTGCAATTGGGCCACCTGCCGGCGCAGGAACTCGCGAGCCTGCTCGCTCCTCTCAAGGACAGGTACAAGGTGCTGGTGATTTCCGCCTGTTACTCCGGCGGTTTCATTCCACCCCTGAAGGATGAGAAGACCCTGATCATGACCGCCGCCCGCTCCGATCGCGTGTCCTTCGGCTGCTCCGAAGAAAACGACTTCACCTACTTCGGCCGCGCCCTGTTCGCCGACGCCTTCAGCGAAACCGATGACCTGGAGCGCGCCTTCGGCATCGCCAGGGAAAAAGTCGCCGAGCGCGAAAAGACCGACGACTTCGAAGCGTCGGAACCGCAGATCTGGGCGCCGAAGGCCGTCACCGCCCACTGGCGAGCGTTGCGCGAACGCCAGGCGGAACAGGCCCTGACCGCGCAGAGCAGCGCGAACGCCGACAAAAGCGCGCGCAACCACTAAGCTCAGGGTGTATCAGCGGAGAAACACTATGCATCTGACGCCCCAGCACGTACTGCTCGCCGGCGCCACTGGACTGACCGGCGAGCACCTGCTCGACCGCCTGCTCAACGAACCCACGGTCGCGAGGGTCCTGGCGCCGACCCGTCGTCCTCTGGCCGAGCACCCGCACCTGCAGAATCCCGTCGGGCCCCTGGTCGAACTGCTGCCGCAGCTGGACGGCCGGATCGATGTCGCCTTCTGCTGCCTGGGCACCACCATCCGCCAGGCCGGCTCCCAGGAAGCCTTCCGCGCGGTCGACCTGGATCTGGTCCTGGCCGCCGCCCGGCGCGCCCGCGAACTGGGCGCACGGCATTTCATCGTGATCAGCGCCGTGGGCGCCAGCCAGACATCGCCGATCTTCTACAACAAGGTGAAGGGCGAAATGGAAGAGGCCCTCAAAGCCATGGACTGGCCGCAGCTGACCATCGCCCGCCCCTCTCTGCTGATGGGACCGCGCAGCGAGTTCCGCTTCGGCGAGCGACTTGCGGCGGCCGTCATGCGCTGGCTGCCGGGCAAGTACCGGGGCATCGACGTCTGCACCCTGGCCCGCGCGCTCTGGCGCCTGGCGCTGGAGGAGGACGACGGGGTCCGTATCATCGAATCGGACGAACTGCGCCGGCTGGGCCGCTGAATCCGGATTGACGCAGGCCCTCTGCCTGCACAAGGATTCAGACCTTTCAGCAGAAGGGATCGCCCATGAGTCTTGAATCGGTCCGCGCCTTCTTCGCCGGGAAGGCGCCGGAAATCGACATCATCGAACTGCATACCAGCACCGCCACCGTAGCCCTGGCCGCCGAGGCCCACGGCGTCGAGCCCGGCCGCATCGCCAAGACCCTGGCCTTCCGCGTTGGCGAAGACGCCGTGCTGGTGGTGGCCCGCGGCGATGCGCGCATCGACAACCGCAAGTTCAAGGAAACCTTCGGCACCAAGGCCAGGATGCTGGATGCCGAAACCGTGGAAGCCCTGACCAGCCACCCGGTAGGCGGCGTCTGCCCGTTCGGCCTGGCCACCCCGCTGCCGGTCTACTGCGACCGTTCCCTGCAGGCCTTCGACGAAGTGGTGCCGGCGGCCGGCGCCGTGCACAGCGCGGTACGCATCTCCCCGGACTACATGGCCGAGCTGGTGGAAGCGAATTGGGTGGATGTCTGCCAGGAGCCGGCTTGAATCACGAGCGGGAACCGCCCCTACAGGTCAGTACCCACCGCTGACACCCAGCACCACCCCCAGCTCCGCCGCCACCGCGAAGGGCAGCAGCAGCGTATCCGTCAGGGCGCTGGCCGGCAGGTCCAGGGCCGGATAGGCCGGCGGCTCGACGCCGAACCGGTCCATCGGGCAGCAGCCGCCATTGAGCGCATACCAGTCCAGGCGGGTGCCGGAATAGATGATCGGCGCCCCCGGCTTGGCGGCATTGAGGGTGCCGACGCTGGCGCAGCCCTGCAGCAGCGCCAGCGCAAGAAGGGGCGCGGCGAGCGGCTTAGTCATCGACGCCCTGATGGTGCTCGCCCCAGCGCGGCAGCATGTCCTGGGGGATATCCAGCAGGTTGAGAATGCGTGCGACCACGAAGTCCACCAGGTCATCGATGGTCTGCGGCTGGTGATAGAACCCCGGCGAGGCCGGCACGATCACCGCCCCCAGGTTGGACAGCTTGAGCATGTTCTCCAGGTGAATGCTGGAGTACGGCGCCTCGCGCGGCACCAGGATCAACTGGCGGCGCTCCTTCAGGGTCACGTCGGCGGCGCGTTCGATCAGGTTGTTGCAGGCGCCGGTGGCGATTGCCGAAAGCGTTCCGGTGGAACAGGGCACCACCACCATGGCCGCCGGCGCGCCCGAGCCGGAGGCCACCGGGGACATCCAGTCTTCCTTGCCGTAGCAGCGGATCTGCCCCGGCGCGGCGCCGGTGTATTCGCTGAGGAAGGCCTGCATGGCCTGGGGCTTGGTGGGCAGGGTCACGTCAGTCTCGGTGGCCACCACCAGATGCGCCGCCTTGGAAATCAGGAAATGCACCTCGCGGTCTTCCTGGATCAGGCAGTCCAGCAGGCGCAGGCCGTACTGGGCGCCGGAGGCGCCCGTCATGGCCAGGGTGATGCGGGAAGGTCCGGTCATCGCCAATTCCTTACACTTCGAGCGCCTTGGCCAGCTTGCCGTGCAGGCCGCCGAAACCGCCGTTGCTCATGATCACCACTTGGGTACCGGGGCGGGCCAGCGCCTTGACCTCGGCAATGATGCTCTCCAGCGAAGTGCAGACCTGCGCCGGTACCGGGCAGGCGATCGCGGTTGCGGCCAGGTCCCAGCCGAGATTCGGCGGCGCGTACCAGAACACCTGGTCGGCCAGCTTCACCGAGTCTGGCAGGCCATCGCGGTGGGCACCGAGCTTCATGGAGTTGGAGCGCGGCTCGATCACCGCCACCACGGGTGCGTCGCCCACGCGCTTGCGCAGGCCGTCGAGGGTGGTGGCGATGGCAGTGGGATGGTGGGCGAAGTCGTCGTAAATGGTCACGCCGTTGACTTCAGCCACCTTCTCCATGCGCCGCTTGACGCTCTTGAAGGCGGACAGCGCGGCGACGCCCAGCTCCGGCACCACACCCACATGGCGGGCGGCGGCCAGGGTGGCCAGGGCGTTGGCGACGTTGTGCTGGCCGGTCAGTTCCCAGTCAACGGTGCCAGCGACCGCCCCCTCGAACAGCACCTCGAAGCGCGAGCCGTCCTCGGCCAGCAGGCGCGCCTGCCATTGGCCGCCTTCGCCAGTGGTTTGTACCGGGGTCCAGCAGCCCATCTCCAGCACGCGCTTGAGGGCGGTTTCGGAAGTCGGATGGATGATCAGGCCTTCGCCGGGGATGGTCCGCACCAGATGGTGGAACTGGCGCTCGATGGCGGCAAGGTCGGGGAAGATGTCCGCGTGGTCGAATTCCAGGTTGTTGAGGATGGCGGTACGCGGACGGTAGTGGACGAACTTGGAGCGCTTGTCGAAGAAGGCGCTGTCGTACTCGTCGGCCTCCACCACGAAGAAAGGCGTGCCGCCCAGGCGCGCCGACACGCCGAAGTTCTGCGGTACGCCGCCAATCAGGAAGCCCGGGCTCATGCCGGCATGCTCCAGCACCCAGGCCAGCATGCTGGTGGTGGTGGTCTTGCCGTGGGTACCGGCCACCGCCAGCACCCAGCGCCCCTGCAGCACGTGGTCGGCCAGCCACTGCGGGCCGGAAACATAGGGCAGGCCCTTGTTCAGCACGTATTCCACGGCGGGATTGCCGCGGGACAGGGCGTTACCGACCACCACCAGGTCCGGTGCCGGCTCCAGGTGGGCGGGCTCGTACCCCTGCATCAGCTCGATTCCCTGGGCCTCCAGCTGGGTGCTCATGGGCGGGTAGACATTGGCGTCGGAGCCGGTGACACGGTGGCCAAGTTCCTTGGCCAGCACTGCCAGCGACCCCATGAAGGTGCCGCAGATGCCGAGGATGTGGATATGCATGGATGACCTCTGAAACGGGCCGCCCCGGCCCGGAAAAAACTTGTCGCAGGTTAGCACAGCGGCCCTGCCGCCCCTATTGGGCCTCCACGATTCTGTGGAAGCCCGCAGCCAGCCGCCGTTGGACCTCGGCGCCGAAGAAAAGATCGGCTGCTCAGGCTCGCCTGAATCCGTTTCACGACGCCATGACAAATGGCGCTTGCCAAGACTCCCGGATTGGCAATAGGCTGAACTGGTCTGACCGGTAATACCACAACAATGAAAAGTCTCCCTGCATCGATCCCGACCGCACGGAGACGCCGAACGGAGACCCCTGCGATGCTCTTCAAGCTCTGCACCCGCTCGATATTCCTGCAAGTCGTGATTGGCCTGGTGATTGGCGTGCTGTTCGGCGTCGGCCTCCCCGAATTCTCCTCTCAACTCAAACCCCTGGGCGATGGCTTCATCAAGCTGATCAAGATGCTCATCGCCCTCATCGTGTTCTGCGTGGTCGTCAACGGGATCTCCGGCGCCGGCGACCTGAAAAAGGTCGGCCGCATCGGCCTGAAGTCGGTGATCTACTTCGAAGTGCTGACGACCATCGCACTGGTGCTCGGCCTTGCCGTGGCCTACGGGCTGGGGCTGGGTTCCGGCGCCAACATCGACCTGTCCAGCCTGCAAAGCGGCGACGTGGCCATCTATGGGGCCGCCGACAAGCAGCTGCACGGTCCGGTGGACTTCATCATGGGCCTGATCCCCTCATCGGTGTTCAGCGCCTTTGCCGAGAACAACATCCTCCAGGTGCTGCTGTTCGCGGTGCTGTTCGGCAGCGCCCTGAACCTGGTCGGCGAACAGGCTAGCAGCGTCTCCCGGCTCATCGGCGAAATCAGCCACGTGATCTTCCGCATCATGGGCATGATCGTGCGCCTGGCGCCCCTCGGCGTATTCGGTGCCGTCGCCTTCACCACCAGCCGTTACGGGCTCGACTCGCTGAGCCACCTCGGCGCCCTGGTGGCCATGTTCTACCTGACCTGTGCGCTCTTCGTCCTGCTGGTACTGGGTGGGGTGCTGCGCCTGTGCGGCGTTCCCCTGCTGCCCTTCCTGCGCTACTTCCGCGAGGAACTGCTGATCGTCGTCGGCACCGCATCCTCCGACGCCGTGCTGCCGCAGGTAATGCGCAAGCTCGAACGCATGGGCATCCGCAGCTCCACCGTGGGCCTGGTGATCCCCACCGGTTACTCCTTCAACCTCGACGGCTTCTCCATCTACCTGACCCTGGCCGTGGTATTCATCGCCCATGCCACTGGAACGCCGCTGTCGGCGGGCGACCTGCTGACCATCCTGCTGGTCTCGCTGGTCACCTCCAAGGGTGCCCACGGCATCCCGGGCTCGGCTCTGGTGATCCTTGCCGCAACCCTCACCGCCGTGCCGGCCATCCCCGCCGCCGGCCTGGTACTGGTACTCTCCGTCGACTGGTTCATGGGCATCGGCCGGGCCCTGACCAATCTCATCGGCAATTGCGTCGCCACTGTCAGCATCGCCCGCTGGGAAAACGACATCGACATCCAGCGTGCCCAGGATGTGCTCGCCGGTGGCAAGGCCAGCCAGGACGACGGCTCCATGCAACTGCGTACGCAACTGGCACAACCAGGCAAGACGGATGCCTGACGGCGACCGGCGCCCCCGCGCGGGGCGCCGATCCGTCGAGGATTCCAACAACCAGGAGGCTCAATGTTCTCGTCATCCAAACGGGTCAACTCGATCGTGCAGAAGCTGCTCGAGCCCATCGAGCAGGGTCAGTGGGCTGCCGGCCAGATGCTGCCGGGGCAACGGGAACTGGCCGAACAGCTGGAGATCAGCCGTCCGAGCCTGCGCGAAGCCATCACGGTGCTGGAGACCCTCGGTGTGGTCCGTTCACTCCCCGGCAAGGGTGTGATGGTGCTGGAGCGCAAGGGCCAGCTCCTGGATGACGTGAAGGTGCCGGGCGCGGCCACCACCGAAGATGTGCTGCAGCTGCGCTATGCCCTGGAACCCTTCATCGCCGGCCTGGTGGCGCAGACGGTGGACGAATCGGCCCTGAGCCAGTTGCGCCTGTTGATCCTGGACATGCGCGAGGCGGTGGAGGATCGCAACCCCACGATGCTGGCGAGCGTCTACTCGGCATTTCACCGCAAGCTGGTGGCGATCACCTCCAACCCCATTTTCCTCAGTGTTTCCCAGCAGATCGGCACGGCCCTGGAGCAGAGCGAAGGAAAGATCCTGCACAGCCCCGAGCATGCCGAACAGGTACTCGAGGAACACGAGACCATCCTGCGCGCCATTCGCCGCCACGACAGCGAGCAGGCCAGCCGGGCCATGCGCCAGCACATTCTCAATGAGGGCGTGCGGATGAACATCGACCTGCGCCTGCCAGAGACCTGACACGACGCGCGACTGCGCGCCGGATTCTCCCAACGGCCCCGGAAGGGGCCACCCAGTCGACACTTCACGCGATGCGAGGTGGGACCATGCACAACATCGAAATCACTGCCGGCCACAGCATGACGGGCAGCGCCGCCCCGGGCCATTCGCGCGCCCCCGGACATCAGGTCTACGAAGCCCTCTACACGGCGATCCTCGACCGCCGCCTGGCGCCCAGCACCCGGCTCAGCAAGGAGACCCTCGGGCGGATCTTCAGCGTCAGCACCGGTACCGTCCAGCGCGCCCTCAACCGTCTGGCCGAAGAAGGCGCCGTAGAACTGGCGCCGAACCAGGTAGCGTCCATCGCCCGCCCCAGCGAGCGGCATGCGCGTGAAATCCTCGAAGCTCGCCTGACGATCGAGAGCCGGGTCATCCGCCTGCTCGGCAACCGCCTCACACGGGAGCAACTGGCCGAATTGCGCGCCCTGGTCGACGGTCAGCGGCAGTGTCTGGCAAGCGGAGACCATGCCGGTCTGCTCAACCAGAGCAACCGGTTCCACCTCCGGCTGGCCGAGCATGCCGGCAACCCCTGGCTGGTGGAATTCCTCTCCAGGCTGCTGCCCCGCGCCGCGCTGAACATCTCACTGAGCCGCAGCCGGGCCTATACCGAAGCGTCCTGCGACGAACACCAGGCCCTGCTCAATGCCCTGGCCGAAGGCGATACGGATCAGGCCTGCGAACTCATGGCCCGGCACCTGAACGGACTGTTCTCCAGGTTGCGTTTCACCCCGCCGCCCACCGAGGACCTGCGGGCCGCCTTCCACGGCAGGCTGGAGCAGATTCCGCGCCCAACCAGGCGGCGTTAGGGGCGCTTCCCGCGCACCGCCTCGAAGAAGGCCTCGATGATGCGCCGGGAACCCTGCTCCCGCAGGCATACCAGGGTTTCGGTCATGCGCTGCAGGCAATCGCGGATCGGCAGCACATGGACGTTGGCACTGGCACCCACTTCCGCCGCCGACACCAGGCCGACGCCAAGCCCGGCGGCGACCATCTCGAAGGTGGCCTCGCGGCCTTCCACTTCGATGGCCGGGCGGATGGCGATGCCGGCCCGGCGCATCTCCTCTTCGAGGATCTGCCGGGTCATCGAGCCGCGCTCGCGCAGCACCATCGGCATGTTTCCCAGGTCGGCGAGGACGATAGAGTCCCGCGTAGCCCAGGGGTGCGAATGGGCGACAAAGGCCACCAGCGGGTCACTGCTCAGCACGTGTGTGATCAGGCTGTCGTCTTCCACCACCCGACCGAGCAGCGCGAAGTCCGCCTTGTATTCCTGCAGCCGGCGCAGGCACTCGTCGCTGTTGCCGGTGACCAGGCTCACACGGATGCCCGGGTAACGCTCGCAGAAGCGCGCGATATACCCCAGCAGATGCACCGGAGAATCCACCGCCAGGGTCAGGCTGCCGGTTTCCAGAGCGCGTGAGGTGGACAAAAGCTCCTCGGCTTCGGCCTCGGCGGCGAACAACCGCTGGGTGATGGCCAGAAGCCGCTCGCCCAGGTCGGTCAGTTGCACCGAGCGCTTGTTGCGGTTGAACAACAGGATGCCGAAGCGTTCCTCCAGCTTGCGCACCTGGTCGGAAACCGCCGGCTGACTGAGGAACAGCGCCTCGGCCGCGCGGGTGAAATTGCCGTGCACCGCCACCGCGTGGAAGGCCTTGAGCTGTGCCTGGGAAACCGTCATCGGCCTGTGCCTCTACAAATAAGCCCAACTTATATTTGAAATACTATAAATCGATTTTTTTTATTTTTAGGGAATTGGTTCTATCTCTCCATCGCAACGCGCACTCACCAGAAGAACGCCGGAGACGACCATGACCAAAGCCGAATTCCCCACCAACACCCAACCGCTGGCGGCCCCCGCCCTCGGCGAACCCTACCTGCTCACCCCCGGTCCGCTGACCACGTCCAAGGCCACCAAGGAAGCCATGCTGCGTGACTGGGGCTCGTGGGACGGCGCATTCAACCTGGTCACCGCCGAAGTGCGCCAGGAACTGCTTTCCATGGCCGGCGTGCAGGACGACAGCTTCGCCTGCGTCCCCTTGCAGGGCAGCGGCAGCTTCTCGGTGGAAGCCGCCCTGGCCACCGCCATCCCCCGCGACGGCAAGTGCCTGATCCTGATGAACGGTGCCTACGGCCAGCGCGCCGCCAAGACCCTGGACTACCTCGGCCGCGCCTACATCACTCTGGACAAGGGCGACTACCTGCCGCCGCAGCCCGACGAAGTGGACGTCCTGCTGAAGGCCAATCCGGACGTCACCAACGTCTTCCTGGTCCACTGCGAAACCAGCTCCGGCATCCTCAACCCGCTGCGCGCAATCGCCGACGTGGTGAAGGCCCACGGCAAGAGCCTGATCGTCGACGCCATGAGCTCCTTCGGCGCCGTGCCGCTGACCGTGAATGAAATCGCCTTCGACGTGCTGGTGTCGTCCGCCAACAAATGCATCGAAGGCATCCCCGGCTTCGGCTTCGTGATCATCCGCCGCTCGGTGCTGGAAGCCGCCAAGGGCCGCGCCCACTCCCTGGCCCTGGATATCTACGAGCAATGGCTCTACATGGAGCGCACCGGCCAGTGGCGCTTCACCCCGCCGACCCACAGCGTGGTGGCCTTCCGCGCGGCGCTGGAACAGCACGCCGCCGAGGGTGGCGTGGCAGGCCGCCTGGCACGCTACAGCCACAACCGCGACGTGCTGGTGGCCGGCATGCGCGAGATCGGCTTCAAGACCCTGCTGGAAGACCAGTGGCTGTCGCCGATCATCACCACCTTCTTCAGTCCGGAGCATCCGAACTTCGAGTTCAAGCGCTTCTACGAGGAGCTGAAGGCCCGCAATTTCATCATTTACCCCGGGAAGCTGACCCAGGCCGAGAGTTTCCGCATCGGCTGCATCGGGCAGATCGACGAGCACGTCGTTCGCCAGCTGCTGCGCGCCATCACCGACACCCTGGAGGTGATGGGCGTGGACATGCAGTAACCCAGCGCCAAAACGGTCTGCCTGAGTCGAGAGGCAAACCCATTCAAGGTCACCCACCGTCCTTGGACGGCTCCCGCTGCGGGTAGCGGAAGTGTGGTGCGGTGACCTTTTTCTGAAACAAATCCTTAGTAAACCGATCGCTCGGAGACGCCGGGCAGGGGGCCTCGGTAACGCAGAACCTTATCCATCCGCCTGACGCCACGGCCGCTGCCATCTGACCAAGGTCGTGCGTTTAGACAGCCCAGCAGCAAAACAACAACAACTTTCCCATGTGCACTGTCCGGCATACCCATACGGGGTCAGAACCATGAACAACAATGCAGGTGCCTTCGCAAGCGGCTGGAAATCCCTCCAGCGCTGGCGCGTCCAGATTTTCCTCATCACCTGGCTGGCTTACGCGGCCTTCTACTTCACCCGGAAAGCCTTCTCCGTCGCCAAGCTCGGCATTGGCGAAGACCCGGGGTTCGAACTCGACAAGGCCGCGATGGCCAACCTCGACGCCCTCTACCTCGCCGCCTACGCGGTGGGCCAGTTCACCTGGGGCATCTTCGCCGACCGCTTCGGCCCACGCGTGGTGGTGCTTGGCGGCCTGGTGATCTCCGCCCTGGCAGCGCTCGCCATGGGCACCTTCGCCACCTTGCCGATCTTCGCCACCTGCATGGTGGTCCAGGGCCTGGCGCAGTCCACCGGCTGGTCGGGGTTGTGCAAGAACATCGGCAGCTTCTTCGCCACCCGCGAACGCGGCCGTGTGCTGGGCTACTGGAGCACCTGCTACGCCTTCGGCGGCCTGGTGGCCACGCCCTTCGCCGGCTGGTGGGCCTATGACGTGTTCCACGACTGGCGCATGGCGTTCATTTCTTCCGCCCTGGTGGTGGGTGCCGTCGCCGTGCTGTTCTTCTTCCTGCAGCGCAATAAGCCGGAAGACGTGGGCCACGCCCCGATTGAAGTGGAAGCCACCAGCAGCGGCCCGCGTGAAGGTCACTGGGATGCACTGCGCAAGGTGATGCGCAACCGCACCGTGCTGGTCCTGGGCCTGGCCTACTTCCTGCTCAAGCCCGCTCGCTACGCCATCCTCCTGTGGGGCCCGGTGATCGTCTACGAACGCATGCCCGCCATCGGCAAGGTCGCGTCGGCCATCGTCCCCACCGCCTTCGAGCTGGCCGGTCTGGTGGGCCCGATCCTCATCGGCATCGCTTCGGACAAGCTCTTCGGCGCCCGCCGCATGCCGGCCTGCGTGTTCAGCCTGGTCGCCCTCACCGCCTGCCTGGCGCTGTTCGTCCCGGCCATGCAGAGCGGCAGCCTGTACCTGGTGGTCGGCCTGCTGTTCATGATGGGCATCACCCTCTACGGGCCGGACTCGATGATCAGCAGCTCCGCCGCCATCGACTTCGGCACCCAGGAAGCCGCCGGCACCGCCGCGGGCTTCGTCAACGGCTGCGGCTCGGTAGGCGCCATCCTCGGAGGTCTGCTGCCGGGCTACTTCGACACGACCACGGTGTTCCTGGTGTTCACCGGCGCTGCGCTGCTGGCCAGCCTGATGCTGGTGCCCTTCTGGAACAGCCGCCCGCAACCCCTGAAAACGCCGGACAACCTCCCGGCCAACGGTCAACCGGCCATCGCCGGGGCCAGAACCTGAATGCCCTTACATAACCTGCCATCCGCTGGAGTCCTCACCATGCATTACAAGCAACCCACTCAACTGAAAGCCGCGATCCTCGACTGGGCCGGTACCGTCGTCGACTTCGGTTCCTTCGCGCCGACCCAGATCTTCGTCGAGGCCTTCGCCGAGTTCGGCGTCGCCGTCTCCCTGGAAGAAGCCCGCGGCCCGATGGGCATGGGCAAGTGGGACCACATCCGCACCCTCTGCGACGTGCCGGCCATCGCCGAGCGTTATCGCGCCGCCTTCGGCCGCCTGCCCACCGACGATGACGTCACCGCCATCTACGAGCGCTTCATGCCGCTGCAGATCGAGAAGATCGGCCTGCACTCGGCGCTGATCCCCGGTGCCCTCGACACCATCGCCAGCCTGCGCAGCAAGGGCCTGAAGATCGGCACCTGCTCCGGCTACCCGGCGGTGGTAATGGCCAAGGTGGTGGAACTGGCCCGCGAGAACGGCTACACCCCGGACCACGTGGTGGCCACCGACGAAGTGCCCAACGGCCGCCCGCACCCGGCCCAGGCCCTGGCCAACGTGATCGCCCTGGGCATCGACGACGTGGCCGCCTGCGTGAAGGTGGATGACACTTGGCCGGGCATCCTCGAAGGCCGCAGCGCCGGCATGTGGACCGTGGCCCTGACCTGCTCGGGCAACGCACTGGGCCTGACCTGGGAGCAGTTCAAGGCGCTGCCCAAAGACAAGCTGGACCAGGAGCGCGCGCGCATCGGCCAGATGTTCGAAGGCTCCCGCCCGCACTACCTGATCGACACCATCGCCGACCTGCCGGATGTGATCGACGACATCAACAAACGCCTGGCCCGCGGCGAAACCCCGCAAGGCGCCTGACTGGAACCGGGGTCTGCCGTCGGCCCCTCCCCGGCGGGCAGGGATGCCCGCACCTGCAACGCAAAAGCCCGGCCCCTTTTCAGGGGCCGGGCTTTTCTGATTCTGTGGGGGCGAACTCATTCGCGAATGAATTCGCCCCCACAGGGGTGCGGTGAATCTCGTTACCCCCGCGTTGCGATGGCGTGCTTGCGCAGCTTGCGGTACAGGGTGTTGCGGCTGATGCCGAGCTGTTCGGCGGTGCGGGTCATGTGCCAGCGCTGGCTCTCCAGCGCATTCAGCAATGCCGTGCGCTCGGCGTCGTCCAACGGGCTGGCCACGGGCTCCGGGGCTGAGGGCCTGGGCGCTGCGCGCAGCACTTCGCGGGGCAGGTCGGACAGGCGGATGATGCCGTCCTCGCACAATGCCGCCAGGGTACGCAGCACGTTGCGCATCTGCCGCACGTTGCCCGGCCAGTGGTAATCCAGCAGCACCTGGCGTGCCTCTTCGGTGAGCACGACGCGCATCCCCCGCGCCTCTTCGGCCAGCAGGTAGTGCAGCAGCTCCGGCTTGTCGCTGCGCTCACGCAGGGGCGGCAGGTCGAGGATCAGGCCGTTGAGGCGGTAGAACAGGTCCTCGCGGAAGCCGCCGCTCTGCACCCGTTCTTCCAGTGCACGGTGGGTAGCACTGATGATGCGCACGTCCACCGGCAGCGGCTCGCCGCCGATGGGCACTACCTGGCGCTCCTCCAGCACCCGCAGCAGGCGGGTCTGCAGCGCCAGCGGCATGTCGCCGATCTCGTCGAGGAACAGGGTGCCGCCGTCAGCCTGCTGCAGCTTGCCGCGCATGCCTTCCTTGCGCGCACCGGTGAAGCTGCCGCCGCGATAGCCGAACAGCTCGCTCTCGATCAGGGTTTCCGGAATGGCCGCGCAGTTCAACGCCACGAAGGGCCGTTCGGCGCGGGAGCTGGCCTGATGCAGGGCGCGGGCGAAGGCTTCCTTGCCGGAACCAGTTTCGCCATTGATCAGCAGCGGCACGTCCCGTTCGTACACGCGCAGGGCGCGGCGGAAGTCGTTCTGCAGTGCTGCATCGCCCAGGCAGATGCCGGGGCGCGCCACTTTCGGCGGTTCCGGCGGAATCGGTTGCAGTACGCTGCGAGGCTGGCCGCGCAGGGCGGCGAACAGGGAGCGGCCATTGCGTGTGCGCAGCGGCCAGCTGGTCACCGGTTGCGGCGTGGCGCGGCCCAGGAGATCGTCCAGGCGGCAATCGAAGAAAGCTTCCACCGGCTGGCCGATGAGCCGCTCGCGAGGCAGGCCCAGCAGGTTGATCGCACTCTGGTTGACCGCACTGATCCGCCCTTCCCCGTCGAACGCCAGCAGGCCCTCGCTGAACAGACCGATGTACTCGGCCTGCAGGTGGAAGCGCAGCAGCCATTCGCCTTCGAAGCGGCGCAGGAAATAGCAGCTCTCGATCATCTTGGCCGAGAGGTTGACCAGCGCCATGGTGTGGAACTGGCTCTGGCGCGAAACATCGTGTCGCGCGGATGACACATCGAGCACCGCCATCAGGTCGCCCTGGGGATCGAACACCGGGCTGGCAGAACAGGTGAGGCCGGTGTGGCGGCTGCGGAAATGCTCGTCCTGGTGAATGGTCAGCGCCTGACGCTCCACCACGCAGGTGCCGATGCCATTGGTGCCCTCGCTGGCCTCGCTCCAGTCGGCGCCGAGCCAGAGCCCGGCGCGCTCGAAGGTGGGGCGCTCGGCATGGGCGGTCACGCAGTTGAGGATCACCCCGCGCGAATCGGTCAGCAGCACGGCATGGCCGGCCCCGGAGAGCTGGCGGTAGAGGTTGTTCATCTCGCCATTGGCCACCTCCAGCACCTGCTGCATGCGCTCGCGGCATTCGAGCATGCGCCCGTGCTCCAGCACCGTGGGCGCCACCGCCCGGGCTGGATCGAGGTGGTAGTCCTCCAGGCAACGCAGCCAGGAGCGAGCGATGGACGGGTCGGCTGCCGGCCCGCTGGCCTGCGCCTTCCCCTGTGCCAGGGTCATCACCTGTTGGGCGTGACGACTGAGAGGATTCTGCATTGTTGTTCTTCTCCAGTGCGGGCTTCCCGGGAGGCAGCCCTGGCCGTCGAACGGCACCCGCATCGACGCAGCATCCCCTAGCGCAGGTACCTTTGCAATGGCCGCCGGACCCGCTGGTCAGCCGCTGTGCCAGATACGTGACAGAGTGTCACTCTCAGTTGTGCCAGGCCTGCCACAGCCCTTGCCACGGAGGCACGCGATGCTGTCGCCAAACCGCTCTGGAAAGGCATTTCCGGCACTCTGGCCCAACCCTTGCTCCAGTAGGAACAAAGGCCAACCGCGTCTTTGCAACTACAACAAGAGACAGGAGAAACACCATGCGT
>NZ_JBHZGM010000029.1:0-66892 GCF_043392685.1 Metapseudomonas phytobenefica | reverse complement strand
ACCAGTGTCCTGGAGGGGGTGAACAACCGCATCAAGGTGATCAAACGCATGGCCTATGGCTTTCGGGACTCGGCCTACTTTTTCCTGAAAATCAAGGCCGCCTTCCCCGGGAAAGCGCGATGAACCTCTTTTTTGTGGGGGCGAATTCATTCGCCAAAGGCCGCGCAGCGGCCCCCTCGGGACTCTGGAAGGCAGGTCTGCGACCTGCTCAGCGAATGAATTCGCCCCCACAGGGTCAGCAACTGACACGGATGCCAGGTGCAGGATGGCGCGCTCTTTTTTGTGGGGGCGAATTCATTCGCCAAAGGCCGCGCAGCGGCCCCCTCGGGACTCTGGAAGGCAGGTCTGCGACCTGCTCAGCGAATGAATTCGCTCCCACAGGGTCAGCAACCGACGCGGATGCCAGGTGCAGGATGGCGCGCTCTTTTTTGTGGGGGCGAATTCATTCGCCAAAGGCCGCGCAGCGGCCCCCTCGGGACTCTGGAAGGCAGGTCTGCGACCTGCTCAGCGAATGAATTCGCCCCCACAGGGTCAGCAACCGACGCGGATGCCAGGCGCAGGATGGCGCGCTCTTTTTTGTGGGGGCGAATTCATTCGCCAAGGGCCGCGCAGCGGCCCCCTCGGGACTCTGGAAGGCAGGTCTGCGACCTGCTCAGCGAATGAATTCGCCCCCACAGGGTCAGCAACCGACACGGATGCCAGGTGCAGGATGGCGCGCTCTTTTTTGTGGGGGCGAATTCATTCGCCAAGGGCTGCGCAGCGGCCCCAAAAGGGAAGGGGCTATCACGCCCGCTCCGGCAGCGCCTGGAACTTCGCCTGCAGCACCAGGGCGATGCCGCCGAGCACCGCCACCGACACCAGCGCCAGACGCAGGCTGATGTGTTCGCCCAGCAGCAGGGCGCCGCCGAGTGCCGCGAGGACCGGGACGCTCAGTTGCACGCTGGCAGCCTGGAGGGCGCCGAGGCCGGGGAGGGCGCTGTACCAGATGGCGTAGCCGATGCCGGAGGTCAGGGCGCCGGAAAGCAGGGCGTAGATGAAGCCCGGCAGGTCGAGGCGCAACTGGTCGATGAAGGGCAGCATGAGCAGTGCGGCGAAGGGCAGGGCGCGGATGAAGTTGCCGGCGGTGGCCGCCAGCGGCAGGCCAGCCTGGCGTCCGAGCAGGGTGTAGGCGCCCCAGGCGAGGCCCGCGAGCAGCATCAACAGGCCGCCCACCAGCGGCGGTGCGCTGGCACCGGGCAGCAGCAGGACCACCAGCCCGCCGGCAGCCAGGGCGAAGCCCAGGGCCTGTTGCAGGTTCAGGCGTTCGCCGCGCAGCAGGCCGAAGACCACCATGCACAGCTGCACCGCGCCGAACAGCAGCAGCGCTCCGGCGCCGGCGTCCAGTTGCAGGTAGGCGTAGGAGAAGGCCGCCGCGTAGACGAACAGCGCCGCAGCGGCGCGCCAGTTGCCGGTGGCGGCCAGTGGCTGGCGGCGCAGGCGCAGCAGCAACCAGAGCATCAGGGCGCCGGAGGCGATGCGGATGGCGGTGAAGCTCACCGCGTCCATGTCGGTGTGCTTGAGGGCGAGGCGGCAGAGCAGGGAGTTGCCGGCGAACGCCAGCATGGCCAGGGCTGTTAACAGCAGCGTGCGGGCGGCAGGCATGGTCGTCCTTGGGGGAGACCCCGGTTGATCAGCGGCGCAGGTAGGCGGTGAAGTCGATATCGCTGGCCGAGAGGATGGCCTGCACCCGGTTGTGCACGTTGAGCTTGCGCAGGATGGCCGAGACATGGGCCTTCACCGTGGTTTCGGCGATGTCCAGGTTGTAGGCGATCTGCTTGTTGGATTCCCCCTTGGTCATCCGCTCCAGTACCAGCAGCTGCTTGCGGGTCAGGGCCTGCAACAGTTCGGGCGGGATGCTGGCTTCTTCGTGGTGGCGACGCGGCGAGGCCTTCTGGGTGCGGATGATGTCCGACGGCAGGTAGACGTTGCCGTTGAGGATCTGCTCGATGGCGTCGGTCATCTGCGCCCGTGGCGAGGATTTGGTGATGAAGCCTACCGCGCCGTAGGTGATGGCTTGCAGCACCACCTGCTTGTCCTGCTCGGCGGAGACGATCACCACCGGCACCGTGGGCGCCTCGTTGCGCAGGTTGATCAGCCCGTTCAGGCCATGCATGCCGGGCATGTTCAGGTCCAGCAGGATCAGGTCGAGGTCGTCGTGCTCCTGGGTCAGCGCCAGGGCACTGTCCAGGTCGGCGGTCTCCATCACTTCGCTTTCCGGGAAGCCATCGCTGATGACGTTATGGATGGCTTCGCGGAACAGCGGGTGGTCATCGGCAATCAGGATCTTGTACACGGCCTTTCACCTCGTTTTTCTCATTATGGTGTGGCATGCCCGGAAGCGCCGGGTCAGGGGAAGGGCACGGGACGGGCGGGCTGCAGAGGCAGGCCGGCCTGTTCCCAGGCGTCGATGCCGTCACGGTACCAGTAGAGGTTGGTGTAGCCCAGCGCGGCAGCGCGCTTCACCGCGTTCCAGCTGAGCCAGCAGTCGGAGCGGCAGTAGAACACCATAGCGCGGTCGCGTCGGCCGCCGCTGGCCTGCTGCAGGTTGCGGCTGAAGTAGTCCTGCCATTGGGGGCTGAGCTCGCCGTCGCCGGTGTTGGCCAGCCAGATACTGCCGGGCAGGTGGGCATGGGGCTCGTCTTCGATGAAGCGCCCCTGCAGCCACTGGCGGCGATAGACGTCCACCAGCAGGGTGTCTGGCTCGGCCTGCAACTGGGCCCGGAGCTGGGCGGTATCCAGGGTCTGGGCGGCGTCGGCGCTGGCGGGGGTGGGGCTGCGGTAGCGCGTCAGGCGGTAGCCGTCGGCGGAAAACAGCGGAGTATCGGCCGTCTCGCCGGCGAAGGCGGGCAGCGCGAGGGCAATGCAGGCGAGGCAAGTGAGTAGGCGCTTCATGGCGGACACTCTGTTCTTTTTATGCAGCCATTACAGGCCAGTGCCGCTGCTTTGGGTATTCGACGTTGAGAGGGGAAAACCAGTACCAAAGTAGTAGATGGCCGCACCGGCCCCGCGTCCGGCAGCGGCCACCGCAGAAGCCGGATGACGCCGATCCTTCCTTCAGCCGGCCTTGCGCAAGGCAGCGTGCTGGGGGTTGAAGCTGAGCATCGCAGCGATGGCGAACAACAGGGTCAGCGCCAGGCACACGGCGGTCGCCAGGCCGTTGAAGCGCTCGTAGAGGGCGAAGCGCACCATCTCCACTGCATGGCTGAACGGGTTCAGGGCACAGAGCCAGTACAGCCACTCGCTGGCCTCGCGCATCTTCCACAAGGGGTAGAGCGCCGAGGAGAGGAAGAACAGCGGGAAAATCACGAAGTTCATCACTCCGGCGAAGTTCTCCAGCTGGCGGATGCCGTTGGACAGCAACAGGCCCAGGGCGCTGAGCAGCAGGGCAGCGACCAGCAGTGCAGGCAATGCCGCCAGCAGGCCGAAGGCCGGTGGCTGCACGCCATAGAGCCAGGCAATGGCGAGGAAGGCGTAGACCTGCAGCAGCGAAACCAGCGAAGTGGCCAGCAGCCGCGCGCCCAGCAGGAAGGGACGGGGCAGGGGGCTGGTGAGCAGCAGGCGCATGCTGCCCATCTCGCGGTCGTAGACCATGGACAGCGAACCCTGCATGCCGTTGAACAGCAGGATCATGCAGGCCAGTCCCGGGACTATGTAGGTTTCGTAGGTGATGTAGGTGTCGTAGGGCTCGATGATGGCGATGCCCAGGGCCGCGCGGAAACCGGCGGCGAACACCAGCAACCAGAGCAGCGGGCGCACCAGGGCGCTGAGAAAGCGCGTGCGCTGCAGCACGAACCGCAGCCATTCGCGCAGCAGGATGCCGCGCAGGCAATGCCAGTAGGGAGCGAACATCGTCATGCCTCCGAAACTCTTCTCGTGGGAGCGATTTCAATCGCGAAGCGGGTTGCAGGGTCGCCATTGGACGGTTTTGGGGACGGCTGCGCCGTCCTTTTGCGAATGAATTCGCCCCCACAGGCCGGGCTGGTTCATGCCGTCAGCCGCTCGAAGGCCGCGGCCAGGCCGCCTTCCTGCTGTGCGCCCAGGCTGGCGGCGCGATCGTTGGCGATGATGCGTCCCTGGTTGAGCACCAGCAGGTTGTCCTCGGGCCGCACCTCGTCCAGCAGGTGGGTGGTCCAGAGCACGGCGACGCCTTGCTCGCGGCAGAGTTGCCGCACGTGCCGGTTCAGGCCTTCGCGACTGGCCGGATCGAGGCCGGCGCTGGCTTCGTCCAGCAACAGCAGGCGCGGCTCATGGAGCAGCGCGCGGGCGATCTCTACCCGACGCCGGTGGCCGCCATTGAGCAGGCGCACCTTGTCGTGCCGGCGCGGTCCCAGCTGGTGCCGCTCCAGTTCACGCTCGATGCGCTCGCTCGCCAGGCGGCCCGGCAGGCCGTGGAGGGCGGCGTGGTAACGCAGGTTCTGTTCGACGGAAAGGTCCAGGTCCAGCGTGCTCTGCTGGAACACCACTCCCAGGTTCGCCAGGGCCTTGCGCGGATCCTGGCGCAGGGAATAGCCGCAGACGCGAATCTCGCCCTGGCGCAAATCGTAGAGCCGGGTGAGCAGGGCGATCAGGGTGGACTTGCCCGCCCCGTTGGGCCCCAGCAGCGCCGTGAAGCTGCCCTCCGCGAGGTGGAAACCGACTTCCGAGAGCGCGCGGCGCGGGCCATAGGAGAAGCCCACATCCACCAGGTCGAGGGCGTTCACGGCGTCACCACCACACCCCAGGGATAGCGGCCGACCTTGATCGACTTGGTTACCTTGAGGTTGTCGACATCGATCACCGACACGTCGCCGCTGATGCCATTGGTGGCCAGCAGGCGCTTCTCGTCCGGGGTGAACGCCAGGTGCCAGACGCGCCGGCCCACCAGCAGGTAGTCGAGGACTTCATAGGTCCTGGCGTCCAGCACCGCCACATGGTTGGCCGGGCCCAGGGCGACGAAAGCGTACTTGCCGTCGCGGGTCAGCTTCACCCCCACCGGCTGCACCTTGTCCGGGTGCACGCCCTTGATCTGGAACTTCAGCACCTTCAATACCTTGCGGCTGTCTACGTCGACCACCGTCACCGTGCCGCCGATTTCCGCCGAGGCCCAGAGCAGCTTGCCATCCGGGCTGAACTCCACATGGCGGGGGCGCTGGTCCACCAGGGTGTTGTCCACCAACTCCTGCGTGGAGGTGTCGATCCAGTGCAGCATGTTGGTGGTTTCGCTGGTGTTCACCGCCCACTTGCCATCCGGGCTCACCGCCATGCCCTCGGGCTCCACGCCCACCTGGATCTGCGCCAGCACCTGGTCGCTCTGGGTGTCCACCACCGTCACCAGCGCATCGTCTTCGTTGGAGATGTACAGCCAGCGGTCATTGGGGTGCAGGGCGAACTGCTCCGGGTCGGCGCCGGAGGGCAGCTCCTTGATGAACTTGCGCGTGGCCAGGTCCATCACCTGCACGGTGTCGGAGTCGCTGGCGCAGATGTAGAGCAGCTTGTTGTCGCTGGACAGTGCCAGGCCACGGGGGCGCGCGCCAACCTCGAGGCTGGCGGTGACTTCCAGGCTGTCCAGGTCGATGACGCTGATGCTGTTGTCCTTCTCATTGGAGACGTAGGCCGTGGCGGCCAGCGCCTGGCCGGCGAACAGCAGCAGGGCGGAGCCCAGGGTGGCAGCAAGGGGAGTGGGCATGGCGTTCTTCCTTCTCGTTGTTGTCAGTTGGCCGCGGTGAAGCGCTGGCAGCTGCTTTCGGGGCGGTCGAAGCCCAGGCTGTCCAGTTCGCTCACCGGGTGCAGGAAACCGTCCTGGGGCGACGTGCTGACCAGGGATCGCGGCTGCACCAGGGGGATGGGCTGGCGCAGCTGGCCGTCCCAGTCTCGGTAGCTCAGCTTGCGGCCCTTGAAGCCATCCAGCGGCAGGTCGGCGGACAGCGCGAGGGCGCGGATGGCCTGGGCGTCGGCGTTCTTCAGGCGGGTCACGGCGCTGGCGATGCTGCGCACGGCGATCCAGGCGGCGAAGTCGCGGTCGTTCATCCAGCGCCCGGCCAGGGCCTCGAAACGCTTCTGCAACTGGGCGGCGCCGTAGGTTTCCACGGTCTTGTGCCAGCCGGTGGGCGTCAGGCCCTGGGTGCCCGCCACGGGGCGCGGGTACCAGGTGTTGTAGGGCAGGTATTCGCCGAAATCGCCGCGCTCGTCCGCCACCAGCACCACGTCGTACTCGCGGGCCTGGGTGAACAACGGCATGTCCGCCTGGGCGCTGCGGCGCTGGTCGTTGTCGAAGGTCCAGGGTTTCTCTTCGACGATCTTCGCGCCGAAGCGCCCGGCGGCGCGACGCAGGGCGGCGGCGTAGGAAAGATCGTCCGCGGTCTGCCCAGTGACCAGCAGCCAGCGCTGCCAGCGGCGAGTGGCGAGGAACTGCGCCAGGGCGTCGGCCAGCATGGCGCGGCTGGGCAGGCTGTGCAGCAGATTGGCGCGGCATTCGCCACCGCGCAGTTCGTCACTGGCGCTGCCGGCGTTGAACAGCAGGCTGTCGGGCAGGGCATCGGCCAGTTGCAGCAGCTCCCTGGCCGGGGCATTGACCACGAACAGGCGCAGGCCCTGTTCATGCAGTTCCCGCGCCTGGGTCAGCAAGGCCTCGGGGGTGGCGGTGCGCACGGCGCTCAGGGCGTAGCTCTGCCTGAGGAAGCGGCCAGTGCTGTTGCTGTCGATGATCGCCAGTTCGGCGCCGCGCAGGCCGGCGTCTTCCGGTTCGGGAATCACGTTGGACAGCAGCGGGCCGCGCGGGGGCTCCCAGGCCAGGTAGCCGATGCGCACCTCCAGGCCGTCGCCTTCAGCGTGGACATGGGTCGTGACCAGGGCGGCGCTGGCCAGTGCCAGCAAGTAGGTTAGGCCGTGGAGCAGGTAAGGGCGCATTTCGTGGCTCCTCTGAACGTGGAGCCAGCATAGGAATGGGGCCGGGCGCGGGAAATATGAAGAAAGTACCGGTCAGTCAGTACCAAGGTAGTAGAAGGCGGCCAGCGATCAGGCCATAGGATGACCACACAAAAACCAGAAGGAAGCCGTCCATGCGCATCCTCAAACACTTGCTGCTGCCGTTGCTGCTGATCCTCAACCTGCTCGGCTTCGACCGCGTCGACCCGGTCCGCCTCCACCACCAGAGTGGCGCCACGGTATTGCCGGTCATCTGGCTGGCGGAGTGAGCCGCCATGTCCGCGCTGTGGCGCATCAACCTGCTGGTGACCCTGTTCTTCGTCCTGGTGGGGAGCGTCTGCCTGGCGCTGATGCTGCGCCAGGCCGGACAGGACGTGCGCCGTGAACTGGTGGCCGCCGAGGCGGTGGTCGAATACCTGCGGGCGGCGGCCCTGCGCGACCCGGCCGCGCTGCAGCCGCGCCTCACCGCCAACCTGCGCCATGTGCGCGTGCACCGCCTCGATCAGACGGCCGACGAACCGGAGCGCGGCCCCCTGCAAAGCTGGCTGGCGCACTGGCTGTATCCGGGCGCCGAGGCCAGCGGAGAAGAACTGCGCCTGGCCGACGGCAGCCGCGTGCGCATCAGCGTGGACCCGCGCGACGAAGTCGACGAAATCCGCGATTCCCTGCAGCAACTCCTGGCGCTGTTCGCCATCGCGCTCTGCTTGAGCCTGTGGGCCATCCGCTGGGCGGTGCGGCGTGGGCTGCGGGTGCTGGAGGAGCTGCTGGGCGCCCTGCAGCAGGTTTCCCGGGGCGAGTTGCAGGCGCGCCTACCGGTGCATTCGTCCCCCGAGTCACGGCAACTGGCGGGCCACTTCAATCAGATGGCCGGCTCCCTTGAACGGGTCAAGGCCGAGAACGCCGAACTCACCCAGGCGCTGCTGGCGCTGCAGGAACGCGAGCGCCGCCAGCTGGCCCAGGCCCTGCACGACGACCTCGGCCAGTACCTGGCGGGCATCCGCGCCCAGCTTTTCCTGCTGCGCAGCGTTGCCGGGCAGCAGCCAGTGGTGAACCGCACCGTGGAGGCCCTGGAAGGCAACTGCCAGCACTTGCAGGATGGCTTCCGTGCGCTGGTGCGCGATCTCTACCCGGTGGTGCTGGAGCGCCTGGAACTGGCGGAAGCCATCCACCTGCTCGGCCAGCAATGGCAGCAGGCCAATGGCATCGGTTGCCGCATGCAGCTGGCCGAAGACCTGCCGCCGCTTTCGGGCGAGGCCAAGGCCCATCTCTATCGCCTGCTGCAGGAAGCCCTGACCAATGTCGCGCGGCATGCCGGCGCCAGTGAAGTACGCGTTCGCCTGCGCGCCGGACGGCGGCGCCTGCGCCTGACGGTGCGGGACAACGGACGAGGTGCCGAAAGCCTCGGGGGCGCAGGCATCGGCTTGCGCTCCATGCGCGAACGCGCCCGCTGCCTGGGCGGTGAACTCAGGCTGCTGACGCGTCCCGGCGCCGGCCTGGCGCTGTGCCTGAGCATCCCTCTGGAGGAGTCCCGAGCATGAAGATCCTGTTGGTGGATGACCACGCCGTGGTGCGTCAGGGCTACGCGGCGCTGCTCTGCGCCTTGTTGCCAGACGTCCAGGTAAGTGAGGCGGGCAGTGGCGAGGAAGCGCTGCAGAAAGTGCAGGATGAAGTTCCCAGCCTGGTGATCGTGGACGTCGGCCTGCCCGGCATCAGCGGCCTGGAAGTCACCCGCCGGCTGCGCCAGCGCTTGCCGCAACTGCGCGTGCTGTTCTTCAGCATGCACGACGAATTGCCCCTGGTGCGCCAGGCCCTGGATGCGGGCGCCGCGGGCTACATCACCAAGAGCTCGTCGCCGGAAGTGCTGCTGGAAGCGGTGCGGCGCATCCTTGCCGGGCACCTCTACATCGAGCAGCCCCTGGCCACCCAACTGGCCTGCCGGCAGAGCGAAGACCCACGCCTGCGGGGCATTACCCAGCGCGAATTCGAGATATTCGTGATGCTCGCCCGGGGCCTGCCGGCTCGGGAAATCGCCGAACGCCTGTGCATCAGCGGCAAGACGGTGTCCAACTACCTGACCCTGCTGAAGAGCAAGTTGCAGGTGGAATCGCAGGCGGAACTGGTTCACCTGGCCATCGATACCGGAGTGCTGCGGGTGGCGGCGGTGTAGGGGCGAGTCGGTGCATTGCCCCTAGGCTTGCCAGCGAATGGCCCCGCTTCGCCAGCAAGCTGGCTCCTACAAGGTGGTTGTAGACACAGCGAATGAATTCACCCCCACAGGGAAGGCAGGTGACGCTTTACCTGTGGGGGCGATTTCAATCGCCAAGCAGCCCGAAGGGCTGCTGCAAGTCCCTACAGTTGGAATCATTCGAATCCACTCAATCCCACCCGCTCGGGCAGTCCTTGCAGCCTTCCATGTTGGTGGCCTGGAAGGTTGCATAGTGCTTGCGGGCATTGCTGAGGTCGGCGTTCTCGAGGTTGGCGTCGCCGATCTTGGCTTCCTGCAGGTTGGCGTCGCGCAGGTCGGCGCCTTTGAGGTCGACCTTGCTCAGCCAGGCCATTTCCAGGTCGGCGGCCTGGAGGTTGACCTCGTGCATCTTCGCCCCGGACAGGCGCGAGAACTCCAGGTAGGCCGCGGTGAGGTCGGCCCCCTTGAACTGAGCACCCTGGGCGAACAGGCCCCAGCCCTGCACGGCCACCAGGCGGCTGCCGGAGAGGTCGGCCAGGCGCAGATTGGCCTGCTGCAGGCTGGCGCGGGTAAGGTTGGCGCCGGCCAGGCGGGCCTTTTCCAGGTTGGCGAGGTCGAGTTTTGCATGGCGCAGGTCGGCGCCTTCGAGGTTGGCGCCGGAGAGGTCCATCTTGCGCATGTCCTGGCTGGCCAGGCTGGCGCCACGCAGGTCGGCGCCGGGGCAGCGGCTTTCCGGGGCGATGCGGCAGCCGTTGATCACCAGGTCGCCGTCGTCGGCCAGCGCTGTACCGTTGGCGAGCAGCAGTGCGAGCGGAAGGAGCAGGTGCAGGTTCTTCATGGCAGGTTTCCGTGGGAACAGGAAAGGGAAAACCGGGGCACATGGCCCCGGTCGGTCGATCAGCGTTGCGCGGTCTTGTCCCAGCTCGGCAGCTTGAACACCCAGAAGGAACCGCCCTGGGCCACCGGTTTGGTCAGGTCGGCCATGTCGCCGCCCCACAGCGGTACTGCTCCGCCATAGCCAACGGTCACGCCGATGTACTGCTCGCCGTCCTGTTCCCAGGTGATCGGCGGGGAGACGATGCCGCTGCCGGTCTGGAACTTCCACAGTTCCTTGCCGGTCTTGGCGTCGAAGGCCTTGAAGAAACCATCGCCGGTACCGGTGAACACCAGGTTGCCCTTGGTGGCCAGCACGCCGGCCCACAGCGGCAGGCGCTCCTTGTGCTCCCAGACCACCTTGCCGGTGGTGGGGTTCATGGCGCGCAGGATGCCGACGTGGTCGTCATACATGCGCTTGATGCGGAAGCCCTGGCCGAGGTACGCGGAGCCCTTCTTGTAGGCCACTTCCTCGGTCCAGTAGTCCTCCTTCCAGTGGTTGGCCGGCACATAGAACAGGCCGGTGTCCTGGCTGTAGGCCATGGGGTTCCAGTTCTTGCCGCCGAGGAAGGGCGGCGAGACTTCCACCGCCTTGCCGTGCTTCTGGCCGGGCTCCGGCAGCGGCGGACGCTGGCCGGGGTTCTCCACTGGGCGGCCGGTCTTCAGGTCGATGTGGCTGGCCCAGGTGATGTTGTCGACGAAGGGGAAGGCGTTCTGCAGCTTGCCGTTGCTGCGATCCACCACATAGAAGAAGCCGTTGCGGTCAGCGTGGGCGGTGGCCGGCACGGTCTTGCCGTCCTTGTTCTTGTAGTCGAACAGCACCAGTTCGTTGTTGCCGGAGAAGTCCCAGGCATCGTTGGGGGTGTGCTGGTAGAACCACTTCACTTCGCCGGTGCTCGGGTCCACGCCGACCTGGCCGGAGGTGTAGAGGCTGTCGTAGTCCTTCGGCTCGCCGCCGTCCGCGGTGCGCGCCCAGCCGTTCCAGGGCGCGGGGTTGCCGGCGCCGACGATGATGGTGTTGGTCGCCGGGTCGAAGCTCGCGCTCTGCCAGGGGGCGCCGCCGCCGTGGCTCCAGGCTTCCTTCTTGCCGCTGGGGTGGTTCTTGTCGTCCGGCCAGGAGGGCGCCTTGATGTCGCCGGTGGGCGTGCTCTCCTTGCCGTTCAGACGGCCCATGTGGCCTTCCACGAAGGGGCGCATCCAGACTTCTTCACCGGTGTCGGGATCGCGGGCGTAGAGCTGGCCGACCACGCCGAACTCGTCACCGGAGCTGCCGTGGATCAGCAGCACCTTGCCGGTCTTCTGGTCCTTCACGATGGTCGGGGCGCCGGTCATGGTGTAGCCGGCGCCGTGGTCGCCGAACTTCTTGTTCCAGACCACCTTGCCGGTCTTCTTGTCCAGGGCGACCACGCGGGCGTCCAGGGTGCCGAAGTAGATCTTGTCGCCGTAGATTGCAGCACCCCGGTTGACTACGTCGCAGCAGGGGCGGATGTCGTCGGGCAGGCGGTGGTTGTAGGTCCACAGACGCTGGCCGGTCTTGGCGTCGAGGGCGAAGACGCGGGAATAGGAGGCCGTGACGTAGATCACCCCGTCGCTGACGATGGCCTGGGACTCCTGGCCGCGCTGTTTCTCGTCGCCGAAGGAGAAGGACCAGGCCGGGGCCAGCTTGAACACGTTGTCGGCGTTGACCTGGGCCAGCGGACTCCAGCGCTGGGCGTTGGTGCCCAGGCCGTACTGCAGCACGTCGCCGGTGGTCTGGTGGTCGTTGGCGATGTCGTCCCAGGTGACGTTCTTGGCGAAGGCACCGCCGGCAGCGGCCAGGCCGCCCACCAGCAGCAGGCAGCGGATGGCGGTGGAAAGCGGGCTGGCAGGAGAGGGTAGCGATCTTGTTGTCATGGTTGCGATTCCCATAGTCGTTGGATACGGGGCCATCTGCTGGCCCGGCGTCTGGAATGTTGGGATTCGCGCATTCGGCTCGATACGGAAAAGCTCCCGCGCAAGCCGGGAAAACTTCCCAGTGCCCCCATGACTTGGCACTGCTGCGAAAGCGCCTGCCGCTACCTCCCGGGGAGCTACTACCGAGGGGTATGCAGGCACAGGCGACCAAGGTACCGCCCGGCCGCTACCAAGGTAGTAAAGCCAGCCGGGGCGCCTGGCCCTAGCATGACGGGCACAGGAACCTTCAAGGGGATTGCGCCATGGTCATCGTCAAGCATCTCCTGCTGCCGCTACTGGTGCTCTACTGTGTGCTCGAATTCGAGCTCGCCAGGGCGTCCAGCGACCTGGTCCACGACAGCCTCCATTCGCCGAACCTGAACCTTTCCCTCCCGGCGTATGTCAAGGCCCGCTGAACCGCCTGAAGCTGTTCACCGCTCACGCAAGAACGCCGCTTGTCCCTCACCGGGTAAGCGGCGTTCCTGCTTTCTGCACCGGGGAAACGTTGTAGGAGTCCGTTTGCTGGCGAATGGATGATCTCCCGGAAAGCTTCGCGAGCAGAGCTCGCTCCTACACCCGTCGGCGACAACTTCGCGTCTTTCGTTCGGCTCCACTCGCATTACTACCAAGGGAGTAGGCCGCGACCACCAAAGCAGCATTCGGCCTTCGGTGGGGGCTTCTTACCATTTCCTCACAGCGCCTCTCCGGGGCGCCGCCTTGCACAGCTAATGAGGATGTATGTGATGAACAAGAACAGCGCACTGCGCGGCCTCGCATTCCTGGCCGGCCTGACCCTCAGCGGAATCGTCCTGGCTCACGGTGACGTGGTGCCCCAGGCAGTGAACACCGAAGGCCTGGAGCAGTTGGGCAAGGAATGGCGCGATGAAAACCCCTATCGCGCGCCGTACGAAAATCACGACCTGGCCGTTGAAATCGGTTCATCCGCCTACAACCAGAACTGTGCGCGCTGCCACGGCCTGGAGGCCAAGTCCGGCGGTATCGCGCCCGACCTGCGCTACCTGGAAACCGACGCCAGCGGCGATGAGTGGTTCAAGGAGCGGGTCATCAACGGTGCGGTGCGCGACGGCGCGGTGTACATGCCGAAGATGGCCGACTTCCTCAGCCAGGAAGCCCTCTGGGCCATCCGCACTTACCTGGAAAGCGTGCACGTGGACGAGTGATCGCCATGCGCCTGCTGGTTCTGCTGTGCTGGCTGCTGTGCCTGCCCCTGGCGCAGGCACAGGTGCGCCCCTATGACGACATCGTCGACTCGGGCGTGCTGCGGGTGGCCGTCTACGAGAACTTCGCGCCCTACAGCTTCAAGGAAGACGGCAAAGCGCGCGGAGTGGATATCGACCTTGCCAATGCCCTGGCCGAGGGGCTCGGGCTGAAGCTGGAACTGCTCTGGGTCACGCCGGGCGAGCGGCTTGACGATGACTTGCGCAACTTCATCTGGAAGGGCCACTACATGCGTCCCGGCGTGCTCGCCGATGTGATGCTGCGGGTGCCTTACGACCGCGACTACTCGCAGAAACGCAACGACGTGGGCGAGCTGGCCAACGAGCAGGTGGTGATGTTCGCTCCCTACCAGCGCGAGCGCTGGCAGGTGGCCTACGACAGCCGGCGCCTGCCGGAGGTGCCGAGCATCGGCGTGTTCCAGTTCCATCCCATTGGCGTGGAGCTGGAGAGCGTGCCGTCCTTCTACCTCACCTCGGTGTTCGCCGGGCGCCTGGCGCGCAATGCCCATCACTACCCTGGGCCGGCAGCGGCCTTCGACGGCATGCGCAAGGGCGAGGTGGACGCGGTGATGGCCTTGCGCGGGGAGCTGGACTGGCTGGAATACCAGGCCCGCGACCCGCGGATCCTCAATGCCGACAACACCTATCCCAACCTCGGCCGTCCCGAATGGGACATCGGCATGGCGGTGCATGAGAGCAATCGCCAGCTCGCCAACGCGGTGGAAGAAACCCTCGACGCCATGGTGCGCGACGGCCGCATGGCAAAGCTCTACGCCGCCTACGGCCTGCGCTACGAGTTGCCGGGGCTCTATCAGGACGTTCAATAGCCGGAGGTGCGGGATGCACAGGCGTTCGTTGCTGCTGTTGGGGTTGCTCGGGGCCAGCGCGCCGCTGCTGGGCGCCGGCCAGGACCCGGTGGAATCGGTCATGTGGGACTACTTCCACCAGCGGATTCTCGCCGGCCAGCCCTTCGTTCATGACCCCAGGGTGGTGCTGGAAGCGCCGCCGTTCGCCGAGGATTCGCGCCAGGTGCCGATCCAGGTGGATGCCCGTGCCTATGCCGGGCAGGTGGTGAAGATCATGGCCTGGGCCGAGCTCAACCCGATTCCGCAGATCTTCATCTTCCAGCCCGGCGAGCGGGTGGCGCCGTTGCTGGCCATCCGCATCCGCGTCGAGCAGGCTACACCCATCCGCGCCGCCGTGCTGACCCGCGACGGCCTCTGGCATATCGGCTCCACCCGCGTCGATGCGGCCGGCGGTGGCTGCACTGCGCCGAGCGTGGTACGCGCCCAGGCCGGCTGGGAAGATCGCCTGGGCCAGGTCCACGGTGGCCGCTTCCCCCAGGGCGAGGGCAACCGCCTGCGCATGCGCATCGATCACCCCATGGACAACGGCCTGGTGGGCGGCATCCCCGAGTTCTTCCTCAACCAGGCTGAACTGCGTGATGCCGGCGGCCAGGTACTGGCCAGCCTCGAACTGTTCCCGGCGGTGAGCGAGAACCCCACCATCAGCCTGGAACTGCAGGGCGGTGGCGAGGCGCGGCTGTGGCTTCGGGACAACAACGGCAACGAGTTCGAGGCCAGCTTCTAAGGAGGGACCATGCGCCTGATCGCCCTGTTACTGGCCTGCGTCGCCATCACCGTCCACGCGGGCCAGGACTACCAGCTCAGCCCCAGGCAGATCGCCGAGGGCACCTGGCTGCTGGAAGGCAGCACCGACAACTTCGCCAAGGCCAATGGCGGCAACATCGTCAACACCGGTTTCATCGTCACCGATGCGGGCGTCGTGGTGATCGATACCGGGCCGTCCCGGGCCTACGGCGAAGCCATGCGCCGCGCCATCACCGCCGTCACCGACAAGCCTGTGGCCCTGGTGCTGCTGACCCACCATCACCCGGACCATGTGCTGGGCAACCAGGCCTTCAGCGACCTGCCCATCGCCGCCCTGGCTGGTACGCGCAAGCTGCTGGACGAGCAGGGCGACGCCATGGCGGAGAACATGTACCGGCTGGTCGGCGACTGGATGCGCGGTACCGAAGTACTGTTGCCGAGCCAGACCCTGGAGCCGGGCGTGCGTGAAATCGGTGGCCATCGCCTACGTCTGCTGGGCCTGCGCGGCCACACCGGCGCCGACCTCGCAGTGCTGGACGAACGCACCGGCGTGCTCTTCGCCGGCGACCTGGTGTTCTACCAGCGCGCCCTGACCACCCCCAACAGCCCCGGCCTGGAGGCCTGGCTGGCGGATATCGACAGCCTTGAAGCGCAACCCTGGAAGGTCCTGGTGCCCGGCCACGGCCCCATCAGCCAGGACAGCGCGCCCTTCGCGCAGATGCGCGACTACCTGGGCTGGCTGGACGGCTTGCTGAAGGAGGCGGCGGGGAGGGGCGAGGACATGAACGAGGTCATCCGCGCCCCGATCCCCCAGCGCTTCGCGTCAGTGAACCTGAGCCGCTACGAGCTGATCCGCACGGTCAGCCACCTCTACCCGAAGTACGAGTTGGCGCGGATGCCAAGGGTGGATGGCGCGGAGCAGTAACAGCAACCCGTGGGGGCGAATTCATTCGCTAAGGGCGGCGTGGCTGCCCCTGGACAGATCGAGGGGCGAACCTGTGGTCCGCTCGGCGATTGAAATCGCCCCCACAAGATCGATCCCCCTGTCCGCAGGGTGGTCCGGGCGCCGCTCCGCTTCAGGCCACAATGCCAACTCCGCGTGCTACGGAGTGACATCAACCTGTGGGGGCGAATTCATTCGCTAAGGGCGGCGTGGCTGCCCCTGGACAGATCGAGGGGCGAACCTGCGGTCCGCTCGGCGATTGAAATCGCCCCCACAAGATCGATCCCCCTGCCCGCAGGGCGGTCCGGGCGGCGCTCCGCTTCAGGCCACAATGCCAACTCCGCGTGCTACGGAGTGACATCAACCTGTGGGGGCGAATTCATTCGCTAAGGGCGGCGCAGCTGCCCCCGGACAGATCGAGGGGCAAACCTGCGGTCCGCTCGGCGATTGAAATCGCCCCCACAAGATCGATCCCCCTGCCCGCAGGGTGGTCCGGGCGGCGCACCGCTTCAGGCCACAATGCCAACTCCGCGTGCTACGGAGTGACATCAACCTGTGGGGGCGAATTCATTCGCTAAGGGCGGCGCAGCTGCCCCTGGACAGATCGAGGGGCGAACCTGCGGTCCGCTCGGCGATTGAAATCGCCCCCCACAAGATCGATCCACCTGCCCGCAGGGTGGTCCGGGCGGCGCTCCGCTTCAGGCCACAGTGCCAACACCGGGATCGGTGCGGTGTTACACCAGCTCCGCGTGCTTCAGCTCGCTCTTCAGGTAGGCGTAGTAGATCGGCGCCGCCACCAGCCCCTGCAGACCGAAGATCGCCTCGAACGCCAGCATGGCCAGCAACAGTTCCCAGGCCCGGGCGCTGATCTGGCCGCCGACGATGCGGGCGTTGAGGAAGTATTCCAGCTTGTGGATGGCTATCAGATAGCCCAGAGCGCCGACCGCCACCCAGAGGGACACCGAGAAGCCGGCGATGAAGATCAGGGTGTTGGACATCAGGTTGCCGATCACCGGCAGCAGGCCAAGCAGGAAGGTCAGCAGGATCAGGACCTTGGTCAGCGGCATCTGGATGTCCATCAGCGGCAGCACCACGGCAAGGAAGATGCCGGTCAGGGTGGTGTTGACCAGGGAAATCTTGATCTGCGCGAAAACGATGTTGCGGAAGGCGGTGACCAGCAGGGCCATGCGCTCCAGCAGCAGGCGGCTCAAGGGGCGCAGGGTCTCGAAGTTGGGAATCGGCTGCAGCGCGATGATGGCGCCGAGGATCATGCCGATCAGCATGGTCACGAAGGTGTGTGCCGCACCCTTGCCCAGCAGTTGCAGTTGGCCGACGTGGGCGCGCAGCCAGTCCATCAGCTCGCGGCGCAGGTCGTCGGCGCTGGCCGGCAGGTAGTTCTCGACGGACGCCGGAAGCTGTGCCCGGGCCTGTTCGGTGAGGATGATGAACTTTTCCAGCAACTGGCCGGGGTTGTGCACTTCCTGCATGACCACCCCGGCGATCCACACGAAGAACAGCGACAGCAGGCTCACCACCAGGGTGCCCAGCAGTGCCACGGCCAGCCAGCGGGCGCGGCGGCCGCCAGGGATCACCGGTTGCAGGCGGGGCGCCAGGGTGATGACCAGTTCATAGACCAGCAGCCCCGACAGCAGGGAAGGCAGGAGCCGGAAGGGCAGTACCAGCAACAGACCGAAAAGGACGATGGCCCAGCTGGCCAGGAGCAGTTGACGATCACTGAAGACTTGCATAGATCCCGGGCATTGGCGTGTGAAGCAGGGCGGCAGTCTGCCAGTGGAAGCGGCCGCAGCACAATCGGCAGCTGAAGTATGCGGGGCAATCGCGGTATTGCTACCAACGGAGTAGGAAAATCCGCACTGCGTTCAATTGTTGGCCTCACCCGGCAAACCAAGAATTTGCGGCAGACCGGGAAATTTTCCCGGATCACAACAACAAGCCCGCAGAGGTAGCCGCTAATGAAGCTCGCCACACCCAACCAGCCTTTCGCCCGGACGCTGCTGTGCGTCGCCATGGCGCTGTCCAGCAGCCTGGCCCTGGCCGGTGTCACCGACCAGGACATCTTCGATGACGCCAAATCCACCGACCAGGTGGTGACCAATGGCCTGGGCCTGCAGGGCCAGCGCTACAGCACCCTGGATGCCCTCAACAGCGACAACGTGCAGCAGCTGCGCCCGGTGTGGGCACTGTCCTTCGGTGGCGAGAAGCAGCGTGGCCAGCAGGCCCAGCCGCTGGTGAAGGATGGCGTGATGTACGTCACCGGCTCCTACTCGCGGGTATTCGCCGTGGACGCGCGCACCGGCAAGAAGCTCTGGCAATACGATGCCCGCCTGCCCGACGGCATCATGCCCTGCTGCGACGTGATCAACCGTGGCGTGGCCCTGTACGACGACCTGGTGATCTTCGGCACCCTCGACGCCAAGCTGGTGGCCCTGAACAAGGACACCGGCAAGGTGGTCTGGCGCAAGACCGTGGCCGACTACAAGGCCGGCTACTCCATCTCTGCCGCACCGCTGGTGGTCAAGGGCAAGCTGATCACCGGCGTCGCCGGTGGCGAGTTCGGCGTGGTGGGCAAGATCGAAGCCTACAACCCGAAGAACGGCGAGCTGCTGTGGAGCCGTCCCACCGTGGAAGGCCACATGGGCTACGTCTACAAGGACGGCAAGAAGATCGAGAATGGCATCTCCGGCGGCGAAGCCGGCAAGACCTGGCCCGGCGACCTGTGGAAGACCGGCGGCGCCGCGCCCTGGCTGGGCGGCTACTACGACCCGGACACCGACACCTTGCTGATCGGCACCGGCAACCCGTCGCCGTGGAACTCCCACCTGCGTCCGGGTGACAACCTCTATTCCTCCTCGCGCCTGGCGCTGAACCCGGAAGACGGTTCCATCAAGTGGCACTTCCAGACCACCCCGCACGACGGCTGGGACTTCGATGGCGTCAACGAGTTGGTGTCCTTCGACTACCAGGACGGCGGCAAGACCGTGAAGGCCGCGGCCACCGCCGACCGCAACGGCTTTTTCTATGTGCTGGACCGCACCAACGGCAAGTTCATCCGCGGTTTCCCCTTCGTCGACACCCTGACCTGGGCCAAGGGCCTGGACAAGGACGGCCGTCCGATCTACGACGACGCCAAGCGCCCCGGCGCACCGGGTGCCGATGGCAAGCATGGCAGCGCGGTGTTCGTCGCGCCGTCCTTCCTTGGCGGCAAGAACTGGATGCCCATGGCCTACAGCCAGGACACCGGCCTGTTCTACGTGCCTTCCAACGAGTGGGGCATGGACATGTGGAACGAGAACATCGCCTACAAAAAAGGCGCGGCCTATCTGGGCGCGGGCTTCACCATCAAGCCGCTGAACGAGGAATACATCGGCGTGCTGCGCGCCATCGATCCGAAGTCCGGCAAGGAAGTCTGGCGCTACAAGAACTACGCGCCGCTCTGGGGCGGTGTGCTGGCCACCAAGGGCAACCTGGTGTTCACCGGCAACCCCGAAGGCTACCTGATGGCCTTCGATGCCAAGACCGGCAAGAAACTCTATGAGTTCAACACCGGTTCCGGCGTGATCGGCTCACCCATCACCTGGGAAATGGACGGCGAGCAGTACGTTTCCGTGCTGTCCGGCTGGGGCGGCGCGGTACCGCTCTGGGGTGGCGAAGTGGCCAAGCGTATCAAGGACCTGAACCAGGGCGGCATGCTCTGGACCTTCAAGCTGCCGAAGGCAGAAGCCGTCGCCAAGCGCTGATGCGCTGCAAGGCCCGCCTCCGCGGGCCTTGTTCTTTGAAATCGCCCCACTGGGCGGAGAGGCTCTTGCAGGTTGGGGCGGGCGGCGCTCCGCGAGCCTGCGAAACCCAACATAACGGTCTTGCCCGGCAGTGTTGGGTCTCGTTCCTCGGACCAACCTACGGGACTCCACACAAGGTTCCTCACCTGTTGTTCTACGACCAAGGAACCATGTTCCGTACTGGCGATTGGCCGCTTAATACCCGAAAACAACAATGGGACGAGCGATGCGCAACTGCCTGATCCACAGCTTACTGATCCTCCTGATTACCACTGGCCTGGCCTTGACCGGGCTGTCGCCCTGGCTGGGGGGGCTGCTCTTGCTGCCTTTGCCCTGGCTGCTCAGGCAACCGCCATCGCAGCAGGCGGCCGTGGAGGAGGGCGCCGACATCGCCCGGCTCACCCGCGACCTGTCTCGCAGTACTAGCCACAACGCCTTGTCCGCCGCCGGGGTCGCCTGGTCGGTGGACCGCCTGGCCGAGCGCCTCCAGTCCCAGTTGCAGGCTGCCGAACGCATCGTCGGCAGCGCCGAGGTGATGATCGCCACCGAGGCCGCCACCTCCGAACTCAGCCAGCAGGCCTTTGCCGCCGCCCACGACGCGCGCCAGAGCAGCGATGAAGGGCGTGAGGTGTTGCAACAGGCCATCGCCCTCATGCAGCAACTGAGCCTCAGGGCCAGCGCCAGCCGCGAGCTGATCGCCACCCTCAGCCAGCGCAGCGAGGAAATCCAGCAAGTGGCCCAGGTCATCCAGTCCATCGCCAGCCAGACCAACCTGCTGGCGCTGAATGCCGCCATCGAGGCCGCGCGGGCGGGGGAGCACGGCCGTGGCTTTGCCGTGGTGGCGGACGAGGTGCGCGGGCTGGCCGGCCGCACGGCCAGCGCCACCGGCGAAGTGGGGCAGATGGTGGCCGATATCCAGCGCCAGACGGCACTGGTGGTGGAGCAGATCCAGCAGCTCTCCACGGACCTGGAGGCGGGCGTCGGCCAGGTGGAGCTGACCGGCCGCCAACTGGAGAAGATCGCCGGGCTGGCCGCAGCGGTGGAAGGGCAGGTGGACGAGATCGCCCGTGGCGCCCGCACCAACCGCGACCAGCTCGCCGGGCTGTTCGAGGCGGTGGGGCAGATGCGCAGTGACCTCGGTGTGAGCGACGAACAGACCCGCCGCCTGGCTGCCGCCGCCAGCCAATTGGAAGGGCAGGCGGAAACCATCAGCGAACGGCTGGCGGAGGTGGGGCTGGATGACTACCACCAGCGCATCTACGACCTGGCCCGGCAGGGCGCGAGCGAAATCGCCGAGCGCTTCGAGCGCGATGTGCGGGAAGGACGCATCAGCCTCGATGACCTCTTCGACCGCCGCTTCCAGGTGGTGCCGGGCACCTATCCGCAGAAGTACAGCTCGCGCTTCGACCGTTACACCGACCAGGTCCTGCCGGATATCCAGGAGCCGCTGCTCAAGCAGCACGAGGGGCTGGTATTCGCCATCGCCTGTACCCAGGAAGGCTATGTGCCGACCCATAACAAGGCCTTCAGCCAGGCCCCCACCGGCGACCCCGAGCAGGACATGGCCCGCAGCCGCAGCAAGCGCATGTTCAACGACCGCACCGGCCTGCGTTGCGGCAGCCATCAGCAACCGCTGCTGCTGCAGACCTACACCCGCGACACGGGCGAGCTGATGCACGATCTCTCGGTGCCGATCATCGTCCAGGGCCGGCACTGGGGCGGCTTGCGCCTGGGCTATCGGCCCGAGCAGGTGGCGGCGCAGGCTCCGGCGAAGAGGGCTCTGGCGCGGGCCTGAGCGCTCGCCAATTAATACCAAATGACGAGGGCGTCTCTCCCATGGGCGCATACCGGGGCCGGGCGAGGGCTGACTAAGATCGGTCCACAGCCTGCCCAGCCGGGCGGGTACCGACCAGAGAGAGCAACCCCATGATCTACGCACAACCAGGCACTCCGGGCGCCGTCGTCAGCTTCAAACCGCGTTATGGCAACTACATCGGTGGCGAATTCGTCGCCCCCATCGGTGGTCAGTACTTCACCAACACCTCGCCGGTGAATGGCGAAGTGATCGCCGAATTTCCTCGCTCCGGCGCCGAAGACATCGAGAAAGCCCTGGACGCCGCCCACGCCGCCGCCGATGCCTGGGGCCGCACCTCGGTCCAGGACCGCTCGAACATCCTGCTGAAGATCGCCGACCGCATCGAGCAGAACCTGGAAGTCCTGGCCGTCACCGAAACCTGGGACAACGGCAAGGCCGTGCGCGAAACCCTGAACGCCGACGTGCCGCTGGCCGCCGACCACTTCCGCTACTTCGCCGGCTGCATCCGCGCCCAGGAAGGTTCCGCCGCCGAGCTCAACGAACACACCGCCGCCTACCATTTCCACGAACCGCTGGGCGTGGTCGGGCAGATCATCCCGTGGAACTTCCCGCTGCTGATGGCCGCCTGGAAGCTGGCGCCGGCCCTGGCCGCCGGCAACTGCGTGGTGCTGAAACCCGCCGAGCAGACGCCGCTGTCGATCATGGTGCTGGCAGAAATCATCGGTGACCTGCTGCCGCCGGGCGTGCTGAACATCGTCCAGGGCTTCGGCAAGGAAGCAGGCCAGGCGCTGGCCACCAGCAAGCGCATCGCCAAGATCGCCTTCACCGGCTCCACCCCGGTGGGTTCGCACATCCTCCATTGCGCGGCAGAGAACATCATCCCCTCCACCGTGGAGCTGGGTGGCAAGAGCCCGAACATCTACTTCGAAGACATCATGCAGGCCGAGCCGGCCTTCATCGAAAAGGCCGCCGAAGGCCTGGTGCTCGCCTTCTTCAACCAGGGTGAGGTCTGTACCTGCCCGTCCCGCGCCCTGGTGCAGGAATCCATCTACCCGGCGTTCATGGCCGAGGTGATGAAGAAGGTGCAGAAGATCAAGCGCGGCAACCCGCTGGACACCGAAACCATGGTCGGCGCCCAGGCTTCGCAGCAGCAGTTCGAGAAGATCCTTTCCTACCTCGACATCGCCCGGCAGGAAGGCGCGGAAGTGCTCACCGGCGGCGCGGCGGAGAGGCTCGAAGGCGACCTGGCCAGCGGTTATTACATCCAGCCGACCCTGCTCAAGGGCCACAACAAGATGCGCGTGTTCCAGGAGGAAATCTTCGGCCCGGTGGTGGGTGTCACCACCTTCAAGGACGAAGCCGAAGCCCTGGCGATCGCCAACGATACCGAGTTCGGCCTCGGTGCCGGCCTGTGGACCCGTGACATCAACCGCGCCTACCGCATGGGCCGTGGCATCAAGGCCGGCCGTGTGTGGACCAACTGCTACCACCTGTACCCGGCGCACGCCGCCTTCGGTGGCTACAAGAAGTCCGGCGTCGGCCGCGAAACCCACAAGATGATGCTCGACCACTACCAGCAGACCAAGAACCTCTTGGTGAGCTACGACATCAACCCGCTGGGCTTCTTCTGACCGGTCAGCGACCCCGTGGCGCGCCGGTCAGGGCGCCACACTCCCTTAGGCGACGCCGTCCTGTCAGCGGGAAAGAGCGCCCCCACATCCAAAGCCCGGCAGGGCCTTGTCGCAACGCGGCTTCGGCCGCGTTTTTCTTTCCCGGTGGAACGATCCCTTGTGGGGGCGATTTCAATCGCTTAGGGCTGCGCAGCAGCCCCGGAAAGCCCAAATGGCAGGACTTCGGCCTGCATCGCGGATGAATTCGCCCCCACATTGCCTGCGCCTGATCGGCCCCTACCAAATCACGAGCGAATCTCCTCCGAAAGTACCATTCGACCCCTTCCGGGGCGGTGCTTAACTGGACTTGCCGGAATCCTCCGGCGCCATAACAAGAGGATTGCTCCATGTGGACTAAACCCGCCTTTACCGATCTGCGCATTGGTTTCGAAGTGACCCTGTACTTCGCCAACCGCTGATCCGCATCGCCCCGGCTCTGCCGGGGCCCCCGCCAGGGCAAATCCCATGCACATCCAGATTCTCGGCTCCGCCGCCGGCGGCGGTTTCCCCCAGTGGAACTGCAACTGCCGCAACTGCGCCGGCGTGCGCAGCGGCAAGCTCCGCGCCCAGCCGCGCACCCAGTCTTCCATCGCCCTCAGCGCCAACGGCGTCGACTGGGTGCTGTGCAACGCCTCGCCGGACATCCGCGCCCAGCTCGACGCCTTTGCGCCGCTGCAACCGGCCCGTCGGGTGCGCGACACCGGCATCAGGGCGATCATCCTGATGGACAGCCAAATCGACCACGTCACCGGCCTGTTGAGCCTGCGCGAAGGCTGCCCGCACCAGGTCTGGTGCACCGACATGGTCCACCAGGACCTCAGCAGCGGCTTCCCGCTGTTCCCCATGCTCCGGCACTGGAATGGCGGCCTGGACTGGCAGCCCATCGACCTTGCCAGCCCGGCCTTCGAAATCCCCGCCTGCGCCGGCCTGCGCTTTACCGCCATTCCCCTGCAGAGCAGTGCGCCGCCCTATTCGCCGCACCGGGGCAATCCGCATCCGGGCGACAACATCGGCCTGTTCATCGAGGACCTGGCCACCGGCGGCCGTCTGTTCTACGCCCCCGGCCTCGGCCAGGTGGATGACGCGCTGCTCGGCTGGATGCGCCGCGCCGACTGCCTGCTGGTGGATGGCACGCTCTGGCGCGACGACGAGATGCGCCACTGCGAGGTGGGCGACAAGCTCGGCAGCGAGATGGGCCACCTGCCGCAGAGCGGCCCGGGCGGGATGATCGAGGTGCTCGACCGCCTTGCCGGCCCGCGCAAGGTGCTCATCCACATCAACAACACCAACCCGATCCTCGACGTCGATTCCGCCGAGCGCGCCGAACTGGAGCGCCACGGTATCGAAGTGGCCTGGGACGGCATGAGTATCGAGCTCTGAATCATTTTCCGGTGCGCACGGCGCACCCTGCGAGGGATACCGGCATGAGCGAACGCGCCATGACCCCAGAGGAATTCGAACAGGCCCTGCGCGCCAAGGGAGCCTATTACCACATCCATCATCCGTACCACCGCGCCATGTACGAAGGCCGCGCGACCCGCGAACAGATCCAGGGCTGGGTGGCCAACCGTTTCTACTACCAAGTGTGCATCCCGCTGAAGGACGCCGCCATCCTCGCCAACTGCCCGGACCGCGACACCCGCCGCGAATGGATCCAGCGCATCCAGGACCATGACGGCGCTCCGGGTGAAGCCGGCGGCATCGAGGCTTGGCTGCGCCTGGCCGAGGCGGTGGGGCTGGAGCGAGAGCAGGTGCTGTCCCAGGAGCTGGTGCTGCCGGGGGTGCGCTTCGCGGTGGACGCCTACGTCAACTTCGCCCGCCGCGCCAGCTGGCAGGAGGCGGCGAGCAGCTCGCTGACCGAGCTGTTCGCCCCGCAAATCCACCAGTCGCGGCTGGACAGCTGGCCGCAGCATTACCCCTGGATCGATCCGAGCGGCTACGACTACTTCAGAAAACGCCTGAAGGAGGCGCGCCGCGATGTCGAGCACGGCCTGCGCATCACCCTCGCGCACTACCGCACCCGGGAGGCGCAGCAGCGCATGCTGGAAATCCTGCAATTCAAGCTGGACGTGCTGTGGAGCATGCTCGACGCCATGAGCATGGCCTACGAACTGGAGCGTCCGCCGTACCACAGCGTGACCCGCGAGCGGGTTTGGCACCGGGGGATTGCCCTATGAGCGATTTCGACCTCCAGCAGGTACCGCACCTGCGCCGTGGCTATCGGCTGCAATGGGAGCCGGCGCAGAACTGCCATGTGCTGCTGTATCCGGAAGGCATGGTGCGGTTGAACGATAGCGCCGGGGAAATCCTCCGGCTGGTGGACGGTGAGCGTTCGGTGGCACAGATCATCCACGATCTGCGCCGGCGCTTCCCCGACGTACCCGGTCTGGACGAAGACATCCTGGCCTTCATCGAGGTGGCCCATGCCCAGTTCTGGTTGCAACTCGAAGCCTGAAAACCAGCCGGGGCCGCCGTTCTGGCTGCTGGCCGAGCTGACCTACCGTTGCCCGCTGCAGTGCCCGTACTGCTCCAACCCGCTGGACTTCGCCCGGCAGGGCGAGGAACTGAACACGGCGCAGTGGGTCGAGGTGTTCCGCCAGGCCCGTGCGCTGGGCGCGGCGCAGCTGGGCTTTTCCGGCGGCGAACCGCTGGTGCGCCAGGATCTGGAGGAGCTGATCCGCGCCGCTCGCGAGCTGGGCTACTACACCAACCTGATCACCTCCGGCATCGGCCTCACCGAGGCGCGCATCAATGCCTTCAAGGACGCCGGGCTGGACCATATCCAGGTCAGCTTCCAGGCCGCCGACGAGGAGGTGAACAACCTCCTGGCCGGCTCGCGCAAGGCCTTCGCGCAGAAACTGGCGATGGCCCGCGCGGTGAAGGCGGCGGGCTACCCGATGGTGCTGAACTTCGTCACCCACCGGCACAACATCGACCAGATCGAGCGCATCATCGAGCTGTGCCTGGAGCTGGAGGCGGACTTCGTCGAGCTCGCCACCTGCCAGTTCTACGGCTGGGCCGAGCTGAACCGCGCCGGCCTGCTGCCGACCCGCGCCCAGCTGGAACGTGCCGAGCGCATCACCCACTCATACCGGGCGAAGCTGGCCGCGGAAAAGCACCCGTGCAAGCTGATCTTCGTCACCCCGGACTACTACGAGGAACGCCCCAAGGCCTGCATGAACGGCTGGGGCAGCCTGTTCCTCGACATCACCCCGGACGGCACCGCGTTGCCCTGTCATAGCGCGCGCCAGCTGCCGGTGCGCTTCCCCAACGTCAAGGAGCACGACCTCAGGCACATCTGGTACGAATCCTTCGGCTTCAACCGCTTCCGTGGCTACGACTGGATGCCCGAACCCTGCCGCTCCTGCGACGAGAAGGAGAAGGACTTCGGCGGCTGCCGCTGCCAGGCCTTCCTGCTCACCGGCGATGCCAGCAACGCCGACCCGGTGTGCGCCAAGTCGGCCCATCACGGCAAAATACTGGCGGCGCGGGAGGAGGCGGACCATGCTGCTGGAACCCTGGAGCAGCTGACCTACCGCAATGAGCGAACCTCAAAAATCATTTGCCGCGCCTGAAATCCGTCCCTTCGGCTTCTGGGACAGCCCCTGGAGCGCGGAATGCGCCGTCGCCGCCAGCCGCGATTTCGCCGAGCTGCGCTGCGGTCCGGAGGGGCTGTTCTGGACGCTGTTCGACCCCGCCGACGGCCGTACCACCCTCTGGCGCTGGCAGGCGGGGGAGGCGAGCTGCCTGACGCCGGATGGCTACTCCCTGCGCAGCCGGGTTTATGAATATGGCGGCGGTGCCTTCTGCCTGGCGCCGGGCGCAGTGGCGTTCGTCAATGAGGCCGACCAGCAGCTCTACCTCCAGCCTCTTGCCGGGGCTCCGGCGGTCCTGACGCGTAATCCCGATGCCCGCTATGGCGATCTCTGGAGCGCCGGGCCGCATGTGCTGGCGGTGGAGGAAGAGCAGGGCACCCACCGTCTTGTGGCGATCGCCCTTACCGATGGCGCGCGCCAGGTGCTGGTGGAGGGCGCCGATTTCTATGCTGCGCCGCGTCTGGCCCCGGATGGCCGGACCCTGGCCTGGATCGAGTGGAGCCGACCCGCGCTGCCCTGGACGGAAACGCGGCTCTGCCTGCGTCGGCGCGACGGGGATGCCTGGGGACCGGCCAGCATCATCGCCGGAGCGGAGGGCGGCGAGTCCCTGCAACAGCCGCGCTTCGATGCCGATGGGCGCCTGCATTGCCTGAGCGATCGCAATGGCTGGTGGCAGCCCTGGGCGCTGGAGGGCGAACAGCTGCGCCCGTTGCCGGCCGCCCACGCCGATCACGCCCCGGCCCCCTGGCAACTGGGCCTGTGCAGCTACCTGCCCGAGGCGGGGCTGCGGAGTTGGCTGGCCGCAGACCGGAGCGACCTGGTCGGCGCCGACTGCCAGTTGCTGGCGACCGGCTACAGCCGCTTCCGCCAGTTGGCTGCGGACGAGGGGCATTACTACTGCATCGCCGCCGGGCCGGACAGCGCCAGCGCCGTGCTGGCCATCGACCGCAAGGACGCCAGCCTGCAGGTGTTGGCAGGCGGCGGCAGCGAACTGCCCGCCGAAGAGATTTCCCGGCCCCGGCCCGTGCAATTCGCCGTGGGCAATGGGGAGTGCGCGTACGGTTTCTTCTATCCGCCCTGCAATACGGCCTTTCGCGGCCCGGAAGACCAGCTTCCGCCGCTGCTGGTGTTCTGCCACGGTGGCCCGACTTCCGCCTGCCAGCCCGTGTTCGACCCGCGCATCCAGTTCTGGACCCAGCGTGGTTTCGCCGTGGCCGATCTGGATTACAGGGGCAGCAGTGGTTATGGCCGCGCCTACCGGCAGCGCCTGGCCGGCGGCTGGGGCGAACTGGACGTGGAAGACGCCACGGCACTGCTGATGCACCTCGCCGGCCTGGGCTGGGTGGACCCTGAGCGGGCCTTCATTCGTGGCTCCAGCGCCGGCGGGTTCACGACATTGCTGGCCTTGGTGGGGGATACGCCCTTCCGCGGTGGCGCCAGTTACTACGGGGTCAGCGCACCTCTGGCGCTGCGGGAAAAGACCCACAAGTTCGAGGCCGACTACCTGGACTGGCTGATCGGCGACCCGGTACGGGATATCGCGCGCTACCGGCAGCGTACCCCGGTGTTGCGGGCGCGGGAGATCGGTGCGCCGGTGATCTTCTTCCAGGGCGGCCAGGATGCGGTGGTGGTGCTGGAACAGACCGCCAGCATGGTGGCGGCATTGAAGGAAGCGGGCCGGCGGGTGGAATGCCATGTCTACCCGGAGGAGCGCCACGGCTTCCGCCAGGCCGCCAACCTGGCCCATGCGCTGGAGGCGGAGCTGGCGTTCTATCGGGGACTGCTGTAGGGAGCGCGGTGGCTTTCCCTGTGGGGGCGAATTCATTCGCAAAGGGCAGCGCAGCGGCCCCCCGAATGATCGAGGGGCGAACCTGCGGTCCGCTCAGCGATTGAAATCGCCCCCACAAAGGCAAGGAATGAACGAAGCGGAGCCTGGGAAATCTCCCAAGGTCTGATTGAAAAGGCCCGTGAATCCAGTAGGCTGGGGCCTACTCACCGCATAACTACAAGAAAGAGTTGCTTGATGCGTCACGATATCAGCTCACTTCGCAAGTTCGTTTCTCCCGAGATCATTTTCGGTGCTGGATGCCGGCACAATGTCGGCAACTACGCCAGCACCTTTGGCGCGCGCAAGGTGCTGGTGGTGTCCGACCCCGGTGTGCAGGCCGCCGGCTGGGTCGGCGACATCGAGGCCAGCCTGCAGGCCCAGGGCATCGACTATTGCCTGTACACCCAGGTATCGCCCAACCCGCGCGTGGAAGAGGTGATGCAGGGGGCCGACTTCTACCGCAGCATGGGCTGCAACGTGATCGTCGCCGTGGGGGGCGGCAGCCCGATGGATTGCGCCAAAGGCATCGGCATCGTGGCTGCCCATGGCCGCAGCATTCTCGAATTCGAGGGCGTGGACACCCTCACGGTGCCCAGCCCGCCGCTGATCCTGATCCCGACCACCGCCGGTACGTCGGCGGATGTCTCGCAGTTCGTGATCATCTCCAACCAGCAGGAACGGATGAAGTTCTCCATCGTCAGCAAGGCGGTGGTGCCGGATGTGTCGCTGATCGACCCGGAAACCACCCTGAGCATGGACCCGTTCCTCTCCGCCTGTACCGGCATCGACGCCCTGGTTCATGCCATCGAGGCATTCGTGTCCACCGGCCACGGTCCGCTGACCGACCCTCATGCGCTGGAGGCCATGCGCCTGATCAACGGCAACCTGGTGGGGATGATCGCCAACCCGCAGGACATCGCCCTGCGCGAGAAGATCATGCTCGGCAGCATGCAGGCAGGCCTGGCCTTCTCCAACGCCATCCTCGGCGCGGTGCATGCCATGTCCCACAGCCTGGGCGGTTTCCTCGACCTGCCGCACGGCCTGTGCAACGCGGTGCTGGTGGAGCATGTGGTGGCGTTCAACTACAGCGCCGCGCCGGAGCGCTTCAAGGTGATCGCCGAAACCATGGGCATCGACTGCCGCGGCCTGACCCAGAACCAGGTGCGCCAGCGCCTGGTGGAGCACCTGGTGACCCTGAAACATGCGGTGGGCTTCCACGAAACCCTGCGTCTGCACGGCGTCGGCACTTCGGACATTCCGTTCCTGTCGCGTCATGCCATGGACGATCCCTGCATCCTCACCAACCCGCGCGAGTCCAGCCAGCGGGATGTCGAGGTGGTATATGCCGAGGCCCTCTGACCACCAGCGAGACGCCCTGACCGGGTTGCTCGGCCTAGGCAGCCACTCGGTGCGCAAGAGCCACTACCCCGAATTGCTGGCACGCCTGGAGGAGCTGGAAACCGAGCGCAACCGCTACAAGTGGCTGTTCGAGCACGCCGTGCACGGCATCTTCCAGGCCAGCCTGCAGGACGGCCTGCGCGCAGCGAATCCGGCCCTGGCCTGGATGCTCGGCTACGACTCGCCGCAGGATTGCCTGCGCTGCCTTTCCGACCTTGGCAGCGGCCTGTTCGCCGGCGGCGCCGCCGAATTGGTGGAGATCCGCCGCGCCCTGCAACGGGAAGGAGGGCTGTTCGGCTACGAGACGCGCCTCCTGCGCAAGGACGGCAGCCATGTGGACGTGCTGATGAACCTGCTGCTCAAGCCCGACGAGGAAGGGCTGGTGGAAGGCTTCGTCGCCGACATCACCGAGCGCATCCTCGCCCAGCAACGCCTGCAGACCTTGAATGACGAACTGGAGCAGCGCGTACAGGAACGTACCCGCGAGCTCCAGGGCCTGAACGAACAACTGCGCGAAGCGCGGGATGCGGCCGAGGCGGCGAACCTCAGCAAGGACAAGTACCTGGCCGCCGCCAGCCACGACCTGCTGCAACCCTTGAACGCCGCGCGGCTGCTGGTTTCCACCCTGCGTGAACGCGCGCTGCCCGCCGCCGAACGGCAACTGGTGGAACGCACTCACCAGGCCCTGGAAGGCGCCGAAGACCTGCTCACCGACCTCCTGGATATCTCCAAGCTGGACCAGAGCGCGATCAAGCCGGACCTGGATGTCTACCACCTGGACGAAGTGCTCGGTCCGCTGGCCTCGGAGTTCCAGAGCGTCGCCGGGGCGGCCGGCCTGGGCTTGCGCGTGCGCATTCCGCGCCTGTGCATCAGCACCGACTTGCGCCTGCTCACGCGCATCCTGCGCAACTTCCTCAGCAATGCCTGCCGCTATACCGAGCGGGGCCGCATCCTGCTCGGGGCGCGGCGCCGGGGTGACCGGCTGCGACTGGAAGTGTGGGACAGCGGGCGGGGCATTCCGGCGGATCAGCTGGAAGCGATCTTCCTCGAATTCAATCAGCTGGACGTGGGCCGCGCCGCCGAGCGCAAGGGCGTCGGCCTGGGCCTGGCCATCGTCGACCGCATAGCCAGCATGCTGGATTATCGCGTGGAGGTGCGTTCGCAGGTGGGCCGGGGTTCGGTGTTCAGCATCGAGGTGCCCCTGGTACGGCAACAACCGCAGGTACGGCCGAATCTGGAACCGCGTCCGGTGACCGGCGACCCCTTGCCCGGCCGGCGCCTGCTGGTGGTGGACAACGAACCGGGCATCCTGGAAAGCATGTCGGCGCTGCTCGGCCAGTGGGGTTGCGAGGTGCTGACCGCCCCTGACCTCGCCACTGCCCGGGAGGTGCTGGAAGGGCGGGCGCCGGACCTGATCCTGGTGGACTACCACCTCGACCACGGCAGGGTCGGTTGCGAGGTGATCCAGGACCTGCGCCAGCGCTTCGCCAGTGAAGTCCCCGCCGTGATCATCACCGCCGACCGCAGCGACCAGTGCCGTCGCAGGCTGCAGGAGCTCGGCGTGCCGCTGCTCAATAAACCGGTCAAACCCGGCAAGCTGAGAGCGGTGATCAGCCAGCTGATCGGACAGGCCAGCGGCTGATCGCGGGCCTCCCGCTGAAGCAAGCTGGCTTCATTCGCAGCCTCATCAACAAAGCAAAGTCAGCCCTGATACCGCCTGGCGATCAGCTGATCGAGGGACAGCACCCCCGGGCCCTGGCTGACCAGCAGCAACAGGCTGGCGGCCCAGACGCCGTGGGTGGGGTAGGCGTCGGGGTAGACGAGGGTCTGGATCACCAGGGTCATGCCCAGCAGGGCCAGTGCCGAGAAGCGGGTGGCGAGGCCGATGAGGATCAGCAGCGGGAAGAAATGCTCGGCGAAGGCCGCCGCATGGGCGGCCAGTTCAGGCGAGAGGAAGGGTAGCTTGTATTCCTCGGTGAACAGCGGAATGGCCGAGGCCGACAGGTGCGGGATGCCCAGCTGGAAGGTGCCGTCCACCAGGTCGATGGCCAGGCCTTCCACCTTGGTCTGGCCGGATTTCCAGAAGATCGCGGCAATGGAAAAGCGCGCGACGAAGGCCACCAGGCTGTAAGGGACCCGCTTGCACAGCTCGACGGCCTGGGACACCAGTTTCATCGGCAAATGGCTGTAGTGGATCTGGAGGGTGGCGTTCATGGCATCTGACTCCCGTTGTGGGGGGTGAACCGCGTGATCGCGCCAGCAGCCAGCAGGCGCGCGAGGGTAGGTCCTGGGTCGAAGCCGGCGTCGATGGCCAGCGCGGCACCCACGGCGGCTGCCAGTGGATGGCCGGCCATCAGGGCCTGGATGAAAGCTGCTGTGCCGCTGCCGATGCGGCTGACTTCCACCTCCAGGCCATTGCGCAGTACCAGCGCGCATTCGGCCTGGTCGGGATTCACCTCGGCCAGGTCCAGCAGCCCCTGGTGGGCGGCCCAGAGAGAAGCGATGGCGTAGTCGGAGCACAGCACCGCCACCGAGGGATGCAGGCAGAGCTGCATGCCGGGCAGGCACTCCGGGTCGGAGAGCACGGCGGCCAGGCGGGCCGTGTCCACCGCCGGCAGGTCGGCTGCGTGGTAGGCGTGCACCTGCGCCAGTTCCAGCCGCGCTACGTCCGCCAGATAGGGCAGGCTGGAGGCCGGCGGGAAGGCACCGATGAAGGCGGGGAAGTCCTCACCATAGAACGCCAGCAGCGGCGAGCGGGGCGGCGTCGCCTGCACGTGCAGGCGCGCCATGCCGGTGAAGCATTCATCGCCCACCAGTTGCCGAACCACCGGGAAGGTGTCGGCCAGGGCGCTGATCAGCGAAGCCAGCACGTTGTTGCGGTACACCGCGAAGCGTTGCGCCGGGTCGGAGCCGTTCCAGGCGCGCAGGCCGGGCGGGCAGGGCTGTTCGGGGTCGAGCAGGGCATGGGCGAAGGTGTCGGCGTTCATGCGGCCTGCTCCTGGCGCAAGCGCCGTTCGGCCTGTTGCGCTTCTTGCACCAGCATGGCCAGCGCGGGAATGTCGTTGTCGCGCTCGATCAGCGTGGGCAGCGGGCCGAGGCGGGCGATCATCTGGTCGTAGAGGTGCCAGACGGCAGCGTCCACCGCGCAGCCGTGCTGGTCGATCAGCAGGCGCGCGCCGGCCGCATCGCGGTCTTCGGCAAAACCCGCCAGGTGAATCTCGCCCACCGCGTGCAGCGGCAGGGCATCGAGGTAGGCGCGGACATCGCGATTGTGGTTGGTGCAGGACACATAGGCGTTGTTCAGGTCCAGCAGCAGGCCGCAGCCGGTGCGCTTGATCACCTCGGCAATGAACTCGGCCTCGTCCAGGCTGGAGCTGTCGAACTCCAGGTAGGTGGCCGGGTTTTCCAGCAGCATTGGCCGCTGCAGATGGTCCTGCACCTGGTCGATGTGCCGACAGACCCGCTCCAGGCTGGCCCGGTCATAGGCGAGCGGCAGCAGGTCGTTGAGAAAGAAGTCGCCATGGGTGGACCAGGCCAGGTGCTCGGAGAACGACTCCGGCTGGTAGCGCCCGAGCAGCCTGGCGAGGCGGTCCAGGTGGGCCTTGTCCAGTGGCTGGTCGGCGCCGATGGACAGGCCGACGCCGTGGATGGACAGCGGGTAGTCCTGGCGGATCTGGCCCAGGTAGTGGTGGAAGGGCCCGCCATCGACCATGTAGTTCTCGGCGTGGACTTCGAAGAAGCCGAGGTCGGGACGGACATCGAGCACGTCCCGGTGATGCCGGGACTTGAGCCCGATGCCGGCCCGGGCCGGCAGTTGGCCGGCAGGAGCGTGGGGCAGGGGGGAGGGGGTCATGGCGTGCGCTCCTGCCGGGGGTGGTCAGCTCTTCTTCTCTTCCTTGAAGGCCTGGAGCTGGCCGTTGCCGGTGGGCGAAGTGGGGGAAGCGGTCTTCTCGCAGGTGCCTTTCGGAACGTATTTCCAGGAGTTGCCCTGGTAGTCCATCTTCGCGGTCCCCGCGCAGGAAGTGCCGGCGCCGGCGGCGCAGTCGTTCTTGCCTTTCATGGCGACGCCGAAGCACTTCTCGTTGTCGGCAGCCTGTGCGCCCACAGGGGCCATGGCCAGGCCGATGGCAGTGCTCAGGGCAAGGGCGAGACCGGTTGCGGATACGACACTGGCAGTCGGGATTTTCATGATTGTTCTCTCCGTTTCTGGTGGGTCGAAGAACGGGCTGGTTGCCCAGAGGTGGCGATCCATACCGCTGGATGCATCGCCTTCGAAACAGGAGACAAGGCTGCCCGCATGGCGTTACAGGGTGGCGAGAAAATTCTGTGCCTGTGGGAGGGAATTCATTCGCGATTGAAATCTCCCACAGGCAAATCGTAGGCCGGATGAAGTCCGGGACGGCGGAGGGACTTTCCCCGGATTTCATTGGGCTACGGAACTGGCCCGGCAATGCAGCCGCTCTTCACCCCGGCGCGGCGGCCGGGGTGAAGGGCGCGTCAGCTTGCCTGGTTCAAGCTGCGATTATCCCGGTAGGCCGTTTCCACCATGCGCCGGTCCAGGTGGTTGATGGTGGTGATGATGCGTTCGGCATCGCACAGGGCCGGGGCCATTGCCCAACGTTTGGTGGCGCCGTTACCGATGCGCAACATGCCGGTGTGGTTGCCCAGGTTGGCATCGACCTCCGGTACCGGATCGTAGAAACCTAGCGCGTAGCGCAGTCTTCGGATGTCGGGCGATGTGCCGGTGAGAAACGTCCAGCCGGGCCTTACGCCGTATCGTTCCGCGTAGGCCTTGAGCGCTTCCGGTGTATCCAGTTCCGGTTGCAGGGTGATGGAGTAGAGGAACACATCACGGCCAAGGCGGTCGCCCAGCAGCGTCTGCAGCCGGCGGAGGGTGGCGGTAGTGGTCGGGCAGATGCCTGTGCACTGCAGGTACATCATGTTGATCGCTACCACTTTGTCGCGCACAAGGTCGTCCTGGAAAAGCACCTTGCGCCCGTCATGTGTTTGCAGCGGGACGTTCGGCAATTGCGCGTCGTAAGCCTGTCTGTTGGCCGGCACTGAAGCGCGATCGAAAGCGTATCCCAGTACGCCACCCAGGGAGAGCGCTCCCAGGCCGGCGAGAATCGTGCGTCGCGTGTTCATGAGCTTCCTCCCCCGGAAGTCGGACTGGACCGCGAAAGTCCGATGGCACTAACCGGAGGTGGACCGCTGGTATCCGGCTCGATATCCCACCGGCCCATCATGGCGTGGTCTTCGTGGATCAGGTTGTGGCAGTGGATGACGTACTTGCCGAGGAAGTCGCGGAAACGCAGGAACACCCTGACGGTCATGTCCTCCCCGATCACGTAGACGTCCTTGCGACCCTGCTCGTGGGGCGGGATCGGCACGCCGCGGCCAAGCACCGTGCGGCTGATGATGCGGCCTTCCTCGAAGTGGATGTGTATGGGGTGATCCCAACCGTCCTCGGGGTTCACCAGTTCCCAGATTTCCGCGCTGCCCTGGCGGATTCGAGCGTCGGCGCGATTCGGGTCGAAGAAGCGCTCGTTGAGCGTCCAGAGCCCTTTGTCGCGATCGAAGACCCAGCTCCTCACCGGTGCGGCAGCGAGTTCTTCAGGTGTCAGCGGGCGTAGCTCGCGAAGCCTGTCGGGTACCTGGCTGACGTCGGCTTCCGGAGGATTCCGATCGACGATGAGTTTGAGTACGCGCACGCCGGGCTCACGTACATCCTTGGGTTGGCGGGTGTCCTCCGGCCTGTGGGTCAGCCGATTGACCAGATACAGCTCGGTGCCGAGGGGATAGCCGGAGAAGTCCACCACTATGTCGCCGCGTTCAGCGATGCCCAGCCGCACCCGGTCCTGGTCGCGCAAGGGGGCTGGCAGCAGGTTGCCGTCGTTGGCGATGTAGGTGAAGCGCTGCTTCCGATTGCGGCTGTCTACCAGGTAGAACTCGTAGAACCGACTCGGGCCGCCGTTCAGCATGCGGAACCGGTACTTGCGGGCAGCGACCCGCAGCACCGGCTCGATGATGCCGTTGACCGTCACCTTGTCCCCCAGTACGCCTTCCGGGTTGGTCTGATCCCAGAACAGTGTGCCGTCAGGGGCGAAGCGCTTGTCGCTGAAGGCTAGGGGGTAGTCGTAAGGATGGCTTGGCAGGCGCAAGGCAGCGGGGTTGGGATCATGCTCGTCGCCTGAGTCGATATCGTCGAATAGCAGGAAGAAGCCCAACAGGCCCTTGTAGAGGTTCGGTGCGGTGAAATCCATCGTGTGGTCGTGGTAGAAGAGCGTGCCCAGTGCTTCTCGTGGGTCGCCTATGCCGTTCTGGAACTCATCGAACCCCGCGTAGATGTTGCCGTACAGGTGGTCGAGGAATTCACCGGGACTCGCCAGCGTTGGCCCGGCCTTGGTCGCGCTGTAGAAATCCCCGGGGAAACCATCGCTCTCGGAGCCTGTATGAGCGTTGTGCAGGTGTGTCGAGATCTCCGGAGTGCCGAACCCCTGGTGGTCCGCCGGGAGCTGGTTATGGATGCGCACGACGATCGGCTGGCCGTATCGCGCGAACAGCACAGGGCCTGGTGTCGTCGCTTGCGCGCCATTGCCCTGGAATCCCCATATGGGTTGCCGCGGGTAGGCCTCATTGAACAGCCACTGGGTGTTTTCCCGCGCGGTCAGCTCGTAGGTGAGTGCGAAAGGCAGCTCGTTCCAGCGCTGGTGTGGGGCTCGTCCTGCCTCACCTGCCGCGATGTTGGCCTGTTCGGTGGGCGCTGGGGCGAGGACCACCGGTTCGAGCGGCGTTATCTGCGGCGCAAGCTCCAGCGTCCAGGGGATAGTGGGTGGGCTGGGCGGGATGACCGGGCGGAGGTCCTCGTCGTCGTCCTCGTCCTTGCCGGACGCGCGCTTCGAGGGGGCCATCAGCGGCGCGGCAAATGCCATCGTGGTGAGTTTGAGGAAGGTTCTGCGGCTTGCTGTGCCGCGAACCGGATGCGGTGCTCGCAACGTGCTGCTCATGGCGCCTCCCTTCCCCCGGTTGAGTCTTTGTGGTTCAGGGGGCTGGCGACGTTTTTCGTGCTCCGTGGCCGCCAGGATTTGATGCCGTAGCGCCGGACTATTGGCGAATCTGAAAAAGATAACACCCGGCGAATCGAGTGGAGTCAAAATTGCGTCAATGGCACCGCCGTTTGCCATAGAGGACACCGGGGGCACGTTTCGTCGCGTCCCTTGCCCTCCTGTCAATGCCGCCCGGATGCCACCTTGACGGCAGTTGCCAGGTCACGAAACTCAGGCCTCAGGGGCCGGATAAAAACTACAGATTCGCCAACGCCCGGCCCCGGATCAGTGGTACTGGCAACGATGACAATTGCTTCGGCTAGGGGAGGCAGTCATGTGTCATGCAGTGCAGGTCAGTGGGCTCTACACCGCCGCAGGGAGCCGGCAACTCATCAATTACCCCGACAGTGACGCGGCATTGCCCATCCATGACCCGCAGCGCGGCGTCGTGTGGATTCCCTGGGGACGCCGCAGCCGGGAACGTGGCGAGCTTCCGGCGACCGGCTGGCTGCCGGGGGGCGATGTGCTGCCCAAAGGCTGGGACCGCTACAGCCCCGCCACGGTGCTGGCACGGGTGGAGCGCTTCATGGAGATGACCCGTGACGGCGAACCGCGTTGGTTCGACGTGGAAGACGGCCAGTCACTGCAATGCGTGCTGCTGCGCCACGGCCATGAACAGCGCGTGTACGTGGTCACCACCGAGGCGCCCGATGCGGAACACCGCAACTGGCCGCTGACGCGCGGTCATAGGCGGACGAGTCGGTTGGCCGCTGTTATGTAGATACAAGGGTGGATGGCGCCTTTCCATCCACCGACGGCGATGAAGGACGTCCGCCCCTGTTGCGTTGGGATAGAACCTTTCGCGAGCAAGCTCGCTCCTACAGCTGCCTGCGAAGGTCATTGAGTTCAGCCTTGGCTATTCTCTTTTTGTGAATACTTTCTTCTGGATTATTCGTTTTACGTGAATCGGTCGCTGCCTTAATTTCGCCGCAAGACTGATCGCGAGCCCTGACCGGCTCTCACGTACAACGAGGACAGCATGACTACGCCAGCCGCCATCTCCCGTAACCCCGCCACCGGCGAAGAAATTGCCCGCTATCCCTACCAGGATGCCGCTGCCCTCGAAGCCAGCCTGGCGTCCAGCCAGCGTGGTTTCGCGGCGTGGAGCCAGTTCAGCATCGAGGAGCGCAGCGCTGCGTTGGTGCGCATGGCCAGTGCCCTGCGCGCCAACGCCGAAGCCATGGCGCGGATGACCACCACCGAGATGGGCATGCCGATCAGCCAGTCCCGTGGCGAGGTCGAGAAATGCGCCAGGCTCTGTGAGTGGTACGCCGAGCACGGCCCGGCCATGGTCGCGGACGAGCCGACCCTGGTGGAGGACAACAAGGCCGTGGTTGCCTACCTGCCGCTGGGCCCGGTGCTGGCCGTGATGCCCTGGAACTTCCCGGTGTGGCAGGTCATGCGCGGCGCGGTGCCGATCATCTTCGGCGGCAACAGCTATGTGCTCAAGCACGCCCCCAACGTGATGGGCTGCGCCCGCCTGCTGGCCTCCGTCTGGGCTGAAGCCGGCCTGCCGGAAGGCGTGTTCGAGGTGATCAACGTCGAGCCGCCGCTGGTTTCCGTGGCCATCGCCGACCCGCGTATCGCCATGGTGGCGGTGACCGGTAGCGTCGGCGCCGGTGCAGCCATCGCGGCCCAGGCCGGTGCGGCACTGAAGAAGTGCGTGCTGGAGCTGGGCGGTTCCGACCCGTTCATCGTGCTGGCCGACGCCGATCTGGACCAGGCCGTGAAGGCTGCGGTCACCAGTCGCTTCAACAACGCCGGCCAGGTGTGCATCGCCGCCAAGCGCATCATCCTCGAAGCCCCCATCGCCGAAGCCTTCACCGAGCGCTTCGTGGCGGCGGTCAAGGCGCTGCAGATCGGCGATCCCCAGGCTGACTCCACCTTCATCGGACCCATGGCCCGCTTCGACCTGCGCGACGAACTCGATGGCCAGGTCCAGGCCACCCTGGCCGAAGGCGCGACCCTGCTGCTGGGTGGCCACAAGCTCGAAGGTGAAGGCAACTACTACGCGCCCACCGTGCTGGCAGGCGTGACCCCGGAGATGACCGCTTTTCGCAAGGAAATCTTCGGCCCGGTGGCCTCGCTGATCGTCGCCCGCGATGCCGAGCATGCCGTGGAACTGGCCAACGACAGCGAATTCGGCTTGGGTGGCGCGCTCTGGACCACCGACGCGGCCAGGGCGCAGAAACTGGCCCGGCGCATCGTCAGCGGCGCGGTGTTCATCAACGGCTTCACCGCTTCCGACCCGCGCGTACCGATCGGTGGCGTGAAGAAAAGCGGCTACGGCCGCGAGCTGTCCCACTTCGGCCTGCGCGAGTTCCTCAACGTGCAGACCATCTGGCGCGATCGCGGCTGATCGACCGGGGCAGTTGAAGAAAGGGGCTGACGTATTCAGCCCCTTTTCATTCTGTGAAAGACGCTCTTGTCGGGGCGAATTCATTCGCGAATGGGTCCCGCATCGCGGTTGAAATTGCATATAGGGGGCGCGTCAGGGTGAGGCGGCTTGGGTAGGTTGGCGTAGAGCGCAGCGAAACCCAACGCTTCGGCGCCTTGGCCTGGCCACGTTGGGCCTCGTTCCTCGACCAGCGTGGCCCGGACCAACCTACGGCAGGACTGCGTCCTGCTTGGCGAATGAATTCGCCCCTAAAGGATTTTTGCCGCTCCCTACGCCATCTGCTCCAGGACATCCCGCACCCGGTCCAGCGCCGGGTCGAGGTCCAGGGTTTCGATGGCGCCGTAGCCGAGGAACAGGCCGTTGCGCGGCGGCACCTGGTAGGAGAATCCGGCCAGCGGGTAGAGCCCGACATCCAGCTTGCGTGCCAGCTCCACCAGCAGCGGGATGTCCAGCGGCACCCTGGCCTGGACGGCGAGGTGGAAGCCGGCCACCGAGGGCACCAGTTCGAACCAGCGCGCCAGGTCGCCGTTGAAGCGAGCGAGAATGCGCTCGCGTCGGCTGGCGTAGATGGCATGGCAGCGGCGGATGTGCTTCTGCAGGCAGCCGTCGTCGATGAACTTGGCCAGGGTCCACTGGGTGAGGGTGGAACAGTGCCAGTCGGTGATCTGCTTGGCGGCGGTGACGGCTTCGACCAGCGCCGGCGGCAGGATGCAGTAGCCCAGGCGCAGCTCGGGCTGCAGGGATTTGGAGAAGGTCCCGACATAGGCCACCGCGCCCCGGCTGTCGAGGCTCTGCAGGGTGTCGCAGGGCCGGCCTTCGTAGCGGAACTCGCAGTCGTAGTCGTCTTCGATGATCACCGCCCCGATACGCAGGGCTTTCTCCAGCAGCGCCTCGCGCCGTGCCTGGCTCATGGGCATGCCGAGGGGGAACTGGTGCGAGGGGGTCACGTAGATCAGGCGCACGTGCTCCGGTATGGCGTCAACGCAGATGCCTTCTGCATCCACCGGTACACCAATCACCTCGGCGCCCTGGGCCGCGAAGAGCTGCCGCGCCGGCGGGTAGCCGGGGTCTTCCACTGCCACGCTGCAGCCCGGTTCCACCAGCACTCGGGTGAGCAGATCCAGGGCCTGCTGGGCGCCGTGAGAGACCAGCACATCCTCGGGGTTGCAGTGCACTCCACGGGAGAACGCCACATGCCGGGCAATGGCGTCACGCAAGGCGGGCAGGCCGGCGGGCTGGCTGTAGAACCCGCGGGATTTCGCGGTCTGGCGCAGGGCGTGCTGGGCGCAGCGGCGCCAGTCGTCCTGGGGGAACTGGTTGCGGTTGGTGGCGCCGCCGATGAAGTCGTAGCGCAGTATCGCGCCCACGGGCGGATGGCCCAGGTCGGTGGAGATGTTGTGCCATTTGGAGATGATCGCCGCACTGGCCAGCGATTCGTGGCCCTGCTTGCGGTCCTGGCCGACGGCCCGGGCATTGACGAAGGTGCCCGAACCCACCTTGCCAACGAGCAGGTTGTCGTAGGTGAGCAGGGCATAGGTGTCCGCCACCGTCTTGCGCGAGATACCCAGTTGCTCGGCCAGCAGGCGGCTCGGCGGCAGCCGGGTGCCCGCCTTGAGGCGCCCGGATTCGATGGCCTCGCGCAACTGGCGATACAACTGCCCGGACAGGTCCTTGCTGCCCTGGATGACGATGTGCAGTTCCATGCATGGCTCCGGCGGGGGAATGGCAGAAAAATACCGCAATCCTTCGTAGTGAAGACGCGAAACCCGCGTCGAAGCGCTTCCAGGGCGGCCTTCGCCTTGCGGGCATCGGATCGCGGGATATGCGCAAGGGCGCAAGTTAGCCGGCCGCAGGTCCCGGCCGAATAGCCAATTCCGGGGAAACTCGGCAGGCCAATGGCGCGACCCTTCGTCAGATGCAAGGTTGTGCAGAACCTCCTGTGCTATATCCGGAAGTGAGCAAGGCAAGACATGCGCCGACCTTCAGTTGAACCTTCAACGCACGCCCGTTGGGCCGGCCGACCCCGTGGCTCCGGGCCTTCAACAAAGAGGTAGACACCATGAGCACCCTGCAATGCGTTCACCGCGACCATGTGATTGTCGCCGACGTCTTCGAGCATCCGGGCCTCCCCACGCCCTGGGCTGCCGGCTGCCACATCATCTCCCCTGAAGGCGAGAGCACCCGCCGCTTCGCGCTGCCGGTGAAGTACGCCTTCCTCTCCGATCTGGAGAAGGCTCAGCACGCCTCCATCGCCCACGGCAAGTGGCTGGTTGACCAGTACCTGGACCACGGCCGCGAGCTCTTCAAGAAGATCGCCTGAGTTGCGCGGGGCAGGGAAGCCCTTGTCTGTCGCCATCGCGCCCCCATCTTGGAGGGGCGCGATGTCTGCGCGGACAACCTGCAAGGAGCAAATCCCATGAACGATTCCAATCCCGATCTCGCCCGTGTCAATGGCCGCATCCTGGCGGCGGGCGAGCACTTGCCCGCGGTGACCCTCAAGGATGGCAGCCGGGTGCAGACCGGCACCGTGGCGGCAATGCTGCAGAACGTCAGGCGTTACAACGAAGGCGAGCGGGGAGAGGTGGAGCGTGAACTGGAACTGGCCGTGCCAACCCTGGTGAAGGTGGGCCTGTTCGAACTGTTCAGCCCGGAAGAATGGGCCGAGGGCGACAACCCCGGCCGGCGCTTTGTCGGTCTCAAGGCGCGGCAGTACCTCGACGACCAGAGGGCCTGATCAGGCCACTTCCTCGCGGGGCTGGTGCTCGCGGCAGATGAGTTCGATGGACGGGCGGGCCAGGGGCTCCCGGGTCAGCCCGCAGAACGGTTCGCCGTCCCGCTGCTGGTGGAAGCGGCAGGTCTTGCACAGGCCGAAGCCGGGCACATCCGCCTGACGCTGAACGGTGCGCAGCAATTCGGCCAGCAGCCGTTCCAGTTCCGCGGCATCCGCGCCCATCTCCGCCACTGCGTTGATGAGGAATTCCGGGGGCGTGACTGCGCCGAGCAATTCGCGCGCAGCCGGCGTCAGCACCAGGTGCACGCTGCGCTTGTCCTGCTGATCCTGGCGTTTTTCGATCAGGCCCTTGGCTTCCAGGGCCTTCAGCGATTGCGACACCGTCCCCTTGGTCAGCCCCAGGTACTCGGTCACCGCCAGCGGCGTGTCCGAGTAGCGGTTGCAGCGTGCCAGGTATTCCAGGGCGCTGAGCTGCACGGGCTGCACGTCCGCCAGCTGTGGATGCTCGCGGTGCCAGATGCGCATCAGGCTGGTGAGTCGTTCGAACAGGTCGAATAGGTCGGTCATGTTCACCTCCGTCAGCAGATAGTATCGAGTAAAAACCATGTTGACAAAGGGCTGGCCCTGGGTAACCTGATCAATGTATCGATTCGATACTAGCTGATCGGGAGAGACGAAAATGACTACTGCTCGTTACTACCACGCTGGCTGCCCAGTCTGCGTATCCGCCGAACAGACCCTGCTCAACCTGCTTGCCCCCGAGGTGAACGTGGAGGTGGTGCACCTGGGCGAAGCGCCCGCCCGCGTCGCCGAGGCCGAAGCCGCCGGCGTGCAGTCGGTTCCTGCCCTGGTGGTGGATGGCAAGGTGCTGCACATCAACTTCGGCGCCGCCATTGCTGACCTGAAGTGAGGAGGGGGCGAATGCAGGTGAAAGTCTTCGATACCCATTGCAAGGTGGCCGAGGAGACCGCCCTGTATCAGCCTCTGGACTGCGACCTGCACGATCTGCTGGAAATCGCCTGCCTGTACCGCTACCTGGTGAGGGTGGAGCTGGTGGGCGGTGGCGGATTCGAGGCCAGGGCGCTGACCACCCACACCAGCGCGGAGAAGGAAGAATTCTTCGTGCTGGAGGTGGAGGATGGCCCTTGCTCCGTACGCATGGACCGTCTGCTGGCAATCACCGCGCTGGACCCCGGCGCGCGCTTCGGCCGGGTGGCGCTGTCGGGAAAGGTCGCTCAGCGCCTCCCCGGGTGTTCGGGGCCCCGTCCTTGAGCTAGCCTTCGCAGGCCAGCCGCCACAGGACCTGCCGTTGAACATCGATAACCGCATCAAATTCCGCCATCTGCTGTGCTTCCTCGAAGTGGCGCGCCAGGGCAGCCTGGCCCGCGCCGCCGACCAGTTGGCGGTGAGCCAGCCGGCCATCTCCAAGACCCTCAAGGAGCTGGAGGAAGTCCTCGACGCCACCCTGTTCGACCGCGGCAAGAGCGGCGCCAGCCTGACCGAGGCCGGGCTGGCCTTCATGCGTTACGCCGGCCCGTGCGTCCAGGCCCTGCGCGATGGGGTCAACAGCCTGCGCGAAGGCGAGTACGCCGCCGGCAGCGTGCGGCTCGGCGTGCTCTCCACCGTGGAAGGCCTGCTGGTGCCGGAGATGGTGCGGCGCCTGCATCGGCAGCATCCCTCGCTGGCAGTCAGCGTGCTCACCGGCCCCGGCGCCTATCTGCTGTCGCAGCTGCGAGTGGGCGAGCTGGACCTGGTGGTCGGGCGGATGGCCGACAACCCGGAAATCCAGGGCCTGACCTTCGAGCACCTGTACAGCGAATCCATGACCCTGGTGGTTCGTGCCGGGCATCCGCTGCTGGAGGAGGGCGCTGACCGCCGCTCCCTGGAGGGCTTCCCCCTGGTGCTGCCGCTGGCCGGCACCACCATTCGCAAGCATGCCGACGGATTCTTCGTGCAGAGCGGCATCAGCCCGCCACGCCAACGCCTGGAAACCCTGTCCCTGGCCCTGAGCCGGCGCTATGTGCAGAGCGGCGATGCCGTCTGGATCGCCCCCCTGGATGCGGTGCGCCTGGACCTGGCCAGTGGCGAACTGGTGGAACTGGACCTGGGTTTCAAGGAACCCGGCGGTTCGGTGGGGATCTGCAGCAACGCCTCGCTGCCGCTTTCCCTGGCGGCGCAATGGGCGGTGGAGACCCTGCGCGAGGCGGCACGGGACTATCGCGAGGGGCGTCTCGCATAACCATCAGGTTATGGATTGGCGGAAGGATTTCAATTTTCTGCCGGCCTCTGCTGGATGAAACTGCGACGGCAATTTCGCAGGTTGTTCGAAAACGTCACGAGCGAAGGTCAGGCCGCTTTCAACACAGCCTCACCGAGCACAGTGGTTTTCGCTGGCCGTCCGACAAATCCAACAAGAGGAAACTCTAATGTCCGATGCGGAAACCAGCCGCTTCGTCATTCGTGACCGAAACTGGCACCCCAAGGCCCTGACCCCCGACTACAAGACGTCCATTGCCCGTTCCCCGCGCCAGGCGCTGGTGAGCATTCCGCAGTCCGTCTCCGAAACCAGCGGCCCTGATTTCTCCCACCTGAAGATGGGAGAGCACGACAACGACCTGCTGCTCAACTTCAACCACGGCGGGCTGCCCATCGGCGAGCGCATCATCGTTTCCGGCCGCGTCATGGACCAGTACGGCAAGCCGGTTCCCCACACCCTGGTGGAGATGTGGCAGGCCAACGCCGGCGGCCGCTACCGCCACAAGAACGACCGCTACCTGGCGCCGCTCGATCCGAACTTCGGCGGTGTCGGCCGTGCCCTGACCGACAGCGAAGGCCGCTACATCTTCCGCACCATCAAGCCGGGCCCGTACCCCTGGCGCAACGGCCCGAACGACTGGCGCCCGGCGCACATCCATTTCTCCATCAGCGGGCCGTCCATCTCCACCCGCCTGATCACCCAGCTGTATTTCGAAGGTGATCCGCTCATCCCGATGTGCCCCATCGTCAAGAGCATCGCCAACCCCGACGCGGTTCAGACGCTGATCGCCAAGCTCGACATGAGCAACGCCAATCCCATGGATTGCCTGGCGTACCGCTTCGACATCGTCCTGCGCGGCCAGCGCAAGACCCACTTCGAAAACCGCTGAGGAGATACGCGAATGCCTATCGAACTGCTGCCGGAAACCCCTTCGCAGACTGCCGGCCCCTACGTGCACATCGGCCTGGCCCTGGAAGCGGCCGGCAACCCGACCCGCAGCCAGGAAATCTGGAACCAGATGGCCAGGGCCGACGCCCCCGGCGAGCACATCCTGCTGCTGGGCAATGTCTATGACGGCAACGGCCACCTGGTGCGCGACTCCTTCCTGGAGTTCTGGCAAGCCAACCACGAAGGCGTCTACGACACCGCCTTCGACCTGGAAAAGCCGTTCAACAGCTTCGGCCGCACCGCCACCACCTTCGATGCCGGTGAGTGGACCCTGCACACCATCAAACCGGGCGTGGTGAAGAACGCCGCCGGCGTGCCCATGGCGCCGCACATCAACGTGTCGCTGTTCGCCCGTGGCATCAACATCCACCTGCAGACGCGTATCTACTTCGACGACGAGGCCGCCGCCAACGCCGTCGACCCGGTGCTCAACCTGATTGAACAACCGCAACGCCGCGAAACCCTGGTGGCGCGCCGCTGCGAGGTGGACGGCAAGCTGGCCTACCGCTTCGACATCCGTATCCAGGGCGAAGGGGAAACGGTGTTCTTTGACTTCTAAGGAAGCCGAACCCGCGTTCGATGCGCTGAGCGAGCCTGCTGGCCAGCGCATCGAACGGCACTTCGACGCGCTGCTGGAGGCCCGCGGTTACCGGGCTGATGCGGCGCAACGCACAGCCATTGGCCGTCTCGGGCAATGGCTGGAGTCGTTTCTGGCGGGGAAGAAAGGCTGGTTGCGGCGCCCGCCCGCCGGCCTCTACCTCTGGGGTGGAGTGGGGCGCGGCAAGAGCTTCGTGATGGATGCCTTCTTCGCCGCCGCGCCGCTTGCCGCCAAGCGTCGCGTGCATTTCCACGCCTTCCTCCAGGAACTGCAGGGGCGCATGCGCGATTTCGCCGGGCAAACCGACCCTCTGGCCCTGGCCGCACGGGCACTGGCCGAAGAAACGCGGCTGCTGTGTTTCGACGAATTCCACGTCCACGATATAGGCGACGCCGTGCTTCTCGGGCGCCTGCTCAAAGTGCTGGTGGAGGAGGGCGTGGGCCTGGTCTGCACCTCCAACTACCATCCGCACGGGCTCTGTCCGAATCCGCTCTACCGCGAGCGTTTCAAGCCGGCCATCAGCCTGATCGAAAAACGCTTCGAGGTGCTCAACCTCGATGGCGGCGAGGATTACCGCCAGCGTCGCGGCGTGCTGGAAGCCTGGGGCCGTTACTGCTGGCCGGCGTCGGGTTTCGCCGATGGCTGGATCGACCAGCAACTGGGGCTGACGCCGGACGCCGCGCGCGATGTGGATGTGGCGGTCCATCACCATCCACTGCCGGTACGGGCACTGGAAGGCGAGCGCGCCTGGCTGGACTTCGACGAACTGTGCCGGCGCCCGCATTCCAGCGCCGACTTCCTCTGGCTCAGCCAGCGCTTCGCGCAGCTCGCCATCAGCGGCGTGCCATGCCTGGGCGAGGAAGCCATCGACGTGCAGCAGCGCTTCGTCAATCTGATCGACATCGCCTACGACGCCGGCATCCACCTGCTGCTGGCCAGCGAGCACAGTCTCGACGAGCTGTGCCGGGGCAAACCCCATATGGATTTCTCCCGCACCCGCAGCCGGTTGCAGCAGCTGGAAACACTGCAGCCGTAGAGTGCGCTGTTCGCGCCTGGACTTTCGACAAGGTGTGCAAGCTGCTTTAGGGGAGGGAATTGTGGGGGCGATTTCAGTCGCCCCCACATGGCACGCCGGGGTGTTGACGTTTGCCGCGGTGGGGGGATTCCGGCTGCGCCTCATGAGCAGAGCCGTCGCCTGGCGCCGAGGTACCTGATCAAACCGGGGCGCCGCAAGGCTGGGGCCAAAGTAAGAGCCGGGGGCGTCAGGGTCAATTGCGATTATCGAACTTTGGTTCGATAATCGGCCGCGCCTGATCTGTCTGCGATCCACCAAGGACAACAAGATGACCGACGAACTACGTTCCCCGTTGCCGCCCCTTGCCCCACCGATCATCGCTTCGCCGGCCAAGCGCATCGAAGCCTTTACCGGCGACCCCAACTTCATGACTTCCCTGGCCCGGGGGCTGGCGGTGATCCATGCGTTCCAGGAGCGCAAACGCCACCTGACCATCGCCCAGATCAGCCACCGCACCGAGATTCCCCGCGCCGCCGTGCGTCGCTGCCTGCACACGCTGATGAAGCTGGGCTACGTCACCACCGACGGGCGCACCTATTCGCTGCTGCCCAAGGTGCTGACCCTGGGCCATGCTTACCTGTCCTCGACCCCGCTGGCGGTTACCGCCCAGCCGATCCTCGACCGCCTCAGCGACCAGCTCCACGAAGCCTGCTCCATGGCCACCCTGGAAGGGGACGAGATCCTCTACATCGCCCGTTCGGCCACGCCCAACCGGCTGATCTCCGTGGACCTCAGCGTTGGCAGCCGCCTGCCGGCCTACTGCACCTCCATGGGCCGCATCCTCCTCGCCGCGCTGGATGACGCCGCGCTGGACGACTACCTCGAACACGCCGACCTGCAGGTGAAGACCAGCCGCACCGTGCACACCGCCGAGGGGCTGCGCGCCAGCATCGCGGAAATCCGACGCCAGGGCTGGGTGATCATCGACCAGGAACTGGAAATGGGCCTGCGCTCGGTGGCCGTGCCGGTGCGCGATGCCGCCGGCCAGGTGCTGGCCGCGCTGAACGTGGGCACCCACGTCGGCCGTATCAGCCGCCAGGAACTGGAAACCCGCTTCCTGCCGGCGCTGCTGGAGGCCAGCAAGGACCTGAGTACGCGGCTGTTTCACTGATCGACGGTATGCTTTTCCCGTGGGGGCGAATTCATTCGCTATGCAGGCCGCAGGCCTGCCTTGAGGTGTTCTTCGGGGCAGCTGCGCCGCCCTTGGCGAATGAATTCGCCCCCACAAGAGAGCGGCAAGCGCAATACCTGCAGGATTCGTTCGATAATCGAACGCTTTGCCGATTATCGAATTGAACCCTATGGGCGCTCTCCGTAAGGTCGGCGCAACCTTGCCGGCTCATCTGTAACCGTTTATCTCCGTCGTGGGCATGTAGGAAACGGCTCACATAGAATCCGGAAATACAGATCGCGCGCGCTTGCCAACCGGCATGACGCCCGCGACTTACAACAACGACAAGAGTGCCTGATCCATGGATAGTCGCCTGCTGAGTGATCGCAGTAGGGTGTTCGAGCGTGCGGACCCCTATGCCGTGTCCGGATATGTGAATCAGCATGTCGGTTCACACTGCATCCGGCTGCCTTCCGCCGGCCATCCGCAGGCCAGCCTCAACCACCGCAAGTTCGCCAACCTGGACCTCTGCCGCATCAGCTACGGTGGCGCGGTGCGCGTCACCTCGCCGGCGCTGGAAACCATCTACCACCTGCAGATTCTCCTCAGCGGCCATTGCCTCTGGCGCGGCCACAAGCAGGAGCACTACCTGGCGCCTGGCGAACTCTTGCTGATCAACCCCGACGACCCGGTGGACCTGACGTACTCGGATGACTGCGAGAAATTCATCCTGAAGATGCCGACCACCCTGCTGGAAAGCATCTGCGAGGAACAGCGCTGGCAGCGTCCGACCCCAGGCGTGCGCTTTTTGCAGAACAACTACCGGCTCGAAGAACTGGAAGGCTTTGTCAACCTGCTGGCCATGGTCTGCCAGGAAGCCGAGGCCAGCGATGCGCTGCCAAGGGTGCAGGAACACTACGCGCAGATCGTCGCCAGCAAGATGCTCAGCCTGATGAAGACCAACGTCTGCCGCGAGAGCCTGGGCTGCCAGGAGGCCTCCTTCGAACGCATCCTGGCCTACATCGAGCACAACCTGAAACAGGACATCAGCAGCGAATGCCTGGCCCGTCAGGCCAGCATGAGCCTGCGTTCCCTCTACGCGCTGTTCGAGCGCCACCTGGGCACCACGCCCAAGCACTACATCCGCCAGAAGAAGCTGGAGCGCATCCGCGCCTGCCTGGCCGACCCCAGCTGCAACGTGCGCAATGTCACCGAGCTGGCGCTGGACTATGGCTTCCTGCACCTTGGGCGTTTCTCCGAGAGCTACAAGGGCCTGTTCGGTGAGCTGCCGTCCGACACGCTGAAGCGGCGCGGGCTGTAGCACGAGTCCATCGCTAGAGCCCCATGGCCGGCCCCTGCGGGCTTTTCCTGACAACTACCACCACCCTGCAAAAAACGGATAGCGATCTGCAAAAAGCGGATATTACCGTTACCCCCAACATCCCTAACCTGACCTGGCCTGAACAATAACAACGGAGGCCCTGGCCATGTCCCTGGGATTCGATTTCCTGCAATCGCTGCTCGAGGATGACAAAGAGAAGGGCGTCTACCGCTGCAAGCGGGAGATGTTCACTGATCCTCGTCTGTTCGAACTGGAAATGAAGCACATCTTCGAAGGCAACTGGATCTATCTCGCCCACGAGAGCCAGATTCCCGAGAAGAACGACTACATCACCCTCAACATGGGGCGCCAGCCGATCTTCATCGCGCGCAACAAAGACGGTGAGCTCAATGCCTTCCTCAATGCCTGCAGCCACCGTGGCGCCCAGCTGTGCCGCCACAAGAGCGGTAACCGCTCGTCCTATACCTGCCCCTTCCATGGCTGGACCTTCAACAACTCCGGCAAGCTGCTGAAAGTGAAGGACCCGGCCGAAGCCGGCTACCCGTCCAGCTTCAACTGCGAAGGCTCTCACGACCTGACGAAAGTGGCCCGCTTCGAGTCCTATCGCGGCTTCCTCTTCGGCAGCCTGAACCCCGATGTGAAGCCCCTGGTCGAGCACCTGGGCGAGTCCGCCAAGATCATCGACATGATCGTCGACCAGTCCCCCGAGGGCCTGGAAGTGCTGCGCGGTTCCTCCAGCTACATCTACGAAGGCAACTGGAAGCTGACCGCCGAGAACGGCGCCGACGGCTACCACGTGAGCTCGGTGCATTGGAACTACGCTGCGACCCAGAACCAGCGCAAGCAGCGCGAGGCGGGTGAAGAGATCAAGACCATGAGCGCCGGCAGCTGGGCCAAGAACGGCGGCGGCTTCTACTCCTTCGACCACGGCCATCTGCTGCTCTGGACCCGCTGGGCCAACCCGGAAGACCGTCCGCTCTACGAGCGCCGCGACGAACTGGCGCGCGACTTCGGCCAGGCCCGCGCCGACTGGATGATCCAGAACTCGCGCAACCTCTGCCTGTACCCGAACGTCTACCTGATGGACCAGTTCAGCTCGCAGATCCGCATCGCCCGGCCGATCTCCGTCGACCGCACCGAAATCACCATCTACTGCATCGCGCCGAAAGGCGAGAGCAGTGACGCCCGCGCCAAGCGCATCCGTCAGTACGAGGATTTCTTCAACGTCAGCGGCATGGCCACGCCGGACGATCTGGAAGAATTCCGCTCCTGCCAGCTGGGTTACCAGGGCAGCCGTGGCTGGAACGACATGTCCCGCGGTGCCGCACACTGGGTCGAAGGCGCTGACGAGGCCGCCCGGGAGATCGACCTGCACCCGCTGCTCTCCGGTGTGCGCACCGAAGACGAAGGCCTGTTCGTGCTGCAGCACAAGTACTGGCAGGAAACCATGATCAAGGCCGCAGCAGCCGAGCAGCAACTGATTCCCGTGGAGGCCGTGCAATGAGCATTTCCTACGACGCCGTGCGCGACTTCCTCTATCGCGAAGCGCGCTACCTGGACGACAAGGACTGGGACAACTGGCTGGAGCTGTACGCCAGCGACGCCAGCTTCTGGATGCCGTCCTGGGACGACCGCGACGAGCTGACCACCGACCCGCAGACCGAAATCTCGCTGATCTGGTACGGCAACCGTGGCGGCCTGGAAGACCGCGTGTTCCGCATCAAGACCGAGCGTTCCAGCGCGACCATGCCGGACACCCGCACCTCCCACAACATCAGCAACATCGAGATCCTCGAAGTGGTCGATGGGCAGTGCAAGGTGCGCTTCAACTGGCACACCCTGAGCTTCCGCTACAAGACCGTGGACAGCTACTTCGGCACCAGCTTCTACACCCTCGACGTGCGCGGCGAGAGCCCCCTGATCAAGGCGAAGAAAGTCGTTCTGAAGAACGACTACGTGCGCCAGGTCATCGACATCTATCACATCTGAGGGCCCGGTCATGACTCACAAGATCGCACTGACCTTCGAAGACGGCGTCACCCGCTTCATCGACGCCAACCCCAGCGAAACCGTGGCCGATGCGGCCTATCGCCAGGGCATCAACATTCCGCTGGACTGCCGCGACGGCGCCTGCGGCACCTGCAAGTGCTTCGCCGAAGCCGGCCGCTACGACCTGGGCCAGGACTACATCGAAGATGCACTGAGCGAGGAAGAGGCCGCCCAGGGCTACGTGCTCACCTGCCAGATGCGCGCCGAGAGCGATTGCGTGGTGCGGGTGCCGGCTTCCTCCGACGTCTGCAAGACCCAGCAGGCGAGTTTCGAGGCGAGCATCAGTGCCGTGCGCCAGCTCTCCGACAGCACCATCTCGCTGTCCATCAAGGGCGAATCCCTGAGCAAGCTGGCCTTCCTGCCGGGCCAGTACGTGAACCTGAAAGTGCCGGGCAGCGAGCAGACCCGCGCCTATTCCTTCAGCTCCTTGCAGAAGGACGGCGAGGTCAGTTTCCTGATCCGCAATGTGCCGGGCGGCCTGATGAGCAGCTTCCTCACCGGTCTGGCCAAGGCCGGCGACAGCATGTCCCTGACCGGTCCGCTGGGCAGCTTCTACCTGCGCGACATCCGTCGTCCGCTGCTGTTGCTGGCCGGCGGCACCGGTCTCGCGCCCTTCACCGCGATGCTGGAGAAGATCGCCGAAGAAGGCAGCGAACACCCGCTGCACCTGATCTACGGCGTGACCAATGACTTCGACCTGGTGGAGATGGACAAGCTCGAAGACTTTGCCGCGCGCATTCCCAACTTCACCTACAGCGCCTGCGTGGCCAACCCGGAAAGCAGCTATCCGCAGAAGGGCTACGTGACCCAGCACATCGAGCCCAGGCACCTCAACGACGGCGATGTGGACGTGTACCTGTGCGGCCCGCCGCCCATGGTCGAGGCGGTCAGCCAGTACATCCGCGAGCAGGGCATCTCGCCCGCGAACTTCTACTACGAGAAGTTCGCCGCCAGCGCGGCTTGAGCCCGCTCGATTCCCTGTAGGAGCGAGCTTGCTCGCGAAGGATCCGAGTGTGGCCATTCGCGAGCAAGCTCGCTCCTACGGGCATTGCGTTGCCACGAGCCATTTTGCAGAGGCTGCTATGAACAAGAGATTCCAGGACAAGGTCGCGCTGGTCACCGGCGCGGCGCAGGGCATCGGCCGCCGCGTGGCCGAGCGGCTGGTGGAGGAGGGTGCACGGGTGGTTGCCGTGGACCGTTCCGAGCTGGTCTTCGAGCTGCAGGACGAGCTGGGCCCGGACAGCGGGATGCTGGCCCTGACCGCCGACCTCGAGCGGTTCGCCGAATGCCATCGCGTCGCCGCCGCCGCAGTGGAGCACTTCGGCCGGCTGGACATCCTCATCAACAACGTGGGCGGGACTATCTGGGCCAAGCCCTACGAGCACTACCAGGAACACGAGATCGAGGCCGAAGTGCGCCGTTCGCTGTTCCCCACCCTCTGGTGCTGCCACGCCGCGCTGCCGCACATGCTGGAGCAGGGCGCGGGCGCCATCGTCAACGTGTCTTCCATCGCCACCCGCGGGGTGAACCGCGTGCCCTACGGCGCCGCCAAGGGGGGGGTGAATGCCCTGACCGCCTGCCTGGCCTTCGAGAACGCCGGGCGCGGCATCCGCGTCAACGCCACCGCACCGGGCGGCACCGAAGCGCCGCCACGCCGCATCCCGCGCAACAGCGCGCAGCAGAGCGAAGAGGAGAAGGTCTGGTACCAGCAGATCGTCGACCAGACCATCGATAGCAGCCTGATGAAGCGCTACGGAACCATCGACGAACAAGTGGGGGCGATCCTCTTCCTCGCCTCCGACGAAGCCAGCTACATCACCGGCGTGACCCTGCCGGTGGGCGGAGGTGACCTGGGCTGACAATCACCGTGATGGCTTTCGCTCCGCTCTACCCATCCTACGAATGACCCCTGAGTCGCGTAGGGCCTGCGCAGGATGGGTAGAGCCTGCGAAACCCATCAGATCCACAGCGACGAATTTACCGGCCGGGCACCGTCACGCGCCCGTCCAAGCGGTTTCTAGACAATTACAACAAGAGACAGATGCCATGCGAAAAATCGACGTACACGCGATCATCGACAACGCGCGCTTCAAGCCCTTCCACTGGATGGTCATGTGCTGGTGCGCACTCCTGCTCATCTTCGATGGCTACGACCTGTTCATCTACGGCGTGGTCCTGCCGGTGCTCATGAAGGAATGGGGCCTGACCCCGCTGGAAGCCGGCGCCCTGGGCAGTTACGCGCTGTTCGGCATGATGTTCGGCGCCCTGACCTTCGGTTCCCTGGCCGACAAGATCGGCCGCAAGAAGGGCATCGCCATCTGCTTCGTGCTCTTCTCCGGCTTCACCGTGCTCAATGGCTTTGCCAGCTCGCCCACCGAGTTCGGCATCTGTCGCTTCGTCGCCGGCCTCGGTATCGGCGGCCTGATGCCCAACGTGGTGGCGCTGATGAACGAGTACGCGCCGAAGAAACTGCGCAGCACCCTGGTTGCCGTCATGTTCAGCGGCTATTCCGTGGGCGGCATGCTGTCCGCTGGCGTCGGCATCTACATGCTGCCGCGCTTCGGCTGGGAAGCCATGTTCTTCGCCGCGCTGGTACCGCTCCTGCTGCTGCCGCTGATCCTCTGGTACCTGCCGGAATCCGTGGGCTTCCTGCTGCGCCAGGGTCGCACCGAGCAGGCCCGCGCCATCCTCAAGCGCATCGACCCGCAGGCTTCCATCGGCGACCAGGACGAACTGGTGCTGAACGAAGTGAAAGTGCAGGGCGCCCCGGTGCTGGAGCTCTTCCGCGAAGGCCGTGGCATTCGCACCCTGATGCTCTGGGTGGCGTTCTTCTGCTGCCTGCTGATGGTTTACGCGCTCAGCTCCTGGCTGCCGAAACTGATGGCCAACGCCGGCTACAGCCTGGGCTCCAGCCTGTCGTTCCTGCTCGCCCTGAACTTCGGCGGCATGTTCGGCGCCATCGCCGGTGGCTGGCTGGGCGACCGCTTCAACCTGCCCAGGGTGGTGGTGGCCTTCTTCATCGTCGCCGCCCTGTCCATCAGCCTGCTGGGCTTCAAGAGCCCGACCCCGGTGCTCTACCTGCTGATCGCCGTAGCCGGCGCCACCACCATCGGCACGCAGATCCTGCTCTACGCCACCGCCGCGCAATTCTACGGCCTGGCCTTCCGTTCCACCGGCCTCGGCTGGGCTTCGGGCATCGGCCGCAACGGCGCCATCGTCGGCCCGCTGCTGGGCGGCGCGCTGCTGGGGATCAACCTGCCGCTGCAACTGAACTTCATGGCCTTCGCCATTCCGGGTGCCATCGCCGCCCTGGCCATGTGCTTCGTCCATCAGCGCGAGCCCAAGGCGGCGCCGCTGGCGGCCGCCGCACAGGGCTGATCCGCCAAGGGGTGCTGCGGCGCCCCTTGCCTGATGGAAAAAGCAGAGCCTAAATGTCCGGTTTCACCGCCGCCCAGTTGCGCGCGCCCAGACATAGAACGATGCAGGGAACGAAATCATGACCCGTCTGTTCAGGGACTTCTCGCTGTCCGCGCTGGTGGCCGGCTTCATCGCCACGGTGATTTCCTATGCCGGCCCGCTGGCGATCATCTTCCAGGCCGCCAAGAGCGCCGGGCTGCCGGCCGAGGTGCTGTCGTCCTGGGTGTGGGCCATCTCCATCGGCAGCGCGGTGCTGGGCATCGCCCTCAGCCTGCGCTTTCGCGTGCCCATCGTGATCGCCTGGTCAGCGCCCGGCTCGGCGCTGCTGGTATCGATGTTGCCGGACATCAGCCTCAACGAGGCAGTCGGGGCTTACATCCTGGCCAATGCGCTGATCCTGCTGGTGGGGCTGTCCGGCGCCTTCGACCGCATCGTCGGCAAACTGCCGGCGGCCATTTCCGCGGCGATGCTGGCGGGCATCCTGTTCAGCTTCGGCACCCAGCTGTTCGTCTCGCTGAAGGATAAGCCGGCGATGGTGCTGGCGATGTTCGTCACCTACCTGGTGTTCCGCCGTCTGCTGCCGCGCTACGCGGTGATGGCGGTGCTGGTGGTGGGCTGCGCCTTCGCCTTTGTCGCGGGCGAGCTGAACACATCGGCCCTGGTGATCGGCTTCGCCACGCCCGTGTGGATCGAGCCGGAATTCAGTTGGCACGCGATGCTCAACATCGCCCTGCCGCTGGTGATGGTGGCCCTCACCGGACAGTTCGTGCCGGGCATCGCCGTGCTGCGCAACGACGGTTACCAGACCCCGGCCAGTCCGATCATTTCCGCCAGTGCCCTGGGTAGCCTGCTGCTGGCGCCCTTTGGTTGCCACGGCCTGAACCTGGCCGCGATCACTGCCGCCATCTGCACCGGTCGCGAATCCCACGAGGACCGTGACAAGCGCTATGTGGCCGGGGTGATCGGCGGGCTGTGCTACCTGCTGCTGGGCATCTTCGGCGCCACCCTGGTGTCCATCTTCAGCGCCTTCCCCAAGGAACTGGTCGCGGCCCTTGCGGGGCTGGCCCTGTTCGCCGCCATCGCCGGCGCGCTGGCCGGCTCCATGGCGGTGCCGGATGACCGCGAGGCGGCCCTGGTGACCTTCCTGGTAACGGCCTCCGGCATGTCCTTCCTCGGACTGTCGGCGGCCTTCTGGGGGCTGATCTTCGGCCTCTTCGCCCACCTGCTGCTGAAGGCGCGCCGTGTGCCCAAGGCAACGCCGGAAGGGGAGGAGGCTCTCGAAGCCAATCCCTGACCGAACCCGGTGATGGCTGCGGGAGCTGTCCGCAGCCATCACCACACCTCTCCCGACTTGCGTGCAACGGCCCCGAAAGAGGGCCGGCGGGGGAGTTTTGTCCCTATAAAAACAAGAGTGACGACATGACCCACAACACAAGCAAACTCTGTGTACTGCTTTCCGCCGGCGTGAGCGCCGGATTCGCCCAGGCCGCCGAGTCCGGTTTCATCGAGGATTCCAGCGCGACCCTGCAGGCGCGCAACTACTACTTCAGCCGCGATTACTCTGACATCGTCGGCGCGAACCAGCAGTCCAAGGCCGAGGAGTGGGCCCAGGGTTTCATCCTCAACTTCAAGTCCGGCTACACCCCGGGCCCGGTGGGCTTCGGCATCGACGCTATCGGCACCCTCGGCATCAAGCTCGACAGCAGCCCGGACCGGGTCAACACCGGCCTGCTGCCGGTGCAGGAGGACGGCAGGGCCGCCGACGACTACGGCCGACTGGGGGTGGCCGGGAAGCTGCGCCTGTCGAAAACCGAGCTGAAGGTGGGCGAACTGCAACCCAACCTGCCGGTGCTGGTGTTCAGTGACATCCGCCTGCTGCCGCCCAGCTACCAGGGCGCGAGCATCACCTCTAACGAGATCGCGGGCCTCACCCTGCAGGGCGGCCACCTGAAATCCACCAGCCTGCGCAACGAGTCCGGCGACGACAAGATGCAGGCCATGCTCGGCCACTTGCCGCAGCGCCAGGCCTTCAGCGACGCGTTCAACTACGCGGGCGCCGACTACGCCTTCAATTCCAGCCGCACCACGCTCAGCGCCTGGTATGCCCAGCTGGAAGACATCTACGACCAGCGCTTCTTCGGCCTCAAGCACAGCGAGCCGCTGGGCGACTGGGTGCTGGGCGCCAACCTCGGCTACTTCGACTCCAGCGAGGACGGCAAGAAACTCATCGGAGAAATCGACAACCAGGCCTTCTACTCGCTGTTTTCGGCCAAGCGTGGCGGCCACACCTTCTTCGTCGGCTACCAGGCCATCTTCGGCGACAGCTCCTTCCCTCGGGTATTCGCCAACGTCAGCCCGCTGGGCAACGAGGTGCCGACCTACGAGTTCGCCTTCGCCGACGAACGTTCCTGGCAGGTGCGCTACGACTACGACTTCGCCGCCCTCGGCATTCCCGGCCTGGTGGCCAGCACCCGCTACATCAGCGGTGACAACGTCGATACCGGCAAAGGCTTCGAGGGCAAGGACCGTGAGCGCGACCTGGACATCAGCTACGTCGTCCAGAGCGGCACCCTCAAGGGCCTGGGCATGCGTGTGCGCAACGTCACCGCGCGCTCCAACTACCGCACCGATATCGACGAGAACCGCCTGATCCTGAGTTACACCTGGACGCTGTTCTGAGATCGGGCGTCGTTGCCTGCTCTTTTTGTGGGAGCGAATTCATTCGCGAAGCAGGCCGCAGGCCTGCATTGTTCAGGCCAATTGGGCAGCTGAGCTGCCCATCGCGAATGAATTCGCTCCCACACCCTATCCGGACCCAGACCTGACAGGAGTGCTTTCCCATGCCCCGCAATCTTCTGGCCGCACTGCTGCTTGGCAGCGGCGGCCTTCTTTGTCTGTCCGCCCATCTCACCAGCAGCGCCTGGCTGCTGGGCCTGGGCCTGATCGCCATCGCCGCAGGTGGTGCGCTTTACCACCTGCAGCCACCTCGGCTGGTCGAGGTGCGGGTCGAGGTTCCGGTGTACGAGCCGGCGCGCCAGGTCGTCAGCGAACTCCACCAGGAGCCGGCGCCAGCCGCCCTGCACATCCACCTGAACGCACCACTGGGCGAGCTGCTAGACGCCATCATCCATTGCGAGGCGGACATGCAGTACGCCAACAGCCTGGCCCGCGCGGCCGGCGAGAAGGTGCAGCTCGGTGCCGAGAGCATGCAGGCCACAGCCGGCGCCATCAGTGAGCTGGATGCCTACATGGCGCATATCGGCCAGGTGTTCAACGAGCTGGGCAGCCAGTCCATGCGTATCGGCGCCATTGTCGGCAGCATCCAGGACATCGCCAAACAGACCAATTTGTTGGCGCTCAATGCCGCCATCGAGGCGGCACGGGCTGGCAGCCACGGCCGCGGCTTCGCGGTGGTGGCGGATGAGGTACGCAACCTGTCACTGCGCGCGAACGAGTCCAGCGGGCAGATCCGCCTGATCGCCGAGGGCTTGCAGAAGGCCGCCGAAGAGGCCAGGGCGGGAATGGAGCATGTGAGCGGTTCCACCCGCGCCGGTCTGGAGAAATCCGCCGCAGCCCTGCAGGCCATGGGTGAGATGCGTGCGGGAGCGGCGGCGCGGGTGGAAATCGTCGAGAGGATCGTCCAGCGGCTGGCCGGGCAGCGGAGCCTGGCGCAGCGCATGGCCGGCTTGTTGGAAGAGGGCGCCTAAGCGGCGCCCTTTGGCATCAGGCGTTCACATTCACCACCACGCGGCCGCGCACCTTGCCGGCCAGCAGGTCGCCGGCCACGGCGATGGCATCGCCCAGGCCGATCTCGCGGGTGATGGCGTCCAGCTGACTGACGTCCAGATCCCGCGCCAGGCGGTCCCAGGCTTCGATGCGTTCGGCCCGCGGGCGGGTCACGCTGTTGATCCCCAGCAGGCTCACGCCACGCAGGATGAAGGGCGCCACGCTGGCGGGGAAGTCCATGCCCTGGGCCAGGCCGCAGGCGGCTACGGCGCCATCCGCGCGCAGGCCGGCGCAGACATTGGCCAGGGTGTGGCTGCCCACCGAGTCAATGGCAGCAACCCAGCGCTCCTTGGCCAGCGGGCGTCCCGGTTCGGAGAGTTCGTGACGGTCGATGATCTCGGCGGCGCCCAGGCCCTTCAGGTAGTCCGCTTCGTTGGTACGACCGGTCGCCGCCACCACGCGATAGCCGAGGCGGGCGAGCAGGGCGATGGCGAAGCTGCCCACGCCACCGTTGGCGCCTGTGACCAGCACGTCGCCCTGGCCGGGTTTCAGGCCGTGGCGCTCCAGGGCCAGCAGGCAGAGCATGGCGGTGTACCCGGCGGTACCGATGGCCATGGCCTGGCGCGGGCTGAAGGCGGCGGGCAGCGGGATCAGCCAGTCGCCGTTCAGGCGCGCTTTCTGGGCCAGGCCGCCCCAATGGGTCTCGCCCACGCCCCAGCCGTTGAGCAGCACCGCGTCGCCCACCTTGTAGTCCGGGTGGCTGCTGGTTTCCACCGTGCCGGCCAGGTCGATGCCCGGCACCATCGGAAACTGCCGCACCACCGGGCTCTTGCCGGTGATGGCCAGGCCATCCTTGTAGTTCAGCGTGCTGTAATCCACCCGCACGGTGACGTTGCCTTCGGGCAGTTGCGCCTCATCCAGCCGGGTATTGCGGGCGCGGTAACCGGCCTCGTCCTTCTCGATCAGGATTGCGTCGAACATGCTCACACCTCCAATTAGACCAGTCGTCTATAAATAGGCCAGGAAAACCGCGCCGCCCGCAGAGGGCTAGCGCGGCAATCCGGCGAGAAAACCTTTGAAGAACACTTCCAGCGGGACGTTGTCCCGCGTCAGCCGGGCGCGCTGCACGGCACCTTCCCAGCCGATCCAGAAGAATGCCGCCAGCGCCTCGCAATCGGCCTCCGCCGCGAGTTCGCCGGCAACCTGTGCTTCCCGCAGGCAGCGCGCCAGCCGGTCCTGCCAGCCGCACAGGGTGGCTTCAAGCTCCAGGCGGAAGCTCTCCGGCAGGATGGCCACCTCCTGGCCCAGGTTGCCCACCAGGCAGCCCCGGCAGAACTGGTAACGGACCATGCCGGCCTTGGCGTCTTCGACGAAGTCGTGCAGGCGTTGTAGCGGCGGCACATCTTCCTGCAGCAGCCAGCGATCCAGCTTGCGCGCGAAGTAGGAGGCGTAGCTCTCCAGCACTGCCTGGCCGAAGGCTTCCTTGCTGTCGAAGTAGTGATAGAAAGAGCCCTTGGGCACGCCCACACGTTTGAGCACCGCATCGATGCCGGTGGACATGAAACCCTGCTCGGTGAGGATCTCCATGCCGCAGCGGATCAGCGCGGCACGGGTATCGTCGAAGTCGCGAGCGACCTTGGGCGGCCGGCCGCGACGGGATTTGGCTTGGGTGTCGGTCATGGGGAGAGGATTTTAGACTGATCGTCTAGAAGGTCAATCGCTACCAATCTTGTAGGGAACACCTTGTAAGCGAATTCATTCGCGAAGGGGCTGTGAAGCGGCCCCGTTGGTCGCATCGCGAATGAATTCGCTCAGAAAGGTCCCGCCCTCAAGCCGGAATTTCCCCCAACACCTCATGAATCCGCTGGGCGATATGGCCGACATGGGTTTCCAGGGCGAAGTGCCCGGTATCCAGCAACTCCACCACCGCATTTGGGTTATCGCGCTTGAAGGCCTCGGCGCCCGGCGGGATGAAGAAGGGGTCGTGCTCGCCCCAGATCACCAGGGTCGGCAGTCGGGTATCGCGGAAGAAGGCCTGGAACGCTGGATAGAGCTTCAGGTTGTTGGCGTAGTCGAGGAACAGGTCGAGCTGGATGTCCTTGTTGCCCGGGCGTTCCAGCAGCAGCGCATCCAGGTAGTACGACTCAGGGGCTACCAGAGTCTCGTCCTTAACACCATGGAGGTACTGCCAGCGGGTGCCTTCCAGATGCAGAACGGCATCGTGCACCACCTTGCGGCGCTCGGGATTTCCAGGCTCGGCCCAGTAGGCGCGGATGGGCTCCCAGGCATCGCCCAGGCCTTCGAGATAGGCATTGCCATTCTGCGAAACCAGACCGGTAACGCGCTCCGGGTGGGCCAGGGCCAGACGCAGGCCGGTGGGGGCGCCATAGTCGAACACATAGAGCGCGTAGCGTTCGAGGCCCAGCTTGTCGACGAAGGCGCCGAGGGTGACGGCCAGAGCATCGAAGCTGTAGTGGTACTCGCGTTCCGCCGGGACTTCGGTGAAACCGAACCCCGGCAGGTCTGGTGCGACGATGTGGAACTTGTCGGCCAGCAGCGGGATCAGGTCGCGGAACTGGTGGGACGAGCTGGGATAGCCGTGCACCAGCAGCAGTGTGGGCGCGGCCGGGTCGCCGGCTTCACGGTAGAAGACGCGAACACCGTCTGCTTCGACGAACTGGTGGCGAACCGGGGTATGCACGATGGGCGAGGTCATTGCGGTCACTCCGTAACTTGTAAATTCTTGATTGATGGTTACTGCTGGGGCTGAGTATGAACCTGCCAGGTAACCTGTCAATAGGTTAATTAGAGGTTACCTGTGCCATTCGTCGTAACTATTCAATCGCGCTTTATGGGGTTACTCTTTCGCCATCCACCTTTCCGGAGCGCCATCATGACCACCGCTGCTTCCTCGTCGCCCCTCGAACCCTTCGTACTGGCCGACCACCCTGTGCTGGACATGCTCAACACCCAGGCCGTGATGGACGGAGCTCCCCTTGAGTTCTGGCACAGCGATGAGGATGTCCGGGCCTGGTTGGCCCTTACTGGCTGGGGGCTGCCTGAGGCGAGCTTCGCCAAGGGCGAGTTGCTGAAGGCGGCACTGACCCTGCGCGAAGCGGTGCGCGCTCTGGTGGAGCAGCGCAAGGCAGGCGGCCAAGGTTCGCCGGATGTACTCAACCGCTTCCTGGCAACGCCCAGCCACCTGCGGCTGGACTGGTCGGCAGGCGGAAAGCCACGACTGGAAACGGTGCGGGTAAGTGCCACCGCCGAGCAGTACCTGGCGCCCTTGGCCGAGATGGCGGCGCAGCTGCTGGTCGAAGGCGACTTCAATCTGGTGCGCGAATGCGAACACCCCGACTGCGTGCTCTGGTTCTACGACCGCACCAAGTCCCATCGCCGCCGCTGGTGCAGCATGGCGCTGTGCGGCAACCGGCATAAGGTGGCCGAGTTCCGCAAACGCAAGCAGCAATAGGCTGCGCTCTTCTCCTGTGCGAATTTATTCGCGATGGAGGCCGCAGGCCTCCCGTAGGTTGGTCAGAGCGCAGCGAAGCCCAACACGGCGGGGTTTGACTTCGCATGTTGGGCTTCTTGGGCTCAGCCACAACCTGCGACGGCCGAGGGCTTGGCGCCTGCTATGAGAGAGGGCTCAGAGCGGCCCGACTTCCGCCTTGCCGTCATGGCGATCGTTCATCCAGCGCAGGACCTGTTCGCCGAACTCCGGTGGCGCCTTGCGCACCACGCGGCGCACCAGGTCCAGCACGGTCTGCTGCGCCAGCGCCTCTTCCATGCGTTTCTGTGCCTGCATCATCACGGCGTGGATGGAGCAGGGGCCCGCCAGCGCCCAATCCGGCGCGGGACAGCTTTCGCCGAAGATCGCGCAGCGTTCGCGCACGTCGCGGCATTCGAAGATCTGCTTGTCGCCGTCGATGGCTCGAACGATGTCCAGCACCGTGATCTCGTCAGCCGGCCGCGCCAGGCGGAAACCGCCGCGCACGCCTTCGGTGGCGGCCACCAGTCCTGCCTTGGCCAGACGGGTGAACACCTTGGCCAGCAGCTCCGGCGGCACGCCCTGCAGTTCGGCCAGGGCGCGCACGCTGGCTTCGCGGCCATTGCCTTTTTCATCTGCGAGATAGATGAGGCAGTGGATGCCGTACTCCACGCCCGCGCTGTACAACGCCATCTTTAACTCCGACTAATTGAGTCGCCATTGTGGCGACCATCATCTATTGCGTTTCCCGCTTTCCCAGCTTGGTGACGGAAGCCTTCCTGCACTTTTGACGCCTCAATGCTAAAGGATTGAAGCCTTTAAGCCCAATTTTGTCGCGGCCTGGAGGGCATGATGGCGACGAGCGGCACAACGCGGCAAGGAAAAATGCTTGCCGAAAATAACTACGACTAATACAGTCGCAGTTGTCCGGTGTAGTCAGGGGCGATGACCTCACACCCCGGTCTATGACGCTCGGGTGCATTCGCCCGGAACAACCCCGCTTTTCGCCTTGTGGAGAGAACAATGAAACAACGCATCCTGATTGTCGGCGCCGGCTTCGGTGGTATGTGGAGCGCCCTGAGCGCAACTCGCCTGCTGGACCAGCACGGGCGTAATGACGTCGAAGTGGTCGTGCTCGCCCCCCAGGCCGAACTGCGCGTTCGTCCGCGCTTCTACGAACCTGAGGTGCACAAGATGGTGGCGCCGCTGGGTGACCTGTTCGACGCCGTGGGGGTGACCTTCGTCCAGGGCTATGCCGAGCGCATCGACGTCGAAGGCAAGCGTGTCGGCTATCGCAATGCCGCAGGCGTGTTCGCCGAGCTGGCCTACGACCGCCTGGTACTGGCTTCCGGCAGCCAGGTGGTGCGCCCGGCGATGGCCGGTGTCGAGCACGCCTTCGACGTGGACAACCTGGAAGAAGCCGTGCGCCTGGAGCGCCACCTGAACACCCTGGCGGAGCGCCCCGCAAGCGCCAGCCGCAACACCGTGGTGGTGGCCGGTGGCGGCTTCACCGGTATCGAAACCGCTGCTGAAATGCCGGCACGTCTGCGTGCCGTGCTGGGCGAGGACGCCGATGTGCGGGTGATCGTGGTCGACCGTGGCCAGCAGATCGGTGCCGCCCTGGGCGAGGGGCCGCGTGCCGCCATCGTCGAGGCGTCTGCCGAACTGGGTATCGAATGGCGCCTGAACAGCAGTGTGGATTCGGTGGATGCTGCCGGCGTGACCCTGTCCAACGGCGAACGCATCGAGGCGGACACCGTGGTCTGGACCGTCGGTGTGCGCGCCAACCCGTTGACCGAACAGGTTCCGGCCGAGCGTGATGCCCAGGGGCGCCTTCATGTCGACGCCAATCTTCAGGTGCACGGGCATGACGGCGTATTTGCCACCGGCGACGTCGCCCGCGCGGCATGCGATGACCAGGGCAACCATGCGCTGATGTCCTGCCAGCACGCGATCGCCCTGGGGCGCTCGGCCGGTAACAACGTGGCGGCCAGCCTGCTGGGCGTGACGCCGATCCCCTACAGCCAGCCCAAGTACGTCACCTGCCTTGACCTCGGCGCCTGGGGCGCCGTGTTCACCGAAGGCTGGGACCGTCAGATCAGGTACGAGCGTCAGGAAGGCAAATCCATCAAGCAGCAGATCAACTCCGTGTGGATCTATCCGCCGGCGGCTGATCGCGCCAGTGCACTGGCTGCCGCCGACCCGATGATCCCGGTCGTCGCCTGATAGCCGCAATCGCTAGCCCATCGCCTGGGTCGCCCGTCCCGTGACGGGTGGCCCCAGGCCCCGATTTCCATGCCCGGAGCCTGCCATGAGCCTGACGGTCATGATTTCCACCCGCCCTCTGGCTGCCGCCACCATCGAACAATTCATCAGTCAGTGCCTGCCCGACGCCGCCTGGTCCCTGCAGCCGATATCGCCCGAGGGCAGCTCCTGGCGCCTGCACCTCGCCGTAGACCCGTGCGCCAAGCCGGTTTCCGGCATGTTCGCTTCGATCATGGCCAGCGGCTGGCTGACCGGCCTCGAATTCGAATCGCCAGCCAGGACGCCGGAACCAATGCAGGATGGCAAGTTCTGAAGCCACTGCGGCTGATGCCGGACCAGTCCGGAGTTGAAAGAGTCGCAGGTGTCACCTAGACATTCTGGTGGTCGCGTGTCGCTCCGTGGGGAAGTCGGCTGAACACGCGCCCCTGAAGTTCAAATGACCAAGGAAAAAAGGACATGATCAAGAGATTCATTGGTAAAGCGCTGGTCCTCGGCCTGCTCGGCACTGCCGGTGTCATGGCTCAAGCCGCCGAGGGCAAGGGCGGTGGTTGCGGCTGGGGCAACATGGTGTTCGAGGGCCAGCGTGGCCTGGGTCCGCACCTGCTGGCGACCACTACCAACGGCACCTCGGGCAACGCCACCTTCGGCCTGACCTCGGGTACCAACGGCTGCGATTCCAGCGTGACCATCCACTACGGCGGACGCTCCCTGTTCGCCATGAACGGCATGCTCGACAACATCGCCGAAGACATGGCCCAGGGCCAGGGCGAGGCGCTGGATGCCTACGCGATCCTGCTGGGTATCGAGCAGGGCGACCGCGCCCACTTCGCCCGGGTCGCCCAGGCCAACTTTTCCAGCATCTTCGTTTCGCCTGAAACGACCGGTGATCAGGTGCTCGCCAACACCCTGGACGTGATGAGCCGCGACCAGCAGCTGGCCCGTTACGTCAAGCAGCCAAGCTGATAACCCGCATTCGCAAGATGCCCTCTTCGGAGGGCATTTTGCTGTCCGGAGGCTGTTTCGCCGCGGGGGCGGATGTCGGGCCTCGTTGCTAGGCCCCACCTACGGCAGGACTGTGGCCTGCGCCCCTATCGTCCTGGACATTTCCGCAGTGGCCGCCCAGCCCAGCGCTTCATATACCGGTCTGCCGGCCTGGGTGGCGTGCAGCACGGCAAAGCTCACCCCGCGCTGCGCAAATTCGGCTTCGGCCAGCTTCATGAGCGCCGAGGCCAGGCCGCGACGCCGATAGGCCGGTTCGACGTACACATTCAGCACATAGCCGCGCATGTCCTGGCAGGGATGGGACGGATGCGGGGGCCATTCGATGTTCATGAGGCCTATCGCCGCCACGGGCTGCCCATCGTCCAGCAGGGCGAAGCCGTAGTAACGGCCATCGGCCAGGCGCTGACGCAGCCAGGGCCGGAAGTACTCGGTCATCACCTGCAGATCCGACGGATCGCCTCCGGTTTCGAGGAACATGGCCTGGCGATGTACACAGATCATCTGAAGGTCATCCGGCGCCAGCCGACGCGCCCTCAATCCTGACAAGTCGATATTTCCGGGAATCTCGTTCATCGCACGGCCCTGCCTTTTCGAAGTGATCGATGCTAGGGCGGTGCAGCGGCGACCGGTAGGTGCAGATCGCAGGCAAATTTTCCATACAGCCACGGAGGTCCGCGCGCTTCTGCCGCTGGCATCTTCAACTTGCTGGCTACACTCAAATCGATTCGATGCGGAGGCGGCTGGGCATTACCCCATGCCGCGAGGCTCCCAGGCCTCCCTGCGATTCGAATGGCGTTGCCCGGCTGCGGGGCGCGAGTTGGGTCGAACCAGCTCCCAGCAGCGATTCAAGCAGTCTGTTCGGTGGCAGGGACCACGCGAAGGGTCATGCTGTGCGGTAACGACCATTTCCGGTTGGCCGGCCATTCAAATGAGCAATGCCGTTTCGGCAAGGAGCTTTATATGGTCGATTCAACCAGCAACGTGCAGTTGGGTAAGCAGGCCGAACCCGGCAAGCAGACACAGGTCGCCACCTCCAGCGATAAATTGAAGCTCGGGGCGCTGATCGCCCTGGTCGTCGGCTCGATGGTGGGCGGCGGGATCTTCTCTCTTCCCCAGAACATCGCAGCGAGTGCCAGTGCCGGTGCCACCCTGATCGGCTGGTTGATCACCGGGGTCGGCATGCTGATGCTGGCCTTCGTCTTCCAGACCCTGGCCAATCGCAAGCCCAAGCTCGATGGCGGTGTATATGCCTACGCCAAGGCCGGGTTCGGTGACTACATGGGCTTTTCTTCGGCCTGGGGCTACTGGATCAGCGCCTGGATCGGCAACGTCAGCTACATGGTGCTGCTGTTCAGCACCCTGGGCTTCTTCTTCCCGGTGTTCGGTGAGGGCAACACCCTGCCGGCGATCATCTGTGCCTCGGTGCTGCTCTGGTTCCTGCACTTTCTGGTGCTGCGCGGGATCAGGGAGGCGGCGTTCATCAATACCCTGACCACCATCGCCAAGATGGTGCCGCTGGCGCTGTTCATCGTGATTTGCGCCGTCGCTTTCA
>NZ_JBHZGM010000028.1:0-70492 GCF_043392685.1 Metapseudomonas phytobenefica | reverse complement strand
ACTGTCCGCGCCGATCGTCATCGGCCGCGACCACCTGGACTCCGGCTCGGTCTCCAGCCCGAACCGCGAAACCGAAGCCATGGCCGACGGTTCCGATGCCGTTTCCGACTGGCCGCTGCTCAACGCCCTGCTGAACACCGCCAGCGGTGCCACCTGGGTATCGCTGCACCACGGCGGCGGCGTGGGCATGGGCTTCTCCCAGCACTCGGGCATGGTGATCGTCTGCGACGGTACCGACGAAGCCGCCGCGCGCATCGCCCGCGTGCTGACCAATGACCCTGCCACTGGCGTGATGCGCCATGCCGATGCCGGTTACCAGATCGCCATCGACTGCGCCCGGGAACAGGGCCTGAACCTGCCGATGATCACTGGCAAACGCTGAGGTCGAGGCCCATGCGCAGCTGTCCGCTCTGGGACTGGAGCGTTGCGCATGGGCCTTACGCCTGCAAAGGAGGCGCCGCAGAGCGCCAGGCAGGCACGACAGTTCTCGAATCTGCGCACGGATAAAAACAAGAGTTCGTCATTACAGCCGTATCGGAGAACAGTTAGATGACCCAGTCCATCGAGCCATCGGCCAAGCCCCTGATCGAACGCCGTTCGATCGATTACATTCCAGAGGCCGAGCGCCACGGTCGCCTCTACAGCCAGTTCACCCTGTGGCTGGGCGCCAACCTGCAGATCACTGCCATCGTCACCGGCGCACTGGCCGTGGTGCTGGGCGGCGACGTGTTCTGGTCGTTGATCGGCCTGTTCATCGGCCAACTGTTCGGCGGTGCGGTGATGGCGCTGCATGCGGCCCAGGGGCCCAAGCTCGGCCTGCCGCAGATGATCTCCAGCCGGGTGCAGTTCGGTGTCTACGGGGCGGCCATCCCGATCGCCCTGGTGTGCCTGATGTACCTCGGCTTCACCGCCACCGGCACCGTGCTTTCCGGCCAGGCCATCGGCCAGTTGCTGAGCGTCAGCGACAGTGCCGGCATCCTCATCTTCGCCGCGGTGATCGTCCTGGCGACGGCATTCGGCTACCGCGTGATCCACTACATCGGCCGGATCGCCAGCGTGCTCGGCATCATCGCGTTCGTCTACCTGTTCAGCCGGGTGATGGCCCTGGGCGACATCGGCGAGTTGCTGGCGATCCGGCACTTTAGCTGGGCCTCCTTCCTGCTCGCGGTGTCCCTGGCGGCGTCCTGGCAGATTGCCTACGGCCCCTACGTGGCGGACTACTCGCGCTACCTGCCGAGCAACACCTCATCCGTGAAGACCTTCCTCGCCGCTGGCCTCGGCTCGGTGATCGGCGCCCAGGTGTCGATGGTGCTCGGCGTGTTCGCCGCGGCCATGGCCAATGGTCAGTTCGCCGGCCGTGAGGTCGCCTACATCGTGGGTCTCGGCGGCGCCGGTGCCACGGCCGCGCTGCTCTACTTCAGCATCGCCTTCGGCAAGGTGACTATCTCCACCCTGAACTCCTACGGCAGCTTCATGTGCATCGCCACCATCATCAGTGGCTTCCGTGGGCACATCGAGGTATCGCGTACCCAGCGCCTGGTGTTCGTGCTCGGCATCGTCGGCGCGGCCACACTGATCGCGTTGCTGGGCCAGCACTCGTTCCTGGGTGCGTTCAAGTCGTTCATCCTGTTCCTGCTGGCTTTCTTCACCCCCTGGAGCGCGGTGAACCTGGTGGACTACTACTTCGTCACCCGGGAGCGCTACGACGTGCCGGCGCTGTCCGATCCCAATGGCCGCTACGGCCGTTGGAACATGCCGGGAATCATCGTCTACACCGTCGGCGTGCTGGTCCAGATGCCCTTCATCTCCACCAAGCTCTACACCGGCCCGATGGTGGCGCACCTGGGCGGCGTGGACATCTCCTGGATCATCGGCCTGGTGGTTCCCAGCGTCCTCTACTACCTCGTGGCACGTCGCAGTGCCCGGCCGGTGCCGGAGCGGATGGTGCTGCCGGCCGAATCCATAAACCTGGGCGAGTCGGCCAACGGCGCCTGATCCGGAAATTCGCAACAGGACGCGGCCTGATCGCCGCGTCCGCTTTTCAAACGCACGCCGCCAGAGGATGGCGGCGGACAGGGCCGAAAACCGGCCAAGGAGAACCTTGATGAATTTGAACCTGAAACCCGGCCAACTGACCCTGGCAGACCTGCGCAAGGCGTACCAGCAGCCCCTGCAGCTGACCCTGGACGCCAGTGCCGGCAAGGCGATCGATGCCAGCGTCGCCTGCGTCGAGAACATCATCGCCGAGGGGCGTACCGCCTACGGCATCAACACCGGTTTCGGCCTGCTGGCCTCGACCCGCATCGCCCCGGCCGACCTGGAGAAACTGCAGCGTTCGCTGGTGCTGTCCCACGCCGCCGGTGTCGGCGAGGCGCTGGATGACGCCATGGTGCGCCTGATCATGCTGCTCAAGGTGAACAGCCTGGCCCGTGGCTTCTCCGGCATCCGCCGCAAGGTGATCGACGCCCTGGTGGCGCTGATCAACGCCGAGGTCTACCCGCACATCCCGCTGAAGGGCTCGGTGGGCGCCTCCGGCGACCTGGCACCGCTGGCGCACATGTCCCTGGTCCTGCTCGGTGAGAGCAAGGCGCGCCACAAGGGCGAGTGGTTGCCGGCCACCGAAGCCCTGGCCGTCGCCGGCCTGGAGCCGATGACCCTGGCCGCCAAGGAGGGCCTGGCCCTGCTCAACGGCACCCAGGTGTCCACTGCCTACGCCCTGCGTGGTCTGTTCGAGGCCGAAGACCTGTTCGCCGCCGCCACCGTCTGCGGCGGCCTGAGCGTCGAAGCCATGCTGGGTTCCCGTGCGCCGTTCGATGCGCGCATCCACGCCGCCCGTGGCCAGCGCGGCCAGATCGACGCCGCTGCCGCCTACCGCGACCTGCTCACAGCCAGCAGCGAGATCGCCCAGTCCCACGCGAAGTGCGACAAGGTCCAGGACCCGTACTCCCTGCGTTGCCAGCCGCAGGTCATGGGCGCCTGCCTGACCCAGCTGCGCCAGGCCGCGGAAGTGCTGCAGATCGAGTCCAACGCGGTTTCCGACAACCCGCTGGTATTCGCCGAGCAGGGTGACGTGATCTCCGGTGGCAACTTCCACGCCGAGCCGGTGGCCATGGCCGCCGACAACATCGCCCTGGCCATCGCCGAGATCGGTTCGCTGTCCGAGCGCCGCATTTCCCTGATGATGGACATGCACATGTCCCAGCTGCCGCCCTTCCTGGTGGAGAACGGCGGGGTCAACTCCGGCTTCATGATCGCCCAGGTCACTGCCGCCGCCCTGGCCAGCGACAACAAGGCCCTGGCCCACCCGGCCAGCGTCGACAGCCTGCCCACTTCCGCCAACCAGGAAGACCACGTGTCCATGGCGCCCAACGCCGGCAAGCGCCTCTGGGCCATGGCCGACAACGTGCGCGGCATCCTCGCCATCGAATGGCTGGGCGCCTGCCAGGGCCTGGACTTCCGCACCGGCCTGAAGAGCTCGCCGAAGCTGGAAGAGGCCCGCGGCCTGCTGCGCGCCAAGGTGCCCTATTACCAGGAAGACCGCTTCTTCGCGCCGGACATCGAGGCTGCCAGCGGCCTGCTCGCCAGCGGCTGCCTGAACGCGCTCGTCCCGGCTGGCCTGCTGCCCAGCCTCTGATGCCATCCGGCCGCCCCGGGGGAGGGGCGGCCATCCCCCGGAGCACGACAAGAACAATGAGGAGTGCCAAGGAATGACGACACAACCCGGACTGCAGCGTGGCCTCAGCGCGCGGCACATCCGTTTCATGGCCCTCGGGTCGGCCATCGGCACCGGTCTGTTCTACGGTTCCGCCTCGGCCATCAAGATGGCCGGGCCGGCGGTCCTGCTGGCCTACCTGATCGCCGGCGCGGCGGTCTACATGGTGATGCGCGCGCTGGGCGAGATGGCGGTGCACAACCCGGTGGCCGGGTCCTTCGGCCAGTATTCGAGCAGCTACATCGGCCCGCTGGCCGGCTTCGTCACCGGCTGGACCTACGCGTTCGAGATGATCATCGTCTGCCTCGCGGACGTGACCGCGTTCGGTATCTACATGGGCTTCTGGTTCCCTGACGTGCCGCGCTGGATCTGGGTCCTGTCGATCATCTTCTTCATCGGCGCGCTGAACCTGTGCAGCGTGAAGGTGTTCGGCGAGCTGGAATTCTGGCTGTCCCTGCTCAAGGTCAGCGCCATCGCGGCGATGATCCTGGCGGGGCTGGGCATCATGTTCTTCGGCTTCGGCCTGGCAGAAGGCGCCGCCGCGACCGGCGTGCACAACCTGTGGGAACACGGCGGTTTCATGCCCAACGGAATCGGTGGCCTGATCGCCTCCTTCGCCGTGGTGGTGTTCGCCTTCGGCGGTATCGAAATCATCGGCGTCACCGCCGGTGAGGCCAAGGACCCGCAGCGGGTGCTGCCCCGCGCGATCAACGCCGTACCCATGCGCATCCTGCTGTTCTACGTGCTGACCCTGTTCGTGCTGATGTCGATCTTCCCCTGGCCGCAGATCGGCAGCCAGGGCAGCCCCTTCGTGCAGATCTTCGACAGCCTGGGCATCAGCTCGGCGGCCGCGATCCTCAACATCGTGGTGATTTCCGCAGCGGTTTCGGCCATCAACAGCGACGTGTTCGGCGCCGGCCGCATGCTTTACGGCATGGCCCGCCAGGGCCAGGCGCCGGCCGGTTTCGCGAAGGTTTCCCGGCATGGCGTGCCCTGGCTGACGGTGATGGTCATGGGTGCCTCGCTGCTGATCGGCGTGGTGCTGAACTACCTGATCCCGGAGAACGTGTTCCTGCTGATCGCTTCCATCGCCACCTTCGCCACCGTCTGGGTCTGGCTGATGATCCTGCTGTCCCAGGTCGGCATGCGTCGTGGCATGAGCCGTTCCGAGGTGGCCGCGCTGAAGTTCCCGGTGCCCTTGTGGCCCATTGCCCCGGCTGCGGCCATCGGTTTCATGGTGTTCGTCTTCGGGGTGCTCGGCTACTTCCCCGACAGCCGGCCGGCACTCTGGGTCGGCGCGGTCTGGATCGCCCTGCTGACGGCCGCCTACTGGCTGTGGGTACGGCCGGCGAACGCGGACCAGGGCGCCGTGGCGGTCCAGGGCGAATAGGGCGGAACCGATGGGCGGTCGAGCCGGCACTGCACGCCTATCCTTGATGGATGGGCTCATGGCGTCACTCCGCGTTGCAGACGGCTGCGCCCGCCCCCTCGGCCAGTGGGCGAGGGGGAACCCGCCCCATGGAGCCGCCCATGTTCCCCGAACGCTTCACCTTCTCCTTCGCCAGTTGGGTCAATGCCTGGGTCGATACCCTGGTGACCCGCTACGGCGCGGCGTTTCGCCAGGTCTCGGACAGCCTGCTGTGGTCGGTGGTGCAGCTGGAAAGCGCGCTACGGGCGCTGCCCTGGTGGCTTGTCCTGCTCCTGGTGGGCGCGCTGGCCTGGCACGCCACGCGACGTGTCTCCGTGGCGCTGGCGATCACCGGCCTGTTGTTCCTGGTCGGTGCCATGGGGCTCTGGGACAAGCTGATGCAGACCGTTGCGCTGATGCTGGTGGCGACCATCATCGCGGTGCTGCTGGGCATTCCCCTGGGCATTCTGGCGGCGCGCAGCGACCGTCTCCGCCGCCTGCTCATGCCCTTGCTGGATGTCATGCAGACCCTGCCCAGCTTCGTCTACCTGATCCCGGTGCTGATGCTCTTCGGCCTGGGCAAGGTGCCGGCCATTTTGGCCACGGTGATCTACGCCGTGCCGCCGCTGATCCGGCTGACCGACCTGGGCATCCGCCAGGTGGATGCCGAAGTGCTGGAAGCCGCCGATGCCTTCGGGGCCAGCCACTGGCAACGGCTGTTTGGCGTGCAGTTACCGCTGGCGCTGCCGAGCATCATGGCGGGTATCAACCAGACCGTGATGATGGCGCTGTCCATGGTGGTGATCGCCTCGATGATCGGCGCCCGTGGCCTCGGCGAAGAGGTGCTGATCGGCATCCAGACACTCAATGTCGGCAAGGGCCTGGAAGCGGGGCTGGCTATCGTGATCCTCGCGGTCGCCATCGACCGCATCACCCAGGCCTACGGTCGGCCCGAACGGGGGCAGGGACAATGAGTGGCGATCGGGTGGACAAGATCGTCCTGCGGCGGGTGAGCAAGGTCTTCGGCCCGCGCCCCGACGAGGCCCTGGAGATGCTGCGCCAGGGAGCCGGCAAGGCCGAGGTGCTGCAGGCTACCGGCTGCGTGGTCGGCATCCACGACCTGTCGCTGTCCGTTGGCGCGGGCGAGCGTTTCGTGGTGATGGGCCTGTCCGGCTCCGGCAAGTCCACGCTCGTGCGGCATATCAACCGGCTGGTCGAGCCCAGCAGCGGCCAGATCCTGGTCGATGGCGAGAACGTCCTGGGCTACGGCCCGGAGGCCTTGCGCGAGTTCCGTCGGCACAAGGTCAGCATGGTATTCCAGGGCTTCGGACTGTTGCCCCACAAGACTGTCCTGGACAACGTCGCCTACGGCCTGCGCCTGCGTGGCGAGCCGAAGTCCAGCTGCCTGGACGGCGCCCGCTTCTGGATCGCCCGGGTCGGCCTGGAGGGCTTCGAGGCGTCCTTGCCGCGGCAGCTTTCCGGAGGCATGCGGCAGCGGGTCGGCCTGGCCCGTGCGCTGGCCACGGACACCGACATCATTCTCATGGATGAAGCCTTCAGCGCCCTCGACCCGCTGATCCGCGCCGACATGCAGGACCAGCTCCTGGCCCTGCATCAGGACCTGGGCAAGACCCTGGTCTTCATCACCCACGACCTGGACGAGGCACTGCTCATCGGCCAGCGCATCGCCATGCTGCGTGATGGCCGGCTGGTCCAGGTCGGCCGACCGGAGGACATCCTGGCACGGCCGGCGGACGACTATGTCGAGCGCTTCGTCGCGCGGCACCGCAACCGTTTCCTGAATCCCGACTGCTCCCGGAACGGAGGAGTCGAACCCACCCCCAAGAGGAATTCCATGCAATCCCCCACCAACCCTTCCAGCGTCGCCGGCAGCCAGCCTGCGCGGACGACGGGCGAATCGGGAGGCCGTAAATGAAACACCTCTGGCACAACTGCCACGCCGCCACGATGCAGGGCGGCAAGTACTCGATCATCGAAGACGCGGTGCTGCTCACCCACGCCGGGCGCATCGAGTGGATAGGCCCACGCGCTGAGCTGCCCGCCATTCCCTACGATGTCGAAGTCGACCTCGGCGGCGCCTGGGTCACCCCGGGGCTGATCGACTGCCACACCCATCTGGTGTTCGGCGGCGACCGCAGCCGCGAATTCGAGCAGCGCCTGGAAGGCGTCAGCTACGCCGAGATCGCCGCCCAGGGGGGCGGCATCGCCAGCACCGTGCGCGCCACCCGCGAGGCCAGCGAGGACGAGTTGCTGGAAAGTGCCACCCGCCGCGCTCGCCAGCTGCTGCGCGACGGCGTGACCACCCTGGAAGTGAAATCCGGCTACGGCCTGGACCTGGCCAGCGAGCGCAAGATGCTGCGGGTTGCGCGGCGCCTGGGCGAAACCCTGCCGATCACCGTGCGTGCCACCTGCCTGGCCGCCCATGCCCTGCCGCCGGAATACGCCGGGCGTGCCGACGACTACATCGACCACATCTGCCGCGACATGCTGCCGGCCCTGGCCCGCGAGGGGCTGGTGGATGCGGTGGACGCCTTCTGCGAGCACCTGGCGTTTTCCCCGGCCCAGGTGGAGCGGGTGTTCAAGGCGGCCCGGGAACTGGGCCTGCCGGTGAAGCTGCATGCCGAGCAACTGTCTTCCCTGCATGGCTCCAGCCTGGCGGCGCGCTATCAGGCGCTGTCGGCGGACCATCTGGAATACATGACCGAGGACGACGCCATTGCCATGGCCGCCGCGGGCACCGTTGCCGTGCTGCTGCCCGGCGCCTTCTTCCTGCTGCGCGAGACCCAACTGCCGCCCATCGATGCCCTGCGCAAGCATGGCGTGGCGATGGCGGTGTCGACCGACCTCAACCCCGGCACTTCGCCCGCGCTTTCCTTGCGGATGATGCTGAACATGGCCTGCACCTCCTTCCGCCTGACCCCGGAAGAAGCGCTGGCCGGCGCCACCCTGCATGCCGCCAGGGCCCTCGGCCTGGCCGATAGCCATGGCAGCCTGGAAGCGGGCAAGGTGGCCGACTTCATCGCCTGGGACATCCAGCGCCCGGCGGAACTCGCCTACTGGCTGGGCGGCGACCTGCCCAAGCGGGTGATTCGACATGGACAGGAGATCAACTGTGGATAACGTTCTTTCCTTTAGCCGCGGCAACGTGCCGCTGCTGATCAGCATGCCCCATCCCGGCACCCTGCTGACCCCGGCGGTGGAAGCCGGAATGGTGGAAGCCGGCTGGGACCTCACCGATACCGACTGGCACATCCCGCGCCTCTACGATTTCGCCGCCGATCTGGGGGCGAGCACCCTGGCGGCGCAGTATTCGCGCTATGTCATCGACCTCAATCGCCCGGCTGACGACAAGCCGCTCTACGCCACCGCCACCACTGGCCTGTACCCGTCGACCCTGTTCGATGGCGAGCCGCTCTACCGCGAAGGCGAGGAACCCTCGGCGGCGGAGCGGGCGCGCTACCTGGCGGAGATCTGGACGCCCTATCACCAGACCATCCGCGATGAGCTGGCGCGGATGAAGGCCGAGTTCGGCTACGCCATGCTGTTCGACGCCCACTCCATCCGCTCCTTCGTCCCGCGCCTGTTCGACGGCCGCCTGCCGGACTTCAACCTCGGCACCAACTCCGGCGCCAGTTGCGATCCGGAGCTGGCCGATGCGCTGGTGGCGGTTTGCGCCGAGGCGAAAGACTACAGCCACGTGCTCAATGGCCGCTTCAAGGGCGGCCACATCACCCGCCACTACGGCCAGCCGGACCAGCACATCCACGCCGTGCAGCTGGAACTGGCGCAATGCACCTACATGGACGAACAGGTGCCCTTCGACTACCGCGAAGACCTCGCGGTGCCGACCCAGGCCGTGCTGCGCAAGCTGTTGCAGGCGATGCTGGAGTGGGGCAGGAAAACCTACGGCCGATGATTCGGTGGGATCTTGTTGTAGGGACGAATTCATTCGCCAAGGGCTGCGTAGCGGCCCCAAGCAGCTCCAAAGGGCAGCCCTTCGGTCTGCTTGGCGAATGAATTCACCCCTACAGCGGTTTGCAGCGAATGTCCGCTACCGCTGCAACCCCAGATGGCGAATCACCACCACCTCGGCGGCGACCCGCTCCCAGACGTCATCCAGCAGTTCGGCCGGATAGAAGGGCAGGGCGGTCAGCTCGTCGCGGCTGATCCAGGCCAGTTCCCTGATTTCGAACTCGTCGCCACCCAGCCCCGCGAGGTTGGCCAGGCTGAGTTCGCCGCGCCAGGCGTCGATCCGGTAGAACAGTTCCATGTGGAAGCGGCCCATGGCGGGTTCGGCGAATTCGCGGACGTAGACCAGCGGGCCGACGTCAACGTCCAGGCCGGTCTCCTCCATGAACTCGCGGCGCACGGTGTCGCGGGTGGATTGGTCGCTGACCGATTCGAAGCCGCCGCCCGGCGGGATCCAGTAGGTGTCGTCGCCTACCACGTGCTTGACCAGCAGGATGCGGTCATCGCGCACCAGCAGGCCGGCGGCGCGGATGCGATGGGTGAGTGGCGCGCTCATTGCCAGTCCAGCCTGGCGAGCTTCCACTCGCCGCCGTCCAGCCACCATTCCAGCTTCACCCCGTAGTGCCGGGCGCTGTCGGGGATCAGCCCTTCGGCACCGGTGAGGGTCACCTGGGCGTCGGTGTAACCCTTCTCGCGGTAGGTCGGGTCCAGGCTGTTGGCCTTGCCGAGGGCGATCACGCTGACGTTCTTGTGGCGCATGAACAGCAGGGTCATGGTGCGTTTCGCCCAGTCGCGGTCGTTCTGCTGCTGGGCGATGAATTGCGGGTGCAACTGCTCCAGCACCGCGGCGGTCTTCTTCGCTTCGAGGTTGTCCTGCAGGCGCTGTAGCGCTGCATCCAGCTCCGCCGCCGGGTCGTCCCGGCCACAACCGGCTAGGCTTGCCAGAACGCAGAGCGTCGGCAGAGCGATCTTCCTGAGTAGCATGCTGAACTCCTTTTTCCTCGTTATGATGCCCGGCAGATTAGAAGGCCGGACTCGCCCAGGGGTCGACCTTTCGCACAGATTCGGGAGCCCAGAATGCAGACTTTGTATCCGGAGATAAAACCCTACGCCCGGCACGAGCTGGCGGTGGAGGCGCCGCACGTGCTCTACGTGGACGAAAGCGGCACGCCGGAAGGCCTGCCGGTGGTGTTCATCCACGGTGGCCCGGGGGCTGGCTGCGATGCCCTGAGCCGGCGCTTCTTCGACCCGAACCTGTATCGCATCGTCACCTTCGACCAGCGCGGCTGCGGCCGTTCCACGCCTCACGCGAGCCTGGAAAAGAACACCACCTGGGATCTGGTGGCTGACCTCGAGCGCATCCGCCAACACCTGGGGATCGACAAATGGGTGCTGTTCGGCGGTTCCTGGGGCTCCACCCTGTCGCTGGCCTATGCCCAGGCGCATCCCGAGCGCGTACTGGGCCTGATCCTGCGGGGCATCTTCCTGTGCCGTCCGCAGGACTTCCACTGGTTCTACCAGGAGGGCTGCAGCCGCATGTTCCCCGACTACTGGGAGGACTACCTGGCGCCAATCCCGGCCGAGGAGCGTGGCGACCTGATGCAGGCCTTCTACAAGCGCCTGACCGGCCCGGACCAGATCGCCCAGATGCATGCGGCCAAGGCCTGGTCCACCTGGGAGGGCCGTACCGCCACCCTGCGCCCCAGCGCGCCGGTGGTGGACCGTTTCAGCGAGCCGATGCGCGCCCTGTCCATCGCCCGTATCGAGTGCCACTACTTCGTCAACAACGCCTTCCTCGAACCCAACCAGCTGCTTCGCGACATGCCGCGCATTGCCCACCTGCCGGGGGTGATCGTGCATGGCCGCTATGACGCCATCTGCCCGCTGGACAACGCCTGGGCCCTGCACAAGGCCTGGCCGAACAGCGAGCTGCAGATCGTCCGCGATGCCGGCCACGCCGCTTCCGAGGCCGGCATCACCGACGCCCTGGTGCGCGCCGCCAACCAGATGGCCCGCCGCCTGCTGGAACTGCCGCCCGAGGAAGACGCCTGATGAAGGCACTGCTGCAACGGGTCAGTGCCGCCCGCGTCGAAGTGGAAGGCGAGGTGGTCGGTGCCATCGACCAGGGCCTGCTGGTGCTGGTGGGCGTCGAGCCGCAGGACACCGAGGCCAGCGCCGACAAACTGCTGCACAAGCTGGTCAACTACCGGGTCTTCGCCGATGCCGAGGGCAAGATGAACCTGTCCCTGGGCGCCGTCGGCGGTGGCCTGCTGCTGGTTTCCCAGTTCACCCTGGCCGCCGATACCAAGAGCGGCCTGCGCCCGAGCTTCTCCACCGCCGCGTCTCCGGCGCGCGGCGAGGAACTGTTCGACTACCTGGTGGAACAGGCCCGCCTCAAGCATCCGCAGGTGGCCACGGGGCGCTTCGGCGCCAACATGCAGGTGCATCTGGTCAACGACGGTCCCGTCACCTTCCTGCTCGAAAGCTGAGCTGGCCCGCTATCTGTTTCTTGCGACTCGCCATCCACGGTGATGCGGTTTAGCATGCGCGCCATGCCCCGTCGTTCGTGGGCTGGACAAGAACAATGATCTGCTCCCCCATTAGGAGAAGGAATGAAAAAGTTTCTCGCGTCTCTGCTGTTCTCCGCCTGCGCCCTGACCGGCCTGGCGCACGCCGGCATGGTCGATGATGCAGTCAAGCGCGGCACCCTGCGCGTCGGCATGGACCCGACCTACATGCCCTTCGAAATGACCAACAAGCGCGGTGAGATCATCGGCTTCGAAGTCGACCTGCTCAAAGCCATGTCCAAGGCCATGGGCGTCAAGCTGGAACTGGTCTCCACCAGCTACGACGGCATCATCCCGGCCCTGCTGACCGACAAGTTCGACATGATCGGCTCCGGCATGACCCTGACCCAGGAGCGCAACCTGCGCATCAACTTCTCCGAGCCTTTCATCGTGGTCGGCCAGACCCTGCTGATCCGCAAGGAGCTGCAAGGCGAGATCAAGTCCTACAAGGACCTGAACGATGCCAAGTACCGCATCACTTCCAAGATCGGCACCACCGGCGAGATGGTCGCCAAGAAGCTGATCTCCAAGGCCCAGTACCACGGCTTCGACAACGAGCAGGAAGCGGTGATGGACGTGGTCAACGGCAAGGCCGACGCCTTCATCTACGACGCCCCGTACAACGTGGTGGCGGTGAACAAGGCCGGCGCCGGCAAGCTGGTGTTCCTGGAAGAACCCTTCACCTTCGAACCCCTGGCCTTCGGCCTGAAGAAGGGTGACTACGACAGCCTGAACTGGATCAACAACTGGATGCACCAGATCCGCAACGATGGCACCTACGAGCGCATCCACACGAAGTGGTTCAAGAAGACCGACTGGCTGAAAGAGATGGAATAAACCCAGGCTGGCCCCGGGGCCACGCTGGTTGCTGCAGGCCCGGCCCACAAGGCCGGGCCTGCCTTTTGCTCCCCGCCATGAGCGAGATTTACCGTGACTAGAAAACATCGCCGCACCTGGCCCTGGCACATCCTGACCGGTCTGATCCTGGTCGTCATGGGCTGGGGGCTCTGGTACTCCACTTCACTGATTTCCTATGAATGGCGCTGGAACCGCGTGCCCCAGTACTTCGCCTACCAGGCGGAGGAAAGCCAGCGCGCCGCCGATTACGGCACCGTCAGCGCCATCGTCGATGCCGGCGACAAGGCCCGCGTGACCCTGACCGCCGAGGGTGGCGAGGAACAGGTGCTGGAAGTGGCCCGTGACAGCCTGCAGGTGAGCCAGGGCGATGAGGTTTCCGAAGGCGACCAGATCGGCGTGACCCGCCACTGGGCCGCCGGCCCGCTGCTCTGGGGCCTCTGGACCACCCTGTGGATTTCCGTGGTGTCCGGCGCTTTCGGTCTGCTGATCGGCCTGTTCACCGGCCTCTGCCGTCTGTCGAACAACCCCACGCTGCGCGACCTGTCCACCGTTTACGTCGAGCTGGTGCGCGGTACGCCGCTCTTGGTGCAGATCTTCATCTTCTACTTCTTCATCGGCACCGTGCTGAACCTCTCCCGCGAGTTCGCCGGGGTGGCGGCGCTGGCGCTGTTCACCGGCGCCTACGTCGGCGAAATCGTCCGTGCCGGCGTGCAGTCCATCGCCCGTGGCCAGAACGAGGCGGCGCGCTCTTTGGGCCTGACCGCCGGCCAGTCCATGCGCCACGTGATCCTGCCCCAGGCGTTCAAGCGCGTGCTGCCGCCGCTGGCCGGGCAGTTCATCAGCCTGGTCAAGGACACCTCGCTGGTTTCGGTGATCGCCATCACCGAGCTGACCAAGAGCGGCCGCGAAGCGATCACGACCTCCTTCTCCACGTTCGAAATCTGGTTCTGCGTCGCCGCGCTCTACCTCGTCATCAACCTGCCGCTGTCGCAAATCGCCAGCCGTCTGGAGCGGAGGCTCGGGAAAAGTGATTGAAGTCCGCAATCTGGTGAAAGTCTTCGATGCCCGCGGCCATGAAGTGCGGGCCGTGGATAACGTTTCCACGCAGGTCAGGCGTGGCGAAGTGGTGGTGGTGATCGGCCCCTCGGGCTCCGGCAAGTCCACCTTCCTGCGCTGCCTGAACGGCCTGGAGGAACTGGACTCCGGCTCGGTGAGCATCGACGGCGTCGACCTCGCTGACCCGAAGACCGATGTGAACGCCTACCGTCGCGAGGTGGGCATGGTGTTCCAGCACTTCAACCTGTTCCCGCACATGACCGTGCTGGAGAACCTGTGCCTGGCGCAGAAGATCGTCCGCAAGCGCGGCAAGGCCGAGCGCGAGGCCAAGGCCCAGGCGCTGCTGGCCAAGGTCGGCATTGCGCAGAAGGCCAACGAGTATCCCTCGCGCCTGTCCGGCGGCCAGCAGCAGCGCGTGGCCATCGCCCGCGCCCTGTGCATGGACCCCAAGGTGATGCTGTTCGACGAGCCCACCTCGGCGCTGGACCCGGAAATGGTCGGCGAGGTGCTGGACGTGATGAAACAACTGGCCCAGGAAGGCATGACCATGGTCTGCGTGACCCACGAAATGGGTTTTGCCCGCGAAGTGGCCGACCGGGTGCTGTTCTTCGATCACGGCAAACTGCTGGAGGACGCCCCGCCCGCGCAGTTCTTCGACAAGCCCCAGGACCCGCGCGCGCAGAGCTTCCTGCGGCAGGTGCTCTGAGGCGGGGGCATTTCCTGGAAGGGGCGAATTCATTCGCCAAGGGCGGCGCAGCTGCCCCATTTACCCCTCATGGGCAGGCCTTCGGCCTGCTTGGCGATTGAAATCGCCCCTTCTACAGAAAAGCGCCACAGAGCAGCTGGCTTCAGTGCAGCGGCTTCGCCGGCTCCAGCTCATTCTCCGCCAGCCAGTCCTGGGCCAGTTCGCGCAGCCGGGCGGCTTCGAACTGGTGCCAGGCCTCCAGCAGCACCGGGTATTCCATCAGCACGTGGCGGAAGCTGCGGGCAGGCTTACGGCCCGCCAGGGCCTGTTCCAGGGCGGAATAGGCGTGGGGGTGGATCACTTCCACGAGGAACTCCTGCATCAGTCGTAGCTCGTCGCCCTGGCCCAGGGGCTCCACCAGCAGGAAGCGCTCCGGTTCCTCGCGCAACAGGCTCTCCAGTTCGGGATCGGCGTCTTCTTCGGGGATCAGCAGGACCTTGCCGCTGTGCAGGTCGAGGTAGTGATCGAGACCCTCGGTATTGAGGGCGAAGGCGATCTGGTCGAGGTCGATGGTCAACGGGCGCATGGCTCAATCTCGATGGCAGAAGGATGCTGCCAGCCTACGCCAGCGTCGCCGCTCAGAACAGCCGGGCGAGCAGGGCAGTGACCGCCGTTTCCACACGCAGGATGCGTTCGCCGAGCTGCACCGGCTGCAGGCCGGCTTCGTGCAGCTTCTCCACCTCGTAGGGGATCCAGCCGCCTTCCGGGCCGATGGCCAGGGTGATGGGCTCGTTCACCGCGCGCGGGCAGGGCGGGTGGTCGCCGGGATGCCCCACCAGCCCCAGGGTGCCGGCGGCGAGCTGCGGCAGGCGGTCCTCGACGAACGGCTTGAAGCGCTTTTCGATGACCACTTCGGGCAGGACGGTATCCCGCGCCTGTTCAAGACCCAGGATCAGCTGTTCACGAATCGCCGAAGGTTCGAGGAACGGGGTCTGCCAGAAGCTCTTTTCCACGCGATAGCTGTTCAGCAGCACCAGGCGCGGCACGCCCATGGCGGCCACTGTCTGGAACACGCGGCGGAGCATCTTCGGCCGTGGCAGGGCCAGCAGCAGGGTCAGCGGCAGCTTGGCTGGCGGGGGCTGGTCGAAGCTCACTTCCAGCTCGGCGCAGGCCGCTTCGAGGCTGAGCAGGCGCCCCTGGCCCATCTGCCCGCCGAGGCGGCCGACCCGCAGGCTGTCACCTTCCTCGGCGCGATGGACTTCATGCAGGTGCTTGAGGCGCCGGCCTTCCAGGCGCACGCGGTCCGCCGCGATGAAGTCGGCGTCTTCGAGAAGGAGCAGGTTCACGGGCGGGTAGCGGGCGGCTGGTCGCCGGGTTCTTCGCTGTCTTCTTCCGGATGGTCGCCGCGCTTGCGGATCAGGCCGCCGAAGAACACGCCGACCTCGAACAGCATCCACATGGGCACGGCCAGCAGAGTCTGCGAGAAGATGTCCGGTGGGGTGAGGATCATGCCCACCACGAAGCAGCCGATGATCACGTAGGGACGGATGCGCTTGAGGTAGACGACGTCTACCACGCCGATCCAGATCAGCAGCACCACAGCCACGGGGATCTCGAAGGCGACGCCGAAGGCGAAGAACAGCGTCATCACGAAATCGAGGTAGCTGCTGATGTCGGTCATCATCGACACGCCTTCGGGCGTGACGCTGGCGAAGAAGTGGAAGATCAGCGGGAACACCAGGAAGTAGGCGAAGGCCATGCCCGCGTAGAACAGCACGATGCTCGACACCAGCAGCGGCAGGGCGATGCGTTTTTCATGCTTGTACAGGCCGGGGGCGATGAAGCCCCAGACCTGGTGCAGGATCACCGGCATGGCGAGGAACAGCGCCACCACCATGGTCAGCTTGAACGGGGTGAGGAAGGGCGAGGCCACGTCGGTGGCGATCATGGTCGCGCCTTCCGGCAGGTACTGGCGCAGGGGCGCCGAGACCAGGGTGTAGATCTTCTGCGCGAAGTAGAACAGGCCGGCGAAGATCAGGAAGATCGCCGCTACGCAGCGCAACAGGCGTGTACGCAGTTCGGTGAGGTGCGAGACCAGGGGCATTTCCTGGTCTTGTTCCGGCTTCTGGTCGCTCATGGGATGCGGGACGGCTGTTGCGGTTCGACGGGGGCCTGGGGAGCAGCCGGTGCTGCCGCAGTGGCGGCGGGCGACTGGGTGGCCGCGGGGGCTTTTGCCGGCGCTGCGGGAGTCGCCGGACTGGCTGGCGCCTGACTCGCGGTCGCGGCGGCCGGTGTTGCGCTTTCAGGTTCGGAATCGGACAGCAGGGATTCGACCGTCGGAGGCACGATGCTCTCCTTGATCTGCTTCTCCAGCGCCATGATGTGTTCGTTATGCAGCTGGCGGCGGATCTCGTCGGCGCCGATCTCGCGCTCGACCTCTGTCTTGATCGCATTGAAGCTGCGCTTGAGACGGCCGATCCACAGGCCGGCGGTGCGCGCCGCGCCGGGCAGCCGTTCAGGCCCGAGCACCAGGAGGGCGATCAGGCCGATCAGCAGCAGTTCACCGAAGCTGATACCGAACATGGGTCATCAGTCCTTGCGGGTCACCGGGTCCTGCACTTGCTGCGCCTGGCCGTCGATGGTGTGCGGCTGGTTCAGCGGGGTGCCGGATTGCTGGGTGGTGGTCTGCTCGGGGGTCTTGTCGGCCTCCTCGGTGTTCATGGCCTTGCGGAAGCCCTTGATGGCCTCGCCGACGTCGGAGCCGAGGTTCTTCAGGCGCTTGGTGCCGAACACCAGCACGACGACGATGAGAATGACCAGCCAGTGTTTCCAGTCGAAGATGCCCATGGTGTGTTCCTCTTGATTGTATTTGTCAGGCGGAAGGCTGGCGGGCGGCCTTTTCGGCGTGCCCGGACAGGCCGAAGCGACGGTCCAGTTCATCGAGTACGGCCTGGGGATGCTGGCCGAGGGCGGCGAGCATGACCAGGCTGTGGAACCAGAGGTCGGCGGTTTCGTAGATCAGGTCGCTGGAGTCGCCGCTGACGGCGGCATCCTTGGCGGCGAGTATGGTTTCCACCGCTTCTTCCCCGACTTTCTCGAGGATCTTGTTCAGGCCCTTGTGGTACAGGCTGGCGACGTAGGAGCTGTCGGGCGCGGCGTTCTTGCGCTCTTCGAGTACCTCGGCCAGGCGGGCGAAAGTATCACTCATGGCTGTGTCCTGCGGCGTAGATGGCATGCGGGTCCTTGAGCACGGGGTCGACGGTCTTCCAGCCGCCATTTTCAAAGACGCGGTAGAAGCAGCTTTCCCGCCCAGTATGGCAGGCGATGCCGCCCAGCTGTTCGACCAGCAGGATGACGACGTCGGCATCGCAATCCAGGCGCAGCTCGTGGAGCTGCTGCACGTGGCCGGATTCCTCGCCCTTGCGCCAGAGCTTGCCACGGGAGCGCGACCAGTAGATGGCGCGGTTTTCGGCAACGGTGAGGGCGAGAGCCTCGCGGTTCATCCAGGCCATCATCAGTACGCGGCCCGTCTTGTGGTCCTGGGCAATCGCCGGCACCAGGCCTTCGGCGTTCCAGTTGATCTCTTCCAGCCAGTCTTTCATCGTGTCATCCACTACTGGGCCGGCCCCGCAGGACCGGCGCTCGAATCGAAATAGTGTGCCAGTGCCGCTCCGGGCTGGCTATTGGCGCAGTACCAGATATAGACCGCCGGCCAGCATCAGCCAGCTCGGCCAGGTTTCGGCGGTGGGCGCCAGGCCCTGGGTTGCGGCGCCGGCGACCAGAAGCGCGCCGAGCAGGCGTGCCGGCCAGCGGATGCCTGCCGGCGGCTCGGTTTTCTGCACTGCACTGGCCGGCTGGGCCAGGCGTTCCAGGGTATCGCGGGCGATCTGCGACAGGTGCGGCACCTGCTCGGCCTGTTGCTGCAGGTTGCGCAGCAGCTGCAGGGGGCTGACGCGCTCGCGCATCCAGCGTTCGAGGAACGGCTGGGCGGTGGTCCAGAGGTCCAGGTCCGGGTAGAGCTGACGGCCCAGGCCTTCGATGTTCAGCAGGGTCTTCTGCAGCAGCACGAGCTGCGGCTGGACTTCCATGTTGAAGCGGCGGGCGGTCTGGAACAGGCGCAGCAGCAGCTGGCCGAAGGAGATGTCCTTCAGCGGCTTCTCGAAGATGGGCTCGCACACGGTGCGGATGGCCGCTTCGAAGTCGTTGACCTTGGTTTGTGCGGGCACCCAGCCGGAGTCGATGTGCAGCTGGGCCACGCGGCGGTAGTCGCGCTTGAAGAAGGCGATCAGGTTGCGCGCGAGGTAGTCCTGGTCCTCGGGGGTTAGGCTGCCGATGATCCCGCAGTCGATGGCGATGTACTGCGGGTTCCAGGGCTGGCGGGTGGCCACGAAGATGTTGCCGGGGTGCATGTCGGCATGGAAGAAGCTGTCGCGGAACACCTGGGTGAAGAAGATTTCCACGCCGCGCTCTGCCAGCAGTTTCATGTCGGTGCGCTGGTCGGCGAGGGTGGCCAGGTCGGTCACCGGGATGCCGTAGATGCGTTCCATCACCAGCACCTTGGGGCGGCACCAGTCCCAGTAGACCTGGGGCACGTAGAGCAGCGGAGAGCCGTCGAAGTTGCGGCGCAGCTGGCTGGCGTTGGCCGCCTCGCGCAGCAGGTCGAGCTCGTCGTAGATGGTCTTCTCGTAGTCGTCCACCACTTCTACCGGGCGCAGGCGGCGGGCGTCGGCGGACACGCGCTCGGCCAGGCGGGCGAGGAGGAACAGCCAGGCGAGGTCCTGGCGGATGATCGGCCGCAGGTTGGGGCGGATCACCTTCACCACCACTTCCTCGCCGCTTTTCAGCTGGGCAGCGTGGACCTGGGCCACCGAGGCCGAGGCCAGCGGCTCGACGTCGAAGCGGGCGAACACCTCGCTGACCCTGGCGCCCAGTTGTTCCTCGATACGCGCGACGGCCTTCTCCGGGGCGAACGGCGGTACCTGGTCCTGCAGGCGGGCCAGTTCATCGGCGATATCGGGCGGCATCAGGTCGCGGCGAGTGGAGAGCAGCTGGCCGAACTTGATGAAGATCGGGCCGAGGTCTTCCAGCGCCAGGCGCAGGCGCGCTCCGCGGGATAGCGGCAGCTCCTTGCGCGGCAGCCAGCGCCAGGGCAGGGCGTAGCTCAGTGCGCGCAGCCACCAGGGCAGCGGCAGTTCGAGCAGCAGGTCATCGAGGCGGTAGCGGATGACGACCTGCTGGATGCGCAGCAGGCGGCGGGCGGCGAGCAGCTTCATGCGTTGGGCTTGGTTCTCTGGTTCAGGCGCTCGACGCGGGCATCGAGACGGTCCAGGGCGAGCTTGAGGCGGTCCAGTTCGGCGAAGCGCGCGTCGGCTTCGCGGCGGCCCACCAGGGTGCGCGACTCTTCGGCCAGGTAGTCGGCGAGGTTCTGCCGCAGGTTGTCCAGCCCTTGTCCGGCCCAGCTGGCGCGGCTCTTCAGGTGGCCGGCGAGCAGTTGGGTGCCGACCGGGCCGAGCCAGCGCGACAGCTCGTATTCCCAGTCCAGTTCGAGTTCCTGGAGGATGGCCGCCAGTTCGAGCAGCACACCGCTGTCGCCTTCCAGGGTGACTTCCGGGCTGTGCAGGACGGCGGTCTTCTCCCGCGTGGTGGCCAGCTTCAGCAGGCTGCTGGCGGGCGCTCGCAGGCGGCAATCGGCGGGGGCGGACCAGTGGGCGGAGAGCCTCAGGCCGTCGCCGCCGGGGAGCAGGAACAGGGTCAGCGCCGGGCTCTGGCAGTCGATCTCGATGACGCTGCCTTCCAGTGCGGACATGCGCGGCAACGCGGTGCTGTCCAGGGCCAGCACACGGTTCAGGCCGAGCTCGATACCGGCCAGCAGCGCCTGGGTCAGCATCAGGGCTTGATGCCGCGGTGCAGGGCGACGATGCCGCCGGTCATGTTGTGGTAGGTGACACGTTCGAAGCCGGCTTCGGACATCATCGCCTTGAGGGTTTCCTGGTCCGGGTGCATGCGGATCGACTCGGCCAGGTAGCGGTAGCTGTCGGCGTCGTTGGTGATCAGCTTGCCCATCAGCGGCAGAAGGCTGAAGGAGTAGGCGTCATAAGCCTTCGACAGCAGGCCGTTGGTGGGCTTGGAGAACTCCAGCACCAGCAGGCGGCCGCCCGGCTTGAGCACGCGCAGCATCGAACGAATGGCTTCGTCCTTGTGGGTGACGTTGCGCAGGCCGAAGGCGATGGTGACCACGTCGAAATGGTTGTCGGGGAAGGGCAGCTTCTCGGCATCGGCCTGGACGAAGCTGACGTTCCCGGCCACGCCGCTGTCCAGCAGCTTGTCGCGGCCCACCTTGAGCATCGAGGCGTTGATGTCGGCCAGCACCACTTCGCCGGTCACGCCCACCAGACGCGAGAACTGGCGGGTGAGGTCGCCGGTGCCGCCAGCGATGTCCAGCACGCGGTTGCCCGGACGGACGCCGGACAGCTCGATGGTGAAGCGCTTCCACAGGCGGTGGACGCCACCGGACATCAGGTCGTTCATCAGGTCGTACTTGGCTGCAACCGAGTGGAATACCTCGGCGACCTTGTCGGCCTTCTGGCTTTCGGGGACCTGTTGGTAACCGAAGTGAGTCGTGGGTTCGGCGTCGTTGCCTTTGCGCGGGTCGTTCATGTCGATGCCACCGGAATTGAATGGCGGCCATTCTAATGCCGGCGCCCGGCTTTGTCTTGGCGCCCGGGTGCTGCGGGGGCGGCCAGGGCGCGTGGCGGCTGGTATAGTCGCGCGACCAAAGGTCGCAGTTCAGGAACCCTCCCATGTCGCGCATCCAAGTCGAACGTCCCCATGCCCTCGGCCGCGAGGCCGTCCGGGAGAAAGCCGAGAAACTGGCACAGCGCCTGGCGCGCGAGTACGACGTGCGTTACCAGTGGCGCGGCGACACCCTGGAGTTCAAGCGCAGCGGTGCCGATGGCTCGATCGAAGTGAGCGATGCCAGGGTGCGGGTCGAGGTCAAGCTGGGCCTGTTGCTCTCGACCATGAGCGGCAGCATCAAGCGCGAGATCGAGAGGGCACTGGACGAATACCTGGCCTGAGCCATCCTGCTCCACAGGGCCGCTCAGCGGCCCTTCGCGATTGAGTTCGCACAGCCACCCTGCCCGGAACAGCCCGCCTCGCGGCTAGTATGCGGTTTCTAATTTTCCTCGCTACCTTGCGCTCAAGCCCTGAAAAAGGGCGAGTCATCTACCTTTCAGCGTGAGGTGCATCATGGCCAAAGTAGCCGTCAAGAAGAAAGTCGAGAAAGCCCAAGTCAAGTCCGGCGTCATTGCCGACGTGAAGCTCTATGCCCGCAAAATCTGGCTGGCTGGCCTGGGTGCCTACGCCAAGGCCGGCGCCGAGGGTGTCGATTACTTCAAGGAGCTGGTGAAGGCCGGCGAAGGCGTCGAGAAGCAGGGCAGGAAACTGGTAGGCGAGCAGGTCGAAGCCGCCAACAGCCAGTTCGACAGCGTGAAGAACAGCGTTACCGGCGTGAAGGAAAAGGTCGAGGTTCAGTTCGACAGGATCGAGAAGGCTTTCGACAACCGTGTAGCCAGCGCGCTCAATCGCATCGGTATTCCCTCGCGCCAGGACGTTGAGGCACTCTCTGCTAAGCTTGATGAGCTGAGCGCGTTGCTCGAGCACGTCGCGCGAACCAAATAAGGAGAGCAGGATGGCTGGCAAGAAGAAAACCGATAAAGACTCCAACTCCTGGATCGGCGAGATCGAGAAATACTCGCGCCAGATCTGGCTGGCTGGCTTGGGGGCCTACTCGAAGATCAGCAACGACGGTTCCAAGCTGTTCGACACGCTGGTCAAGGATGGCGAGAAGGCCGAGAAGCAGGCCAAGACCGAGGTGGACAAGCAGGTAGACGCCGTCAAATCGAGAGTCGGCTCCCGCGTGGGCACGGCCAAGTCCAAGGTCGAAGAGGTCAAGGGCAAGGCGTTCGGCAAGTGGAGCGAGCTGGAAGAGGCTTTCGACAAGCGTCTGAACAGTGCCATTTCCCGTCTCGGCGTGCCCAGCCGCAGCGAAGTGAAGGACCTGCAGGGCAAGGTGGATGCCCTGACCAAACAGCTCGAGAAGCTCACCGGTGTGTCGGCCAAGTCGGTGAAACCTGCAGCCAAGCCAGCCGCAAAAACGGCAGCCAAGGCCGCCGCCAAGCCCGCTACCAAGGCCGCCGCCAAGTCTGCAGCCAAGCCAGCCGCCAAACCTGCTGCCAAGGTTGCTGCGGCCAAGCCTGCCGCCAAAGCCGCTGCTACGAAACCTGCGGCCAAGGCTGCTGCGAAACCGGCCGCCAAGCCGGCTGCCACTGCCAAGCCTGCAGCCAAGGCCGCCGCCAAGCCTGCTGCCGCGAAACCGGCTGTCGTCGCCAAGGCTGCCGCAGCGAAGCCCGCTGCCAAAGCGGCTGCGACCAAGTCCGCCGCCGCGAAGAAGCCGGCAGTGAAGAAGCCCGCCGCGCCCAAGGCCGCCAAGCCTGCAGCTCCGGCCCCGACGCCGGCTCCGGTCGCTCCGGCAGCGCCTGCAGTCGCGGCCGCTCCGGCGCCCAGCGTGGCTCCGGCTCCGGTAGCCCCCGCTACACCGGCAACCCCGCCGACCAGCCAGTCCTGATTGGTTTCGGTATGACGAAAACGCCCGGCTTGTCCGGGCGTTTTTCGTTTCAGGCGTCCAGATATCGCCTGGCAAGGCTTTCGGCGGCGTGCCGGGAGCCGGGACGAAGGTGCGGTGCGACCAGCATCATCACCTGGTAGACCACGAGGCGAATCTCGCCGGCGTTTCCCAGCACACGCTGGTAGTCGAGCGAGAACAGTAGGGTCAGGGTGATCTGCTCCACCAGCTGGCCGAGGGACTCGGTATCGCTGACCAGTTGCTCTTCGGCCTTCAGCCGGGCCAGCAGGGCGGCCAGGGTCCGCTTGAGATGGTTCAGCCAGTTGCGCATTCCCCGGGCCAGCTTCGGCAGGCGGCCAGCCAGGTTGGAGAGGTCCTGGAAGAGAAAGCGGTAGCGCGACAGTCGCTCGACGATCAGGTGCAGGAACAGCCAGTAATCCTCGGCATCCAGTCGCGCGTCGGCCGGTGGGTCGAGCAGCGGCGCGAGCTCCTCCTGGAAACGCTCGAACAGCTCCAGCACCAGGGGCTCCTTGCCGTGGAAGTGGTAGTAGAGGTTGCCGGGGCTGATGCCCAGTTCGGTGGCGATTTCCAGGGTGGTGACGTTGGGTTCGCCGTTGCGGTTGAACAGCTCAAGGGCGCATTCGAGGATGCGGTCGCGGGTCTTCATCCAGGGTACTGCCAGCCTTTCGATCAAGGGGTGAAGGGCCGGCCGGGCATTCGCCGGGCCGGCCGCCGGGGTCAGCGCACGTGCACGTAGGTGCCGGGAGCGGCTTCCATTGGGGGGTAATCCTGGTTGCCCAGGGCCATGATGGTTTCCCGCTGCTCGCCGGAGCGTTGCTGGATCCAGTCCAGCCATTGCGGCCACCAGCTGCCCTGCACCTGTCTGGCGTCGTAGTACCAGGCGCGCGGATCGGAGGTGAGCTTGCCGTTCTCGTAGTAGTTGGCCTTGGGATTGCCCGGCGGATTGAGAATGCTCTGGATATGGCCGCTGTTGGCCAGCACGAAACGACTGTCGCCGCCCAGCAGCAGGGCGGAGCGGTAGACGGCGTCCCAGGGGGTGATATGGTCGTTGATGCCGGCCACGCTGAAGCTGTCCACCGTGACCTTCTGCAGGTCGATGGGCGTGCCGCAGATTTCCAGGCCGCCGCTGCGGGTCAGCGGATTGTGCTTGAAGAAGTCCAGCATGTCGCCGTGCAGCGCGGCGGGCAGGCGGGTGTTGTCGTTGTTCCAGTAGAGGATGTCGAAGGCCGGAGGTTCGCGGCCCAGCAGGTAGTTGTTGACGAAGTAGTTCCACACCAGGTCGTTGGGGCGCATCCAGGCGAAGACCCTGGCCATGTCCTTGCCCTCGAGCACGCCGGCCTGGTACGAGCGGCGCTTGGCGGCTTCCAGGGTCTGCTCATCGGCAAAGAGCGCGGCCGGGCTGTCCACCTGGCTGTCCAGCAGGCTGACCAGGTAGGTGGCGCTGCCGACCTTGCGCAGTTGCCGGCGTGCCTGCAGGTGGCCCTGCAGGGCGGCGATGGTGAGGCCGCCGGCGCAGGCTCCGGCCAGGTTGACCTCCTTGCTGCCGGTGATGGCACGGCAGGCTTCGAAGGCCTCCTCAAGGGCCTGTACGTAGGTGGACAGGCCCCATTCGCGATGCCGCGCATCAGGGTTGCGCCAGCTCACCATGAACACCTGCAGGCCGTTCTTCAGGGCGTACTGGACGAAGCTCCTGCCCGGGCTGAGGTCGAATATGTAGTACTTGTTGATCTGCGGCGGCACCACCAGCAAGGGGCGCAGGTACTGCTTCTCGCTCATCGGCTTGTACTGGATCAGCTCCAGCAGTTCGTTGCGGAAGACCACGGCGCCGGGGGTGGTGGCGAGGTTGCGGCCGATCTCGAAGGCCTGCTTGCTGACCTGGCTGGGCATGCCGTCGTTGTGCAGCAGGTCGTCCAGCAGATGGCTGAGGCCCTTCACCAGGCTGAGGCCGCCGGTGTTGAACAGCTCCTTCACTGCCAGCGGGTTGAGCAGGCTGTTGGTGGGGGAGAGGGCGTCGCTCAACTGGGCCAGGACGAAGCGCGCCCGGGCGCGGTCGTCGTCGCTGAGGTCGCTTTCGTCGATCCAGGTGCCGAGCTGCTTCTGCCAGGCCAGGTAGACCTGCAGGCTGCGGCGGTAGAAGGGGTTGTGCTGCCAGGACGGGTCGGCGAAGCGGCTGTCCTGTGGGTTGGGCTGGTGCAGGGTGTCGCCGAGCAGTACACGGCCGACCTGGCCGCCGAAGGCGAGCATGTGTCGAGCGCTGTGCAGGGGATGCCGCAGTCCTTGCAGCGCCAGGTTGCGTACCGTGGAAAACAGATCTTTGCCGCGAACTCCCACGATGGCGTTCTGCGCATTCATGAAGGCGGCGGGTACCGGCAAGGTGCCCGGGATTTGTTTTTCTCGCATGGGGCAACGCTCCGTATTCGGTCCGTGGTTCAGGAGAACTACAGGGTTCAGGAGAACTACAGCAAGGCTTGTACCACCAGGAGCCCGAAGGGCATTCCAGACTATCTCCAGCAGAATTCAAGTCGATGACGGCACGCACCGGCCTGGTTCGGGTGTCATGCGCTCGCCCCACGAAGGCGCGACAGGTTCTCAGCCATTGCGCAGCGGCACGGCATGGGGGTGGATCACCGCGCGCTGACGCTCTTCGGCGAGGAATCTCATGATGATCGGCGCCACCGTTTCGGCGCGGGTCACGAGAAACAGGTGACCGTCGTCGATCACGTGGAGTTCAGCATTGGGGATGCGCCAGGCGAGCAGGCGCATGTTCACCAGCGGGATGATCGGATCGTCGTCGCCGGCCAGCACCAGGGTCGGCTGGCGGATGCGGTGCAGCCAATGGATGCTGGTCCAGCCGAGCCCGGCGAACAGCTGCCAGTAGTAGCCCATCTTGCCGGAGGAGCGCACCTTGCTGGCGTGGGCCATCGCCAGGCCCGGGTCGCGGCGGAAGGCGCCGCCATAAATGTCCGGGGCGATACGCACGCCGTAGGACGGCTGGATGTAGCGCCGCGGGCTGGCCATGCGCCAGAGCACCTTGGGCTTGCCGGGCACCATGACGGCACCGGCCGAGGTGGCGGCGAGGATGAGTTTCTTGCAGCGCTCCGGATAGTCATGGGCGAACTGCTGGGCCAGGGCTCCGCCCCAGGACACGCCGATGGCGCTGACCTGGCCGTAGTCCAGGTAATCCAGCATGCGCGCGGCGAGTTTGGCCAGGCCGGAGAAGCGGTAAGGCACGCTGGGGGTGGACGAGCCACCGACGCCGGGCACGTCGAAGGCGATGACCTCCAGGTCCGGGTCCAGGGCCTGGACAAAGGGGAATACCAGTTCGAGGTTGGCGCCGATGCCGTTGAAGATCAGCAGCGGCGTCATGTGCGACTGGCCGGGGCGGACGGCGGTGCGGATGGTCTGGCCATCCAGCTCGATGGTTCGGAATACAAAAGGTAGCGGCATGCGCGGAGCCCTATTGAAGATAAGACCGGGAGCAGTCGCCAGCGGCTGCTGCCGAAATCGCCAGGCAGTGCCTGGTTGGCCCCGCCGGCAAATGCCGGCGGGGCACAGGGCACATCCCGGTGCCATGGGCAGTGGTGCGCAGGGCGCAGTCTTTCATCGCTCGTGCACGTAAGTGCCGGGCGAGGCTTCACCGGCCGGGTAGGCCTTGTTGCCCAGGGCGAAGTTGGCTTTCTTGGTCTTGCCGGAGCGATCGGCGATCCACTGCTGCCAGTGCAGCCACCAGGAGTCGGCGTGCTTGGTGGCGTTTTCCAGCCAGGCCTTCGGATCCTCCGGCATTTCACTGCTGGTGGAGAAGCGCGCCTTGGGGTTGCCCGGTGGGTTGAGGATGCTCTGGATGTGGCCGCTGTTGGACAGCACGAACTCGCACTTGCCGCCCAGCAGCCGCGCCGAGCGGTAGCAGGCTTCCCAGGGGGTGATGTGGTCGGTGGTGCCGGCCACGCAGTAGAAGTCGCAGGTGACCTGCTTGAGATCGATGGGGGTGCCGCAGACTTCCAGCGCGTTGGGACGGGTCAGCGGGTTGGTCTTGAACATTTCCACCAGCTCGCCGTGCAGCGCGGCAGGCAGGCGCGTGGTGTCGTTGTTCCAGTAGAGGATGTCGAAAGCCGGCGGCTCATTGCCCAGCAGGTAGTTGTTGACCCAGTAGTTCCAGATCAGGTCGTTGGGGCGCATCCAGGCGAACACCTTGGCCATGTCCTTGCCCTCCAGCACGCCGGCCTGATACGAGCGGCGCTTGGCCGCTTCGAGGGTCTGCTCATCGGCGAACAGGGCGACCTGGGTGTCGAGGTTGAAGTCCAGCACGCTGACCATCTGGGTGAAGGCGTTGATCTTGTTCTCGCCGATCGCCTGGTAGTGGCCGAGCAGGGCGACGGTGGTGATGCCGCCGGAGCACGCGCCGAGGATGTTGAGGTCCTTGGCTCCGGTGATCTTCAGGATGACGTCGATGGTTTCCTTCAGGGCCTCGATGTAGGTAGACAGGCCCCACTCGCGTTGCGCCTTGGTCGGGTTGCGCCAGCTGATGATGAAGGTCTGCAGATCGTTGCGCAGGCAGAAGCGCGCCAGGCTCTTTTCCGGCGACAGGTCGAACACGTAGAACTTGTTGATCTGTGGTGGCACCACCAGCAGCGGCCGCTCGTGCACGCTCTCGGTGATGGGCTTGTACTGGATCAGCTCCAGCACGTCATTGCGATAGACCACCGCGCCTTCGGTGGTGGCGAGGTTCTTGCCGACCTCGAAGGCGTCCATGTTCACCTGGCTCGGCATGCCGCCGTTTTTCACCAGGTCCTTGGCCAGGTGGGAAAGACCGTCCAGCAGGCTCTTGCCGCCGGTTTCGAAGAAGCGCTTGACCGCTGCCGGGTTGGCCATGCTGTTGGTGGGCGCCATGGCCTCGGTCATCAGGTTGATGACGAAGTGACCGCGACTGGTGTCCTGTTCGGAGAGGTTGCTGTGCTCTATCCACTGATGCAGTTCCTTGCGCCAGGCAAGGTAGGTCTGCAGGTAGCGCTTGTACAGCGGGTTCTGGCTCCAGGCCGGGTCACTGAAACGGCGGTCGTCGGCTTCAGGTTGCAGGCCGGATTGGCCGAGCACCACGTTCTTCAGTTCCAGGCCGAAATGGGCGACGTGTTTTGCACTGTGGAAAGGTTGCTTGATGGCTTGCAACAGCACCATCCGCGCGGAAGACAGCAGATCCTTGCCGCGGATACCTATCACCGGGTTGAGGTTCAGGGTGTTGTCCGAGGCTTGGCGCTGCAGGTCTTCATTGTTCTTGTTGCTCATCTACGACGCTCCATTGTCCTGAGTCGAACAGCGCCCTGGCGAGGCCGCGCGCTGACAGGCTCGGGTTACCGGGAAGGCGAAGCGAACTTCGCGCATTTCTCTGTATCTGGCGATGCCAAATGCATGGAACCTGCCAGAAATTGGTTACCTGAGTTTGTCAGTTTGCGCAAGCTGACCGCAGAGAGGACGCTGCGTCGGGAGTATGTCGCGAGGCATTAGAAAATGCGCCCTAACCTTGGGCGCCATGCGCGGCGATGGAGCGCGGCCTGCACCGCGTCAGAGCATGAGTTTCACCACCGATTCGTCGGGGTCGCGGGAGCGGCCGGCGGCGGCAAGCGCCTGCAGGTAGTCGTTCCACAGCTCTTCCTGGCGGGTGGCGAGCTGGTAGAGGTAGTCCCAGGTGAAAAGGCCGCTGTCGTGGCCGTCGTCGAAGGTCAGCTTCAGGGCGTAGTTGCCGGCCGGTTCCAGCCGGGTCAGGCCGACGTTCAGCTTGCCGTACTGGAGGATGGGCTTGCCGTGGCCCTGCACCTCCGCCGAAGGCGAGTGCACGCGCAGGAACTCGGCGCTGAGCTGATAGCGCTCGTCCGGTCCGTATTCCAGCTCCAGGGTCCTGGAGGCTTTGTGCAGCTTGATGGCGGTGGGGATGCGCATGGGAGAGGCTCGGGGTGGCAGGCTACAGGCTACAGGCGGGTGCGGCTTTTGCCTGCCGCCTGCCGCCTGAAGCCGTTCTTCAAAGAATATAGCGCGACAGGTCTTCGTCCTGGGCCAGTTCGCCGAGGTGGCCGTTGACGTAGGCCGCGTCGATGAGGATCGGCTTCTCGTCGTGCTGGGCGGCGAGGTCGCCGGCGCTGAAGGAGACTTCTTCCAGCAGTCGCTCGAGCAGCGTGTGCAGGCGGCGGGCACCGATGTTCTCGGTCTTCTCGTTCACCTGCCAGGCGATTTCCGCCAGGCGCTTGATGCCGTCCGGGGCAAACTCGATGTTCAGGCCTTCGGTCTTCAGCAAGGCGCTGTACTGCTCGGTCAGCGAGGCGTGGGGCTCGGTCAGGATGCGTTCGAAGTCTTCCGGCGACAGGGCTTTCAGTTCGACGCGGATCGGCAGGCGGCCCTGCAGTTCCGGCACCAGGTCGCTGGGCTTGGACAGGTGGAAAGCACCGGAGGCGATGAACAGGATGTGGTCGGTCTTCACCATGCCCAGCTTGGTGTTCACGGTGCAGCCTTCGATCAGCGGCAGCAGGTCGCGCTGCACGCCTTCGCGGGAGACATCGGCGCCGCCGACGTTGCCGCGCTTGGCCACCTTGTCGATCTCGTCGATGAAGACGATACCGTTCTGCTCCACCGCTTCGAGGGCGGCGGCCTTGAGTTCTTCCTCATTGACCAGGCGCGCGGCTTCTTCGTCACGCACCAGCTTCATGGCTTCCTTGACCTTCAGCTTGCGGGTCTTGCGCTTGCCCTTGCCGAGGTTGGAGAAGAGATTCTGCAGCTGGCTGGTCATTTCCTCCATGCCGGGCGGGGCCATGATTTCCACGCCGGCCGGAGCTTCGGCCACTTCGATGTCGATTTCCTTGTCGTCCAGCTGGCCTTCGCGCAGGCGCTTGCGGAATAGCTGGCGGGTGTTGGAGTCCTCGCGCGGCGCTTCATCGCCGAAGCCGGTGCGGGCCTGAGGCAGCAGGGCGTCGAGGATGCGCTCCTCGGCGGCGTCTTCGGCGCGGTAGCGCACGCGGTGCATTTCCTGCTCGCGCATCATCTTCACGGCGGCGTCGGCCAGGTCGCGGATGATGGACTCGACGTCGCGGCCGACATAACCCACTTCTGTGAACTTGGTGGCTTCGACCTTGATGAAGGGCGCGTTGGCCAGCTTGGCCAGGCGACGGGCGATCTCGGTCTTGCCGACACCGGTCGGGCCGATCATCAGGATGTTCTTCGGCGTCACCTCGGCGCGCAGTTCGGCCGGCAGCTGCATGCGGCGCCAGCGGTTGCGCAGGGCGATGGCGACGGCGCGCTTGGCGTCGTCCTGGCCAACGATGTGGCGGTTGAGTTCGTGGACGATTTCGCGGGGCGTCATGGACATGAATGTTGCTCCAATGCGGGACGGCGGCCTCACTCGGCGCTGTCCAGCTCCTCGATGGTCAGGTTCTGGTTGGTGAACACGCAGATGGAACCGGCGATGTTCAGGGCGGTCTCGGCCACTTCGCGGGCGGACAGCTCGGTGTGTTGCAGCAGCGCCAGGGCGGCGGCCTGGGCGAAACCGCCGCCGGAGCCCATGGCGATCAGGCCGTGCTCGGGTTCGACCACGTCACCGTTGCCGGTGATGATCAGCGAAGCATCCTTGTTGGCCACGGCGAGCATGGCTTCCAGGCGGCTCAGGGAACGGTCGGTACGCCAGTCCTTGGCCAGCTCGACGGCGGCGCGGACGAGGTGGCCCTGGTGCTTTTCCAGCTGTCCTTCGAAGCGTTCGAACAGGGTGAAGGCGTCGGCAGTGGCACCGGCGAAGCCGGCCAGGACCTGGCCGTGGTAGAGGCGACGGACCTTGCGGGCGTTGCTCTTCATGACGGTGTTGCCGAGGGAAACCTGGCCGTCGCCGCCCATGACGACTTTGCCGTTGCGGCGGACTGAAACGATGGTGGTCAAGGGGAGAGTCTCCACGCAGCGGGGCGGAAATGCCCGAATGGAAACTCAGATGGGGGGCCTTGCCCGGCTTTTCAACCGGGCGCGGTAATCAACAGCTCAACGGCTCTGCCGCTGCTGTAACAGCAGGTTGCTGAAGCCGTTGCCGGCCAGCTGCTTCTGCGCCGAGGCGAGTTGCTCCCGGTTGGCGAAGGGGCCGACCAGCACGCGGTACCAGGTTTCCTCGCGGACGGTGCCGGATTCCACCTGGACGTTCTGTCCGAGCAGGATGATCTGCGCACGTACCCGGTCGGCGTCATCACGCTTGCGGAACGAGCCGGCCTGGAGGAAGAACTGGTTAGTGACCGGCGCCTTGGCCACCACCGGCGGCGGGGGCGGCGTTTCGCCGTTCAGCGCTGCCTGGGCGCGGGCGGCGTCGATCCGGGCAGCCTCTTCCGGCGTGACCGGCTTCTGCGCCGGTCGCGCCGGCGGCGTTTCCTTCGGCAGTGCTTCCGGCGGCACTATGACTTCCGACTCCGGCAGCAGGGTGTAGAAGTCGTACTTGGGTTTCGCCGGCTCCTGCGGCGCTGGCTTGGCCTGGGGCTTGCTTGCGTCGTTGCCTGCCTTGCCGGCGGAGGTGCCTCCAGCTGCCTGCTCGGGCTTGGTCCGGCGAATTTCATCGCGGCCCGGCTCGAGCTGGTTGAGGAACACCACGAAGCCCCCGATGACCAGTCCGATGGCCAACCAGACCCAGCCGGGCACCGGTTTCTTGGCCGGCGCCTGGTAGCGGCTGGCCCCGCGCTTGGGTGCAGGTTTCTTCTTCGCCATAGTCCGTTACATGCGTTCCAGGGTTTGCAGGCCGAGCAGTTCCAGGCCTTGCTTGAGGGTGCGGCCGGTGAGCGCGGCAAGGCGCAGGCGGCTCTGTTGGGTGGCCTGGTCCTCGGCGGTGAGGATCGGGCAGTTCTCGTAGAAGCTGGAGAACAGGCCGGCCAGATCATAGAGGTAGGCGCAGAGGATGTGCGGAACCCCCTTCTCGGCCACGTTGCCCAGGGTGTCGGCGAACTGCGCCAGCTTGGCGGCCAGGGCCTGCTCCTGCTCGGCTGCGAGGATGATCTGGCCGTCGATCTCGGAGAAGTCCTTGCCCAGTTTGCGGAACACGCTGGCCACACGGGTGTAGGCGTAGAGCAGGTAGGGCGCGGTGTTGCCTTCGAAGCTCAGCATCAGCTCGAAGTTGAAGCTGTAGTCGCTGGTGCGATGCTTGGACAGGTCGGCGTACTTCACCGCGCCAATGCCCACGGCACGGGCGATCTGGCGCAGCTCGGATTCGTCCAGGTCGGGGTTCTTGCCCTTCACCAGGTCATAGGCGCGCTGTTCGGCCTCGTTCAGCAGGTCGATCAGCTTCACCGTGCCGCCGTCGCGGGTCTTGAAGGGCTTGCCATCGGCGCCGTTCATGGTGCCGAAGCCCATGTGCTCCATTTCGAAGGTCGGCGGCACGAAGCCGGCCAGGCGCGCGGCGGCGAACACCATCTGGAAGTGCAGGGCCTGGCGCTGGTCGACGAAGTACAGCGCGCGGTCGGCCTTGAGCACATTGGCGCGGTAGCGGGTGGCGGCCAGGTCGGTGGTGGCGTAGAGGTAACCACCGCCGGCCTTCTGCACGATCAGCGGCAGCGGGTTGCCTTCGGCGTTCTTGAACTCGTCCATGAACACGCACAGGGCGCCGTCGCTTTCGGTGAGCAGGCCCTTGGCGCGCAGGTCGGCGATGACGTTGGGCAGGTCGTCGTTGTAGGCGCTTTCGCCCTTCACGTCGGCCATGCTGAGCTTCACGCCCAGGCGGTCGTACACCGCCTGGCAGTGGCTCAGGGAAATGTCGTTGAAGCGGGTCCAGAGTTTCAGGCACTCGGGGTCGCCGGCCTGCAGCTTGACCACCAGCTCGCGGGCGCGGTCGGCGAACTCGGAGGATTCGTCGAAGCGCTTCTTCGCGGCGCGATAGAAGGATTCCAGGTCGGACAGCTCGGCGTCGCTGCCTACCGGCTGTTCCTGCATATAGGCCAGCAGCATACCGAACTGGGTGCCCCAGTCGCCCACGTGGTTCTGGCGGATCACGGTGTCGCCGAGGAACTCCAGTACGCGGGCCACGCCGTCACCGATGATGGTGGAACGCAGGTGGCCGACGTGCATTTCCTTGGCCAGGTTCGGTGCCGACAGGTCGACGACCACGCGCTGTTGCGGGCCGTTCTTGCGCACGCCGAGGTGGGTGTCGGCCAGTGCGGCGTCCAGGCGCTGGGCCAGGGTCTGGCTGTTCTGGAAGAAGTTGAGGAAGCCGGGGCCGGCGATTTCCACCTTGGCCACCTGCTCGTCCCGGGGCAGGGCGGCGATGAGCTTTTCGGCCAGGTCGCGCGGCTTCATGCCGGCGGGTTTGGCCAGCATCATGGCGATGTTGCTGGCGAAGTCGCCGTGGCTCTTGTCCTTGGTGTTTTCCACCTGGATGGCCGGGCTGAGCCCCTCGGGCAGCACGCCCTCGCTGGCGAGACGGGTCAGGGCTTGCTGGATCAGCTGGCGAATGGTGTCTTTCATCTTCTGCTCTTCCGGCCGCCCCGGAGAGGGCTGGCGCTGGTTGAAAACTGTGCATTATCGGCGGGCTGCGGCTGCAGCTTCAAGTTTTAAGCGGCGAGCTGCAAGGGACTTTCCGGGATATCGGCCGGGCGGTGGGGCTCAGAACAGGTCAATCGGATCGACATCCAGCGACCAGCGTACCGCGCGGCCTCCGGGCAACTGCTCCAGCGCCTGGCTCCAGGGCGTCAGCAGGCGATGCAGGGGCGCTCGGGCGTTGGCCTGCAACAGGAGCTGCGCTCGATAGCGGCCGGCGCGGCGTTCCATGGGGGCGGGGACCGGTCCCAGCAATTCGACGCCGTTGATGCCCAGTTCGGCCAGCTGCTGTTCGGCTTCGGCGCAGGCATTGTCGAGGAACTCTTCCGCCTGGCCCGGCTTGTGGGCTTCGGCGCGCAGCAACGCGAGATGAGCGAACGGCGGCAGGCCGGCGGCGCGCCGCTCGGACAGGGCCTGGTCGGCAAAGGCGAAGTAGCCCTGTTCGGTGAGCTGCACCAGCAGGGGATGCTCGGCCAGGTGGGTCTGGATGATCACCTTGCCCGGCTCTTCGGCCCGGCCGGCCCGGCCCGCGACCTGGACGATGAGCTGGGCCATGCGCTCGCTGGCGCGGAAGTCGGCGGAGAACAGGCCGCCGTCGGCATCGAGGATGGCCACCAGGGTCACGCGGGGGAAGTGGTGCCCCTTGGCGAGCATCTGGGTGCCGACCAGGATGCAGGGCTCGCCACGCTGGATGGTGGCGAACAGCTTGTCCATGGCGTCCTTGCGTGAGGTGCTGTCGCGGTCGATGCGCAAAACCTGCGTCTTCGGAAACAGGATCGCCAGGCGCTCTTCGGCGCGCTCGGTGCCGGCACCCACCGGGCGCAGGTCGACGCGGCCGCAGTCGGGGCAACAGGTCGGCTGGCGCTGGGTGTGGCCGCAATGGTGGCAGCGCAGCTCGTTGAAGCGCTGGTGCAGGGTCATGCGCGCGTCACAGCGCGGGCACTGGCTGATCCAGCCGCAGTCATGGCACAGCAGGGTCGGCGCGAAGCCGCGGCGGTTGAGGAACACCAGCACTTGCTGTCCCGCCGCCAGGGTCTGGGCGATGGCCTGCTGCAGCGGCATGGAGATGCCGGAGTCCAGCGGCAGGCTCTTCACATCCAGGCGCAGGAAGCGCGGTTGCCTGGCGCCACCGGCGCGCTGGGTCAGGCGCAGCAGGCCGTAGCGTCCGGCGTGGGCGTTCTGCAGGCTTTCCAGCGAGGGCGTGGCCGAGCCCAGCAGGATCGGGATGTTCTCCTGGCGGGCGCGCACCAGGGCCAGGTCGCGGGCGTGGTAGCGCAGGCCTTCCTGCTGCTTGTAGGAGGCGTCGTGTTCCTCGTCGATGATGATCAGCCCCGGATTCTTCAGTGGCGTGAAGAGCGCCGAGCGGGTGCCGATGACGATGTCGGCTTCGCCATCGCGTGCGGCCAGCCAGGCGTCCAGGCGCTCGCGGTCGTTCACCGCCGAGTGGAGCAGGGCGATCCGCGCGTTGAAGCGGCGGGAGAAGCGCTCCAGGGTCTGCGGGCCAAGGTTGATCTCGGGGATCAGCACCAGGGCCTGCTTGCCGGCCTCGAGGGTCTGGCGGATCAGTTGCAGGTAGACCTCGGTCTTGCCGCTGCCGGTAACCCCGGCCAGGAGCAGGGCGTTGAAACTGCCGAAGGAGGCATGCACCGCGTCGAAGGCGGCGCGCTGCTCGGGATTGAGCGGCAGCTCCGGCTGGGCCAGCAATGGGCCATGACGGTCGCTGGGGGCGTGGCGGCGTACTTCGACGCAGGCCAGGCCCTTTTCCAGGAGGATGTCGAGGCTGTCCTTGTTCAGCTGCAGTTGGCCGAGCAGCTGATGCGCCACGCCGTGGGGATGCTGCGCCAGGGTGGCCAGGGCCTGGCGCTGGCGCGGTGCGCGGGCCAGGCGCGGATCGTCGAGACTGGCGCCGGGGGCGGCGTGCCAGAATCGCTCCTGGCGGGCCTCGGCCGGTTCGCCCTGGCGCAGCAGCACCGGAAGGGCCCAGCTCAGGGTGTCGCCGAGGCTGTGCTGGTAGTACTGGGCTGTCCACAGGCAGAGCTTGAACAGCGACGGCGGCAGCAGCGGGCAGCTATCCAGCAGTTCCAGTGCCGGTTTGAGCTTGTCCGCGGGCACATCGCTCTTGTCCGTCACTTCCACCAGTACGCCGATGATCTCGCGCCGGCCGAACGGCACGCGCAGGCGAACCCCCGGCTGCAGGGCGGCGCGAGGCACACCGGCAGGCGCCCGGTAGTCGAACAGGCGGCGCAGCGGCGAGGGCAGGGCGAGGCGCAGGATGGGGGCGTCGGACAAGCGGGCGGTCCCTTCGGAAAAGGCGCGATCTTAACATGGCTCCGTACGACAACCGGTGCGGCTGGCACCTTGCAACGTACCCTCACTCTGGTATCATCCGCCGCCTGTTTCCGTGCGGTGCTCGACATAGGGTCGGGTGGCGGCACGCCAGACCTGAGGATCATGCAATGAAACCGGATATCCATCCCGAGTACGTAGCGATCGAAGCTACCTGCAGCTGCGGTAACGTCATCAAGACCCGCTCCACCATCGGCAAGAACATCAGCCTCGACGTATGCTCCGAGTGCCACCCGTTCTACACCGGTAAGCAGAAGGTTCTGGACACCGGCGGCCGTATCGATCGCTTCAAGCAGCGTTTCGGCGTGTTCGGCGCCAAGTAAGAGCCGACACAGCCCGGGAAGGCCAGATGGCCAGGTCCCCGCTGACGAGAAAGGCGCCTCTGACAGGCGCCTTTTTCTTTTTCTGGCTGCTGAGTTTCTCCCTTCATGCCGCCTGCCCGCTTTCGGGCAATCTTCCTACCTATAAAGTCCGAAACGTCGTCGATGGCGACACCTTGCGTCTGGTCGATGGCCGAAGCGTCCGTCTGATTGGTCTTAACGCGCCCGAGTTGGCGCGCAAGGGAAGGTCGGATGAACCCTACGCCGTAGCGGCGCAGCGACGTCTTGCCGAGCTGGTGAAAACCAGTGGCGGGCAGGTGGGGCTGCGCCTCGGGCGCGAACCGAAAGACCGCTACGGGCGCACTCTGGCCCACGTTTACGACAGTCGCGGGCGCAACCTCGAAGAGCGTCTGCTCGCCGAAGGCCTGGCGTTTCAAATTGCCATCGCGCCCAACGCCGCGCTCAGCTTCTGCCATGCCGCTGCGGAGCGGGAGGCGCGCCGCGCCGGGCGGGGGCTCTGGCGTCGACTGGCGTTGCAGTCGCCGTGGCAGTTGCGCCGCAGTGGCTTTGCGCTGGTGCAGGGGCGCATCGCCAGGGTCGAACGCAACCGTGGCGGGGTCTGGCTACAGCTGGACGGGCCCCTGGTATTGCGCGTCGAGCCGAAGCATCTGCGCCAGTTCGATGCCGCTGCGTTGCAGCGTCTGGAAGGGCGGCGAATAGAGGCGCGAGGCTGGGTAATTGACCGTGCCGGTAGGGGCGGCGTAAATACGAAGAATCCCCGCTGGATGCTCCCCCTTACCCACAATGGAATGCTCGAGGTGATTCGATGAGATCTCCTGCGCTCGTCGTGGCGCTGCTGTTCGGTTCTTCCCTGCTGGCCGGTTGCGCAGTGAACCCTGCGACCGGCAAGACCAACTTCGTGATGATGAGCGAGCGGCAGGAGCTGGATCTCGGTTCCCGGTACAACCAGGAAATCGCCAAGCAGAACCCGCGCTACGCGGACGAGAAGCTGCAGGCCTATGTGCAGGAAGTCGGGCAGCGCGTCGCCAGTCACAGCCACCGCAGCAATATTCCCTACCGCTTCACCGTGGTCGACTCGCCGGACATCAACGCCTTCGCCCTGCCGGGTGGTTACATCTATATCCACCGGGGCCTGCTGGCCTACCTGAACTCGGAAGCGGAACTCGCTGCGGTGCTGGGGCATGAGGTGGGTCACGTCACCGCGCGCCACAGCGTGCAGCAGCAGAGCCAGTCCACCGCGTGGAACATCCTGGGACAGGCGGTCGCCATCGGTACCGGCGTTGGCGCTGCAGGTGATCTGACCAATGTGCTGGGCACTGCCTTCGTGCGGGGCTACGGGCGTGACATGGAGCTGGAGGCGGACGGTCTGGGCGCACAGTACCTAGCGCGCAGCGGCTATGACCCGCAAGCCATGATCGAAGTGGTGAAAGTGCTGAAGAACCAGGAAGAGTTCGCCCGCGACCAGGCTCGAGGCAAAGGCCAGGCAGAGGCGCCGTCGGGCTACCACGGCGTATTCGATACCCATCCGGACAGCGACACCCGTCTGCAGCAGGTGGTGGGGCCGGCCAGGGCGCTGGCCGGTAGTAACCAGTTGGTGAACCGGGACGTCTTCCTCAAGCATCTCGAGGGGCTGCCGTTCGGCGACTCGGCTGAAACCGGCGTGCGCCGGGGGCAGGTCTTCTATCACGCCGGGCTGGATTTCACCCTTCACTTCCCCGACGGCTGGGGGATGGTCAACCGCCCTGACGCCGTGATTACCCACAGCGCCAATCAGCAGGCCTTCATCGCCATGAGTCTGGATGGGCGCAAGCCGAACCTGACTCCGGCGAACTATCTGCGGCAGAAGGCCGGTGGCCAGCGGCTGGCCATGGAAGAGTCCCTGCAGCAGGCCGGGCTGCAGGGCGCCACTGCGGTCCTGCCGGGAAACCCGGCACGCCGGGTAGCGGTCATCTACAAGGACGACAAGGCCTATCTGTTCGTCGGAGCGATTCGCAATGGGGCGTCCCTGGAAAGCGAGGATGACAAGTTCCTCTCGGTGATCCGTAGCTTCCGCCCGATGAGGAAGGAGGAGGCGGCCTTGGCCCAGCCGTTGCGGCTGCACCTGATCCAGGTGAAGTCCGGCCAGACGATCGCCAGTCTGGCTCGGGAGAGCAAATTGCCGGGTACACAAGCGGATCTGGAAAATCGTATCCGATTGTTGAATAATTTGTATCCAATTGGAGAACCAAAGCCCGGAGATTGGCTGAAAGTCTTACGTTAGAGGGGTTGACGCCGGGCAGCTGAACGGTCTTGTTAGCCCCATGCATCTTGCGTATGCTCGCCGGTCACGTCTGTCACAAGCAAAAGCGGAAATGCCAAAATGTCTGATCTGAAAACGGCCGCTCTCGAATACCATGCCCAGCCCCGCCCCGGGAAACTCAGCGTCGAGCTGACCAAGCCGACCGCCACCGCCCGCGACCTGTCGCTGGCTTACAGCCCGGGCGTCGCCGAGCCGGTGCGCGAAATCGCGCGTGATCCGGAACTGGCCTACAACTACACCGGCAAGGGCAACCTGGTAGCGGTCATTTCCGATGGCACCGCAATCCTCGGCCTGGGCAACCTCGGCCCGCTGGCTTCCAAGCCGGTAATGGAGGGCAAGGGCGTGCTGTTCAAGCGTTTCGCCGGCATCGACGTATTCGACATCGAAGTGGACGCCGAGAGCCCGCAGGCCTTCATCGACACCGTCAAGCGCATTTCCATCACCTTCGGCGGCATCAACCTCGAGGACATCAAGGCACCCGAGTGCTTCGAGATCGAGCGCACCCTGATCGAGCAGTGCGACATCCCGGTCTTCCACGATGACCAGCACGGCACCGCCATCGTGACCGCCGCCGGCATGCTCAATGCCCTGGAAATCGCGGGCAAATCCCTGGCTGAAGCCAAGATCGTCTGCCTTGGCGCCGGCGCTGCCGCCATCTCCTGCATGAAGCTGCTGGTGAGCATGGGTGCGCAGGTCGAGAACATCTTCATGATCGACCGCAAGGGCGTGATCCATGCCGGTCGTGACGACCTGAACCAGTACAAGGCCGTATTCGCCCACGAGACCGAGAAGCGCACCATGTCCGAAGCCCTCGAAGGCGCGGACGTGTTCGTCGGTCTGTCCGGTGCCAACCTGCTGAGCCCGGAAGACCTCAATCGCATGGCGCCCAACCCGATCGTGTTCGCCTGCTCCAACCCGGATCCGGAAATCAAGCCGGAACTGGCGCACGCGACCCGCAGCGACGTGATCATGGCCACCGGTCGTTCCGACTACCCGAACCAGGTCAACAACGTCCTCGGCTTCCCCTTCATCTTCCGCGGTGCCCTGGACGTACGCGCCACCCGCATCAACGAAGAAATGAAGATCGCCGCCGCCCTGGCCCTGCGCGATCTGGCCAAGCTGCCGGTGCCGCAGGAAGTCTGCGACGCCTACGGTGTGGGCTCCCTGGAGTTCGGTCGCGAGTACATCATTCCGAAGCCCATGGACAAGCGCCTGATCACCGTCGTATCCGATGCCGTGGCCAAGGCCGCCATCGAATCCGGCGTGGCAACCCTGCCGTATCCGAAGCACTATCCGCTGACTTCGGTGGACGAAGTGTTCAACGGCTAAGCCGAGACGCAATGAAAAGCCCCGCACAGGCTGTGTGAAAACACCCTGATGTGAGGTCCAGGCAACGCCCCGACTGGTTCGGGGCGTTGCCGTTTCAGAGGTGAAGGAAAGCGAAGCGCGGGCTCGGCCCATCGGTTCGTCCGGCGGCGGGAACAGGCTGCCCTCTGGATACAGCCCATAAACGAAAATGCCTGTATCGATCGATACGGGCATTTTCGTCTTCAGGTTCGGCCAGTTATTACGCAGCCTGAATCGCGGAGCTGTCCCGTTTTCGGGTTCTCAGAACAGATCGATGGGGGCGACCTCGTCGGCCGGCAGCGGGCTGCCCGGAATGGCGAGGCCCGGCTCGAACTCGCTCATGGGCGGGGGCGTGTCCTCGCTCTTGAACAGCTCGAAGAAGGCATCAGGTGTTCCCGGGCTGGCGGCGCGGCCACTGAGTGGATCGATGCGTAGGGTCAGCAGTCCGGCAGGCTCTGGCTGGACGTGAGCGGGTTTGTCCTTGAGCGCGGCGCTCATGTAGTTCATCCAGATGGGGAGCGCGACAGTGCCGCCGTATTCGTGGCGACCCAGGCTTTCCGGCTGGTCGAAGCCGACCCAGACGGTGGTGACGTAGTCGGCGTTGTAGCCCGAGAACCAGCTGTCCTTCGACTCGTTGGTGGTACCGGTCTTGCCGGCGATGTCGCTGCGTCCCATGGACAGTGCGCGGCGCCCGGTGCCGCGCTTGATCACGTCCTGCAGCATGCTGTTGAGGATGTAGGTGGTGCGCGGGTCGACGATGCGTTCGGCGACTGCTGGCGCCAGGCTCTGGGGTGGCGATGCGTCGGTGGAGGCGAGCAGGGTGTCCGGCGCCGCGCTGCTTTGCGCGATTTCGTCGGGCTCCGCCTCGTTTGCCGGAACCCGTGGCGGATTGGCGACGAACAGGGTCTTTCCGTCGCGGCTTTCGATACGCTCGATCAGGTAGGGCTGAACCTTGTAGCCGCCGTTGGCGAAGGTGCTCCAGCCACCGGCGATTTCCAGCGGAGTGAGGTTGGCGGTACCGAGTGCCAGGGACAGGTTGCGCGGCAGGTCGTCCTTGTTGAAGCCGAAGCGGCTGACATAATTCAGCGCATAGTCGATGCCGATGGCTTGCAGCAAACGGATCGACACCAGGTTGCGCGACTTGTACAGGGCTTCACGCAGGCGGATCGGGCCAAGGAAGGTGTTGTTATCGTTCTTCGGGCGCCAGGCCTCTTCCATGCCGGCTTCATGGAAAACGATGGGGGCGTCATTCACCAGACTGGCGGCGGTGAAGCCGTTGTCCAGGGCGGCGGCGTAAAGGAAGGGCTTGAAGCTGGACCCCGGCTGTCGCTTGGCCTGGGCCGCTCGGTTGTAGTTGCTTTGCTCGAATGAGAAACCACCGACCAGCGCGCGGATGGCGCCGTCGTTCGGGTCCAGGGAAACCAGGGCGCTCTGGGCGGCCGGCAGTTGGACGAAGCGCAGACTGCCGTCGTCCTGGCGCTGCACGCGGACCAGGTCGCCGACCTGGGTGACGTCGGCAGGCTGCTGCGGGCGTGGCCCCAGGCTGTTGGTATTCAGGAACGGGCGGGCCCATTTCATGCTGTCCCAGCTCACGGCCTCTTCCTGGCCACTGCGACTCAGGACCAGGATGCCGCTCTTTTCCACCTGGGTGACGATGGCCGGCTCGAGACCGCCAAGGGACTTCTGCTTGGCCAGTTCCTGCAGCCAGGTTTCCTTGGTCATGCCGGGCAAGCGGGTTTCCGGGCCACGATAGCCGTGGCGCTGGTCGTATTCGATCAGCCCTTCGCGCAATGAGGTATTGGCAGCCTGCTGGAGGTCACTGGGTACTGTCGTGGTGACGCGGAAGCCTTCGGTGTAGGCGTCGCTGCCGTAGCGGCCGACCATTTCGGCGCGGGCCATCTCGGCGATGTAGGGGGCGGTCAGTTCCGGGGTGGGGACGTGGTAGCTGGCGTCGATCGGTTCATTGATCGCTTGCTGGTAGCGGTCCTGATCGATTCGGCCCAGCTTGTACATGCGGCCTAGAATCCAATCGCGACGTTCCTTGCTGCGGGTCGGGTTGACTAGCGGGTTGAAGCGTGACGGCGCCTTCGGCAGGCCGGCAATCATGGCCATCTGGGCCAGGCTGATTTCGCGAATCGACTTGCCGTAATAGACCTGGGCAGCGGCCTCGATACCGTATGCACGGTTACCGAGATAGATCTTGTTCACATAAAGTTCAAGAATCTCGTCTTTGCTGAGTTCCCGCTCAATCTGCAGTGCCAGCAATATTTCATTGATCTTGCGGGAGAAACTTCTTTCGCTGGTGAGGAAGTAGTTCTTCGCCACCTGCATGGTGATGGTGCTACCGCCCGTCTGGATGTGGCCGGTTTTCAATAATTGCGTGGCAGCGCGCATCAGGCTGGTGAGGTCGACGCCATAATGATTGGCAAAATTGTCGTCCTCGGCGGCCAGCAAGGCCTGGATGAAGTCCGGCGGAACGTCGGCGATACGTACCGGAGAACGGCGCATTTCGCCGAACTCCGCGATCAGCTTGCCGTCGCTGCTGTAGATGCGCAGCGGAATCTGGAGCTGGATCCGGCGCAGCGAGTCGACCGATGGAAGGCTGGGGCTAAGATAGAGATAGGCGCCGCTGAAACTGAGCAGCAGGCCACAGAAGACGGCAACGAAGGACCACCAGAATAACTTCAGCAGGCGCATCAAGGCTTGTGGATTTCCAGGTAGAAGAATGAGTTAAGCGGAAGGCAATGATGAAAGGCAAAAGCCGATCACATTATAAGCGTTTTTTTTCCGGGGGAGCCATTTGCGCTTCTGTCAAGACTGCTATTTAATGTGGAAAAACATAAATCGTCCGTAAGTCTCGGGCGCTGATAGGAAATCGGTCGTGCTAGGGCTCTTCAATAAGAAAGCGAATTCGCTGTTGGGGATCGACATCAGCTCGACCTCAGTCAAACTCCTTGAATTGAGTCGCTCGGGAAGCCGCTACAAAGTGGAGTCCTATGCTGTCGAGCCGCTCCCACCAAACGCGGTTGTCGAAAAGAACATCGCGGAACTGGAGGGCGTCGGGCAGGCAATTTCCCGGGTGATCAGCAAGGCGCGCACCGGCGTCAAGGTCGCAGCTGTGGCCGTGGCCGGTTCGGCCGTGATCACCAAGACCATCGAAATGGAAGCCGGGCTCTCCGACGATGATCTGGAGAACCAGCTGAAGATCGAGGCTGACCAGTACATTCCTTATCCGCTGGAGGAAGTCGCCATCGACTTCGAGGTGCAAGGTGCGTCGGCACGCAACCCGGAGCGGGTCGATGTGCTGCTCGCAGCTTGCCGAAAGGAGAACGTCGAGGTGCGCGAGGCCGCGCTCGCCCTGGCCGGACTCACCGCCAAGGTGGTCGATGTCGAGGCCTACGCTCTGGAGCGTGCCTTTTCGCTGCTGTCCTCGCAGTTGGGCGATGCCCATGATGAACTGACTGTCGCCGTCGTCGACATCGGTGCCACCATGACCACCCTCAGCGTGCTGCACAACGGCCGCATCATCTACACCCGCGAACAGCTCTTCGGTGGTCGTCAGCTGACCGAGGAGATCCAGCGTCGCTATGGTCTTTCGGTTGAAGAAGCTGGTCTCGCCAAGAAGCAGGGCGGTCTTCCGGATGACTATGACAGCGAGGTTTTGCAACCGTTCAAAGATGCTGTCGTTCAGCAGGTTTCCCGCTCACTGCAGTTCTTCTTCGCTGCTGGCCAGTTCAATGATGTGGACTACATCCTCCTGGCGGGCGGCACGGCTTCGCTCCCGGGGCTCGATCGCTTGATCCAGCAGAAGATCGGTACCCCGACCCTGGTTGCCAATCCCTTCGCCGATATGGCGCTGAGCAGCAAGGTCAATGCCGGTGCGCTGGCTAGCGATGCGCCTGCCCTGATGATTGCGTGTGGCTTGGCGATGAGGAGTTTCGACTGATGGCGCGCATCAACCTACTCCCCTGGCGCGAGCAGCTGCGCGAGGAGCGCAAGCAGCGCTTCCTGGTGGCAATGGGCGCGGTTCTGGCCTTGGGCGCCGGCGCGGTGTTCCTGGGTGACCAGTATCTGAACGGCGCCATCGAGAATCAGCAGGCGCGCAACGACTTCGTGCGCAAGGAAATCGCCGTCCTGGATGCCAGGATCAAGGAGATCAGCGAGCTGAAGACCCGTCGTCAGCAGCTGCTCGAACGCATGAAGATCATCCAGGACCTGCAGGGCAACCGGCCGATCATCGGACGTGTGTTCGATCAGCTGGTGCGTACGCTGCCGGATGGCGTCTTCTTCACGGGTGTGAAGATGACTGGCAAGAGCATTGCCATCGTCGGTGCGGCCGAGTCGAACAACCGGGTTTCCAACTTGATGCGTAACCTGGATGCCTCGGAATGGCTGGTGTCGCCCAATCTCACCGAGGTCAAGGCGGTGACCGCGGGGGCTGTTGATCAAGCCAACGTCTTCCAGCTGACCGTGCAGCAGACCCAGCCGGGTTCCGAAGAGCAGAACGGCAAGAACGCTGCCGCCACTACAGGAGCCGCGAAATGAGTTTCTCCGACTCCCTCGAAAGCCTGCGCAAGATCGATCTTGCCGACCTGGACGTCAACAACCTCGGTTCCTGGCCCATTGCGGTCAAGGTCATCACTTGCCTGCTGTTGCTGATCATTGTGCTGGCACTGGGATACAACTTCCACCTCAAGGACCTTGAGCTCGAGCTGGATACCAAGCGAGCCGAAGAGGCGACCCTGAAGGATCAGTTTGCCTCGAAGGCGTTCCAGGCCGCGAACCTCGAAGCCTACAAGGAGCAGATGAAGGAGATGGAAACCTCCTTCGGTGCCTTGTTGCGGCAGCTGCCCAGTGATACCGAGGTTCCGGGTTTGCTGGAAGACATCACGCGTACCGGCCTGGGCAGCGGTCTCGAATTCGAAGAGATCAAGCTGTTGCCCGAAGCCACCCAGCAGTTCTACATCGAACTGCCGATCCAGATTTCGGTGGTGGGTGGCTATCACGACCTGGCGACCTTCGTCAGTGGCGTCGCCAGCCTGCCGCGAATCGTGACCCTGCATGATTTCGAGATCAAACCCCTTTCCCTGGAAAGTGGCTCCAAGCTGCGCATGTCGATCCTCGCCAAGACCTACCGTTATAACGACAAGGGGCTGCAGAAATGAGTAGTCCTCGCGCCCGCCTGGCGCTCAGTATCCTGATGTTGCTCGGCTTGTCCGGCTGCGGTGCCGGCGGCGATTTCAGCGACCTGCAGGCGTACATGGATGAGGTTCGTGCCCGTCCGAAGGGTTCCATCGAACCCCTGCCGAAGTTTCAGCCATACGAAGCCTTCACCTATAGCGCAGCGGCATTGCGCAGCCCCTTCCAACCGCCGATCAAGATCGATCTGGCAAAACAGCAGAAGGGTTCGAAGGATGTTCATCCGGATGAAACCCGGGTCAAACAATTCCTCGAAGGGTTCAACATCGAGTCCTTCGAGATGGTGGGAACCCTGTCCAATAGTTCGGGGAGCTTTGCCTTGATCAGTGGCGCTGGAGGGGTGCATCGGGTCAAGGTGGGGGACTATCTGGGGCGCAACCATGGCAAGGTCGTCAGCATCGACGAGTCCAAGGTCGACGTGATCGAGATTGTCCCGGACGGGGAGGGCGGATGGCTGGAGCGTCCGCGGAGTCTCGCGCTCAGGGAGCGCTCTTGAGGGCGAGGTTAACCACCGATGAAGAATAACTACCGGTCTGCACAACGGAACCAGATGATGAAAAGCTCGCTATCGCGCCTTGGTATCACGCTATTGGCCGCCCTGATTTCACCTGCGCTGCTGGCGGCGAACCTGCAGGGGCTGGATGTCGCGGCACTGCCGGGGGACAGGGTCGAACTCAAACTGGCCTTCGACGAGCCAGTGGCCGCGCCTCGTGGCTATACCATCGAGCAACCAGCCCGCATAGCCCTGGATCTTCCTGGCGTGTCCAACAAACTGGGCTCGAAGAATCGGGAACTGGGCGTGGGTAATGCCCGCAGCGTGACCGTGGTGGAAGCCAAGGATCGCACTCGACTGATCATCAACCTGTCCACGCTCGTGCCCTACAGCACCCGCGTGGATGGCAGTAACCTCTATGTGCTGGTGGGCGATTCCGCCCCGGCTCCGGCAGCACCGCGTCCGGTTGCCGCTGCCCCGGCGCCTGCCCCGGCGGCCTCGCGCCTGACCGCATCGCAGCCGGTCAAGAACTACGCCCGTGCGGGGCGGAGCATCGAAAACATCGACTTCCAGCGTGGCGAGCAGGGTGAGGGCAATGTGGTTATCACCCTGTCCGATCCCAGCGTCAGTCCGGACATCCAGGAACAAGGCGGCAAGATCCGCCTGTCGTTTGCCAAGACCCAGCTGCCCGAACCGCTGCGCGTTCGTCTGGACGTCAAGGACTTCGCCACTCCGGTGCAGTTCGTCAGCGCCTCGGGTGCCGGCAACGACGCCAGCATCAGCATCGAGCCCACCGGCTATTACGACTACCTGGCCTATCAGACCGACAACAAGCTGACCGTCAGCATCAAGCCGCTGACCCAGGACGATGTGGAGAAGCGCAAGGCCGAGCGTTTCGCCTATTCCGGCGAGAAGCTGTCGTTGAACTTCCAGGACATCGATGTGCGCTCGGTGCTGCAGCTGATCGCCGACTTCACCGACCTCAACCTGGTGGCTTCGGATACCGTGCAGGGCAACATCACCCTACGCCTGCAGAACGTACCCTGGGATCAGGCACTGGATCTGGTGCTGAAGACCAAGGGTCTGGACAAGCGCAAGGTAGGTAACGTGCTGCTGGTCGCGCCGGCTGACGAGATCGCCGCCCGTGAGCGCCAGGAACTGGAATCGCAGAAGCAGATCGCCGAGCTGGCCCCTCTGCGCCGCGAGCTGATCCAGGTGAACTATGCCAAGGCTGCCGACATCGCCAAGCTGTTCCAGTCCGTCACCAGTGGGGACCCGAGCGCTGCCGGTACCGATGAGCGCGGTTCCATCACGGTGGATGACCGTACCAACAGCATCATCGCCTATCAGACCGAAGAGAAGCTGGATGAGCTGCGTCGTATCGTGACCCAGCTGGATATCCCGGTTCGCCAGGTCATGATCGAAGCGCGCATCGTCGAAGCCAACGTCGACTACGACAAAGCGCTGGGCGTGAACTGGCGTGGTGCGAGCATCGGCGACAACAACTTCGTCGTCGGCGGTGGCGGCCTGGGTCGTCCGGCTGCCGGGCAGACAGGAAACGTCAACCTGGCAAACGCGCCCTTCGTCGATCTTGGTGCTGAAAACGCAACCTCCAGCATCGGCATCGGTTTCATCACCGACAACACCATTCTCGACCTCGAACTGTCGGCGATGGAGAAGACCGGTAACGGCGAGATCGTATCGCAGCCCAAGGTGGTCACCTCCGACAAGGAAACCGCCAAGATCCTCAAGGGTCAGGAAGTGCCTTACCAGGAAGCCAGTTCCAGCGGCGCCACCAGTACCTCGTTCAAGGAGGCGGCCCTGTCCCTGGAAGTCACTCCGCAGATCACGCCTGACAACCGCATCATCATGGAAGTGAAGGTAACCAAGGACGCGCCGGACTTCGCCAACGCACTGAACGGTGTACCGCCGATCAACAAGAACGAAGTCAACGCCAAGGTGCTGGTCAATGATGGTGAAACCATTGTCATAGGTGGGGTATTCTCCAACACCCAAACCAAGGCGGTGGACAAGGTGCCCTTCCTCGGCGACCTTCCCTTCCTCGGCCGCATGTTCCGTCGCGACGTGGTTCAGGACAAGAAAGCCGAGCTCCTGGTATTCCTCACTCCCCGCATCATGAACAATCAGGCCATTGCGGTGAGTCGCTGATATCGGTGCGTAATTTGATTCTGATCGGCCCGATGGGAGCTGGAAAAAGCACCATCGGGCGTTTGCTTGCCAAAGAACTGCGTCTTCCCTTCAAGGACTCCGATAAGGAAATCGAACAGCGTACCGGCGCGGATATCCCCTGGATATTCGATGTCGAGGGCGAGCAGGGCTTCCGTGATCGCGAACAGGCGATGATCGAAGAGCTCTGTGGTCACGACGGCGTCGTACTGGCAACCGGCGGGGGCGCGGTTCTGCGTCCGGCCAATCGTCGAGCCCTGCGTGACGGTGGTCGTGTCGTCTATCTGCACACCTCGGTGGAGCAGCAGATCGAGCGCACCTCGCGTGACCGCAATCGGCCGCTGCTGCGGTCGGCCGACCCGGGGAAGGTCCTGCGCGACCTGATGGCGATTCGCGATCCTCTCTACCGCGAGATCGCGGACATCATCATCGAAACAGACGAACGGCCGCCGCGCATGGTCGTGCAAGAGATACTGGCACGCCTACAGGCATTGCCGCCCCGTTAAAGCACGGGCGGAACTGCGCTATCCTTTAGCCCTTTTTATATCGGGGGCCCCATGCGGACACTTCAGGTCGATCTTGGCGAGCGTAGCTATCCCATCCATATAGGTTCCGGTCTGCTGTCGCGGCCGGAACTCTTCACGCCGCATATCGCCGGTAAGCAGGTGGCCATTGTCACCAACGAGACTGTGGCTCCCCTCTATCTCGACACGCTGACCCGGACGCTGCAGGGCTACTCGGTTCTCCCGGTGGTGCTGCCCGATGGCGAGGCCCGCAAGAACTGGGAAACCCTGCAACTGATCTTCGACGCCTTGCTGGGGGCTCGCCATGATCGCCGCACCACGGTCATCGCCCTGGGCGGCGGAGTGATCGGGGACATGGCCGGCTTCGCTGCGGCCTGTTACCAGCGTGGCGTGGACTTCATCCAGGTGCCTACCACCCTGTTGTCCCAGGTGGATTCCTCGGTGGGTGGCAAGACCGGGATCAACCACCCGCTGGGCAAGAACATGGTGGGGGCCTTCTACCAGCCCAAGGCGGTGATCATCGATACCGATAGCCTGCGCACCCTGCCGGAGCGCGAGCTCTCCGCCGGCCTTGCGGAAGTGATCAAGTACGGCCTGATCTGCGACGAGCCCTTCCTGCCCTGGCTGGCCGAGAAGATGCCGGCCATGCGTGGCCTCGACGCTGCAGCCCTGACCGAGGCCATCGAGCGTTCCTGTGCGGCCAAGGCGCGCGTCGTCGGGGTGGACGAACGCGAATCCGGCCTGCGCGCCATCCTCAATCTGGGCCACACCTTCGGCCACGCCATCGAGACCCAGATGGGCTACGGCGCGTGGCTGCACGGCGAGGCGGTAGCGGCGGGTACTGTCATGGCCCTCGAAATGTCCAGCCGCCTTGGCTGGATTACAACCGACGAGCGCGACGCGGCGATTCGCCTGCTGCGCAGCGCCGGCTTGCCGGTCGTGCCGCCAGCGGATATGACGCCGGAACATTTCCTCCAGCACATGGCCGTAGACAAGAAGGTGCTCGACGGTCAGCTGCGTCTGGTGCTGTTGCGCCGGATTGGCGAGGCCGTCGTGACTGCCGACTATCCGCGCGATGTACTGGAGGCCACCCTGGCCGCTGACTATTGCGCCCTGGCCGACCAGCTTGGAGAGTAAGGAATTCCCATGAGCAGCCTGCACGCCGACGAGGCCTATCTCGGCCATTACCAGCTCACCCATGATCCGTTCGCGGCGCGGGTGCCCGGCTTCAAGTTCTTCCCGGCCCAGCGCAAACCCGTGCTGGGTCAGCTTCACCACCTCGCCCGTTACAGCCAGCTGATGCTGGTGGTGAGTGGTCCCCACGGCAGCGGCAAGACGCTGCTGCGCCAGGCGCTGGTGGCCAGCACCAACAAGCAGGCCGTGCAGAGCCTGGTGGTGTCAGCGCGCAATTCGGCTGAAGCCGGCGGTCTGCTGCGCCAGATCGCCCAGGGACTGAACATCGCCCAGGCCGACGTGCGCTCCATCCTCGCCCAGGTCGCTCAACTGGCCCTGACCGGCCAGGAGGTGTACCTGCTGGTCGACGACGCCGAAGAACTGGACGATACCGCTCTTGGCAACCTGCTGGCCCTGGCCGAGGGCAATGTCGAGGCGCGTGCCCATGTCTTCCTGTTTGGCGAGGATTCCCTGCTCGCACACCTCGATGCCTTGGCAGATGGCGAAGAGCGTTTTCACGTCATCGAGCTTCAGCCCTATAGCCAGGAGGAAACTCGCGAATACCTCGCCCAGCGTCTCGAGGGCGCTGGTCGTGGCATCGAGCTGCTGAGTGATGAGCAGGTGGACGAGATCCATTTGCAGTCCGGCGGCTGGCCGGGTGGGATCAACCAGGTCGCACGCGATCTCATGATCGAAGCCATGCTTGCCCAGCGCGGAGCGTCGCGGAAATCCGCTGGCGGGTTCAACCTGCCGAAAAAGCACCTGCTGGCCCTGGCTGTGGTCGGGGTGGGCGTGATCGCCGCCTGGATGATGCAGGGTCGCAATGAGGGCAGTGTCGAGCAGGCTCCCGCTGCCGCCCAGCTGCCGTTAGGGCAGGCACCAGCCGGCCAGGATGATTCGGGTGCTCCGTCCGTCGAGTTCGCGGGCTCCTCGCAGCCGCTGCCCCTGCCGTTGGTGGGAGAGGCCCAGCCGGTGATTCGCGAGCCGCTGGCCCAGGCCGCTGGTCAGGGCGAGCTGGAAGATGGCCCGGCACCGGCTGAGGTCGCCAGTGTGCCGCCTACCGTTACTACCATTGCGCCGCCCCAGGGCGCGACCGCCAGTCCGGCGCCTATTGCACCGGTGGAGCCCATCGTACCGGCGCAGCCGCTGCCCCGGCCGGCTCAACCCATTGCGACCGCGCCCACAGCTCCGGCAGCTCAGGTTCCTGCACCCAAGCCAGCTGCGCCGGCTCCGACGCCCAAGCCAGCTCCCGCGCCTGTCCAGGTTGCAGCCAAGCCCGCCGAGAAGTCGGCCCCGGCGACTGCGTCTGTCGCCCCGACTGGCTCTGCAGGCAATGGCTGGTATCGTAGCCAGGCCGCCAGCCACTTCGCCCTGCAGGTGCTTGGCACCAGTTCGGAGAGCAGCGCAAAGGCCTTCGTGCAGCAGAATGGCGGGCAGTACCGCTACTTCAAGAAACAGCACCAGGGCAAGCCGCTCTATGTCGTGACCTACGGCAGCTTCCCCAGCCGGACTGCGGCCCAGGCGGCGATCAAGTCCCTGCCGGCCACGGTCCAGGCTGGCAAACCCTGGCCCAAGACCTTCGCCAGCATCCAGCAGGAAATGGTTCGCTAGTTCCCTTCGAGCCTGATCCCCCGCCTTATGACCAGGTGGTCGCTAGCACGACCTCCTGGCTCATTCATTCATTTTTGCGACATCGACTTTCACTAGTTGGTCACTAAGATTTGTGGTCGACCAACGGGCTATGTACAATGACCTCCCTTTGCCCTACGCAAAAGCTGGCGTCAAGTCCGGCGCGTATGGTAAGGAGTTGAATTACAAAGCAATTCTGCCTTTGTCTAAAGGCAACCCTGGTGAGAGTTCCCCTATGAAAGCAGGTCTGTACCATCCTGATGAATTCAAGGATAACTGCGGTTTCGGCTTGATCGCCCATATGCAGGGCGAGGCGAGCCACCATCTTCTTAAAACCGCCATCGAAGCCCTGACCTGCATGACCCACCGCGGTGGCATCAATGCCGACGGCAAGACCGGCGATGGTTGTGGTCTGTTGATCCAGAAGCCTGACCTTTTCCTGCGCGCCATCGCCAAGGAAACTTTCTCGGTCGAACTGCCCGCCCAGTACGCGGTCGGCATGGTCTTCTTCAACCAGGACCCGGTTCGCGCCGAAGCGGCTCGCGAAAACATGAATCGCGAAATCCTGGCCGCTGGCCTGCAGCTGATCGGCTGGCGCAAGGTCCCGATCGACACCAGCGTCCTCGGCCGCCTGGCCCTGGAGCGCCTGCCGCAGATCGAGCAGGTGTTCATCGGTGGCGAAGGCCTCGGCGACCAGGAAATGGCGGTCAAGCTGTTCAGCGCCCGTCGTCGCTCATCCGTGGCCAATGCCGCGGACGCCGATCACTACATCTGCAGCTTCTCGCACAAGACCATCATCTACAAAGGCCTGATGATGCCGGCCGACCTGCAGCAGTTCTACCCGGACCTGGGTGACGAGCGCCTGCAGACCGCCATTTGCGTGTTCCACCAGCGCTTCTCCACCAACACCCTGCCGAAGTGGCCGCTGGCGCAGCCCTTCCGCTTCCTCGCCCACAACGGCGAGATCAACACCATCACCGGCAACCGCAACTGGGCGGTGGCCCGTCGCACCAAGTTCGCCAACGATCAGCTGCCCGACATCGATGAACTCGGCCCGCTGGTCAACCGCGTCGGTTCCGACTCCTCCAGCATGGACAACATGCTCGAGCTGATGGTCACCGGCGGCATCGACCTGTTCCGCGGCGTGCGCATGATCATCCCGCCGGCCTGGCAGAACATGGAAACCATGGATGCCGACCTGCGTGCCTTCTACGAATACAACTCCATGCATATGGAGCCCTGGGACGGCCCCGCCGGCGTCGTGCTCACCGACGGCCGCCATGCCGTCTGCCTGCTCGACCGCAACGGCCTGCGCCCGGCCCGCTGGGTCACCACCAAGAACGGCTACATCACCCTCGCTTCGGAAATCGGCGTATGGGACTACAAGCCGGAAGATGTACTCGCCAAGGGCCGTGTCGGTCCCGGGCAGATCCTCGCGGTGGACACCGAAACCGGTCAGATCCTCAACACCGACGACATCGACAACCGCCTGAAGTCGCGCCACCCGTACAAGCAGTGGCTGCGCCAGAGCGCCGTGCGCATCCAGGCCAAGCTGGATGATGACCACGGTGTGGCCAGCTACGACAGCGACCAGCTCAAGCAGTACATGAAGATGTTCCAGGTCACCTTCGAGGAGCGTGACCAGGTGCTGCGTCCGCTGGCCGAGCAGGGCCAGGAGGCCGTCGGCTCCATGGGCGACGACACCCCCATGGCCGTGCTGTCCCAGCGCGTCCGTTCGCCGTACGACTACTTCCGCCAGCAATTCGCGCAGGTCACCAACCCGCCGATCGACCCGCTGCGCGAAGCCATCGTCATGTCCCTGGAGATCTGCCTCGGTGCCGAGCGCAACATCTTCAGCGAGTCGCCGGACCACGCCACCCGCGTGATCCTCAGCAGCCCGGTGATCTCCCCGGCCAAGTGGCGCGCACTGATGTCCCTGGACCGCCCGGGCTTCGAGCGTCACATCATCGACCTGAACTACGACGAGAGCCTCGGCCTCGAAGCGGCCGTGCGCAACATGGCCGACCAGGCCGAAGAAGCCGTGCGTTCCGGCAAGGTACTGCTGGTCCTGACCGACCGCCACATCGCCCCCGGCAAGCTGCCGGCCCACGCCTCCCTGGCTGTCGGCGCCGTGCACCACCGCCTGGTGGAGAAGGGCCTGCGTTGCGACTGCAACATCCTGGTCGAGACCGCCACCGCCCGTGACCCGCACCATTTCGCCGTGCTGGTGGGCTTCGGCGCCTCCGCCGTCTACCCGTTCCTCGCCTATGAAGTGCTGGCTGACCTGATCCGCACCGGCGAAGTGCTGGGCGACCTGTACGAAGTCTTCAAGCACTACCGCAAGGGCATCTCCAAGGGCCTGCTGAAGATCCTGTCGAAGATGGGCATCTCCACCATCGCCTCCTACCGTGGCGCGCAGCTGTTCGAAGCTGTCGGCTTGTCCGAGGAAGTGGTCGATCTCAGCTTCCGTGGCGTCGCCAGCCGCATCAAGGGGGCGCGCTTCGTCGACATCGAGTCCGAGCAGAAGCTGCTGGCCAATGAAGCCTGGAACAACCGCAAGGCCATCCAGCAAGGCGGCCTGCTGAAGTTCGTCTACGGTGGCGAGTACCACGCCTACAATCCGGACGTGGTGAATACCCTGCAAGCCGCCGTGCAGCAGGGCAACTACGAGAAATTCAAGGAATACACCGCGCTGGTGGACAACCGCCCGGTGTCGATGCTGCGTGACCTGCTCAAGGTCAAGACCGCCGCCCAGCCGCTGCCGCTGGACGAGGTCGAGCCGCTGGAGTCCATCTTCAAGCGCTTCGATGCCGCCGGCATCTCCCTGGGCGCGCTGTCCCCCGAGGCCCACGAAGCCCTGGCCGAAGCCATGAACCGCCTGGGTGGCCGCTCCAACTCCGGTGAGGGCGGTGAAGACCCGGCGCGCTACGGCACCGTGAAGAGTTCCAAGATCAAGCAGGTGGCCACCGGCCGCTTTGGTGTGACGCCGGAATACCTGGTCAACGCCGAAGTGCTGCAGATCAAGGTCGCCCAGGGCGCCAAGCCCGGCGAAGGCGGCCAGCTGCCCGGTGGCAAGGTCAATGGCCTGATCGCCCGCCTGCGCTATGCAGTGCCCGGCGTCACCCTGATCTCGCCGCCGCCGCACCACGACATCTACTCCATCGAAGACCTGGCCCAGCTGATCTATGACCTCAAGCAGGTCAACCCGCAGGCGCTGGTCTCGGTGAAGCTGGTGGCTGAAGCCGGCGTCGGCACCATCGCCGCTGGCGTGGCCAAGGCCTATGCCGACCTGATCACCATCTCCGGCTACGACGGCGGTACCGGCGCATCCCCGCTGACCTCCATCAAGTACGCCGGCAGCCCGTGGGAACTCGGCCTGGCGGAAACCCACCAGACCCTGCGCGGCAACGATCTGCGCGGCAAGGTGCGCGTACAGACCGACGGCGGCCTGAAAACCGGCCTCGACGTCATCAAGGCGGCCATCCTCGGCGCCGAAAGCTTCGGCTTTGGTACCGCGCCGATGATCGCCCTGGGTTGCAAGTACCTGCGCATCTGCCACCTGAACAACTGCGCCACCGGCGTCGCCACCCAGAATGACAAACTGCGCAAGGACCACTTCATCGGCACGGTCGAAATGGTGATGAACTTCTTCACCTACATCGCCACCGAGACCCGTGAGTGGCTGGCCAAGCTGGGCGTACGCAGCCTGAGCGAGCTGATCGGCCGTACCGACCTGCTGGAAATGCTGCCGGGCGACACCGAGAAGCAGGGCTTCCTGGACCTCAGCCCGCTGCTGGGCAGCGACCACGTGCCGGCCGACAAGCCGCAGTTCTGTGAAGTCGAGAAGAACCCGCCGTTCGATCCGGGTCTGCTGGCCGAGAAGATGTGGGACATTGCCAAGTCTGCGATCGAAGGCAAGACCGGCGGCGTCTACGACCTGGAAATCTGCAACTGCGACCGCTCCATCGGTGCGCGCATTTCCGGTGAAATCGCCCGCCGCCACGGCAACCAGGGCATGAAGGACGCCCCGGTGACCTTCCGCTTCCGTGGTACTGCCGGCCAGAGCTTCGGCGTGTGGAACGCCGGTGGCCTGCACCTCTACCTCGAAGGCGATGCCAACGACTACGTGGGCAAGGGCATGACCGGCGGCAAGATTGTGATCACCCCGCCGAAGGGCAGCCCGTTCAAGAGCCAGGAATCGGCCATCGTCGGCAACACCTGCCTCTACGGCGCGACCGGCGGCAAGCTGTTCGCCGCAGGTACCGCAGGCGAGCGTTTCGCCGTGCGTAACTCCGGCGCCCACGCCGTGGTGGAAGGCACCGGCGACCACTGCTGCGAGTACATGACCGGCGGTTTCGTCTGCGTTCTCGGCAAGACCGGCTATAACTTCGGTTCCGGCATGACCGGCGGCTTCGCCTACGTGCTCGACCAGGACAACAGCTTCGTCGATCGGGTCAACCACGAACTGGTGGAAATCCAGCGCATCAGCAACGAGTCCATGGAGGCCTACCGTAGCCACCTGCACAGCGTGCTGGTCGAATATGTGAAGGAAACCTCCAGCGACTGGGGCGCTCACCTGCTCGAGAACCTGGACGATTACCTGCGCAAGTTCTGGCTGGTCAAGCCGAAGGCCGCAAGCCTGGCTTCGCTGCTCTCCAGCACCCGTGCCAACCCGCAATAACAACAGCGCCTGAAGTGGTTTGATGAGGTTTTTTTAATGACTGAACGTCTGAACAACGACTTCCAGTTCATCGAGGTCGGGCGCAAGGATCCGAAGAAGAAACTGCTGCGCCAGCGCAAGAAGGAATTCGTCGAGATCTATGACCTGTTCAAGCCGCAGCAAGCGGCTGACCAGGCTCACCGCTGCCTTGGCTGCGGCAACCCGTATTGCGAGTGGAAGTGCCCGGTGCACAACTTCATTCCGAACTGGCTGAAGCTGGTCTCGGAAGGCAACATCCTGGCCGCCGCCGAGCTGTCGCACCAGACCAACACCCTGCCGGAAGTCTGCGGCCGCGTGTGCCCGCAGGACCGCCTCTGCGAGGGCGCCTGCACCCTGAACGACGGTTTCGGTGCCGTGACCATCGGTTCGGTTGAGAAGTACATCACCGACACTGCCTTCGCCATGGGTTGGCGCCCGGACATGTCCAAGGTCAAGCCCACCGGCAAGCGCGTCGCCGTGATCGGTGCCGGCCCGGCGGGCCTGGGCTGCGCCGACGTGCTGGTGCGTAACGGCGTGACCCCGGTGGTCTTCGACAGGAACCCGGAAATCGGCGGTCTGCTGACCTTCGGTATCCCCGAGTTCAAGCTCGAGAAGCACGTACTGAGCCGTCGCCGTGAAGTGTTCACCGGCATGGGCGTCGAGTTCCGCCTGAACACCGAAGTGGGCAAGGACGTGACCATGGACCAGCTGCTCGAGGAATTCGATGCGGTCTTCATGGGCATGGGGACCTACACCTACATGAAGGGCGGCTTCCCGGGCGAAGACCTGCCGGGCGTGCACGATGCGCTCGACTTCCTGATCGCCAACGTCAACCGTAACCTCGGCTTCGAGAAGTCCCCCGAGGACTTCGTCGACATGAAGGGCAAGCGTGTGGTGGTCCTGGGTGGTGGCGACACCGCGATGGACTGCAACCGCACCTCCATTCGCCAGGGCGCCAAGACCGTGACCTGCGCCTACCGTCGTGACGAAGAGAACATGCCGGGTTCGCGCAGGGAGGTGAAGAACGCCAAGGAAGAGGGCGTGAAGTTCCTCTTCAACCGCCAGCCCATCGCCATTGTCGGCGAGGACAAGGTGGAAGGCGTGAAGGTGGTCGAGACCCGTCTTGGCGAGCCGGATGCCCGTGGCCGTCGCAGCCCCGAGCCGATCCCGGGCTCCGAGGAGATCATCCCGGCCGAGGCCGTGCTGATCGCCTTCGGTTTCCGGCCGAGCCCGGCGCCCTGGTTCGAGCAGTTCGATATCGGCATCGACAACCAGGGCCGCGTGGTGGCGCCCGCCCAGGCGCAGTTCAAGCACCAGACCAGCAATCCGAAGATCTTCGCCGGTGGCGACATGGTCCGTGGTTCCGATCTGGTGGTGACTGCGATCTTCGAAGGCCGTACGGCTGCTGAAGGCATCCTCGACTACCTCGGCGTTTAAGCTGCTGCGCTAGCTCAGGCGACGCTTAACGTTTCGGGGGCGCAGCGACAAACTGTCGCGATGGACAAAAGGCACGGCACCCGCCGTGCCTTTTGCATTGGGCTCTGCGAAAATGCCCGCACTTTTTTGCTGGAATACTGCCATGACCGCCCTGAAGAACGACCGTTTCCTTCGTGCGCTGCTGAAGCAGCCAGTCGACGTCACCCCTGTCTGGATGATGCGCCAGGCTGGTCGCTACCTGCCGGAGTACCGCGCGACCCGCGCCAAGGCCGGTGATTTCATGAGCCTGTGCATGAACCCCGAACTGGCCTGCGAAGTGACCCTGCAGCCGCTGGATCGCTACCCGCAACTGGACGCGGCGATCCTCTTCTCCGACATCCTCACCATCCCCGACGCCATGGGTCAGGGCCTGTTCTTCGAGGCCGGAGAAGGTCCGCGCTTCAAGAAGGTGGTGACCAGCCAGGCCGATATCGACGCCCTGCCGATTCCCGACGCGGAGAAGGACCTGGGTTATGTGATGGACGCCGTGCGTACCATCCGCCGCGAGCTGAACGGCCGCGTGCCGCTGATCGGCTTCTCCGGCAGCCCCTGGACCCTGGCCACCTACATGGTCGAGGGTGGCTCCAGCCGTGACTTCCGCAAGTCCAAGGCGATGCTCTACGACAATCCCCAGGCCATGCACGCCCTGCTGGACAAGCTGGCCCTGTCGGTGACCGCCTACCTCAACGGGCAGATCAGGGCCGGCGCCCAGGCGGTGCAGATTTTCGACTCCTGGGGCGGCGCGCTGTCCGCGGCGGCCTATCAGGAATTCTCCCTGGCCTACATGAAGAAGATCGTCGATGGCCTGATTCGCGAACACGACGGCCGTCGTGTGCCCGTGATCCTCTTCACCAAGGGCGGCGGCCTCTGGCTTGAATCCATGGCTGATAGCGGTGCCGAGGCCCTGGGCCTGGACTGGACCTGCGACATCGGCAGCGCCCGCGCCCGCGTTGGCGGCAAGGTGGCGCTGCAGGGCAACATGGACCCTTCCGTGCTTTACGCCAACCCGGCTGCCATCCGCGCCGAGGTGGGCCGCATCCTCGCGGCCTACGGCAAGGGCTCGGGCCATGTCTTCAACCTCGGCCACGGCATCACGCCGGAAGTCGACCCGGCCCACGCCGGCGCCTTCTTCGAGGCGGTGCACGAGTTGTCGGCGCAGTATCACGGGTAAGTATGAGGGGCCGCGCAAGCGGCCCTTTCTTTTAGTGCCGGGAAACCTCGCCCTCGTTACGGGCGTTGCATAGAATCCGGTACCTATCAGGTTCAGGGAGGTGTGCGATGCGGCGCGTGGTTTTCAATCAGAAGGGCGGAGTAGGCAAATCCAGCATTGCCTGCAACCTGGCGGCGGTGAGCGCTTCGCAGGGGTATCGCACCCTGCTGATCGACCTGGATGCCCAGGCCAACTCCACGCATTACCTCACCGGCCTGACCGGCGAGGAAATTCCCATGGGGATCGCCGATTTCTTCAAGCAGACCCTGTCGGCCACCTCCTTCCGCAAGGGCAAGGTGGATATCTACGAGACCCCGTACGACAACCTGCATGTGGTGACCGCCACCGCCGAGCTGGCCGACCTGCAGCCCAAGCTGGAGGCCAAGCACAAGATCAACAAGCTGCGCAAACTGCTGGACGATCTGGATGAGGACTACGAGCGGATCTACCTGGATACGCCGCCGGCCTTGAACTTCTATACGGTTTCCGCGCTGATCGCCGCCGATCGCTGTCTGATTCCCTTCGACTGCGACAGCTTCTCGCGCAATGCGCTCTACGGCCTGCTGGCGGAGATCGAAGAACTGCGGGAGGACCACAACGAACGCTTGGAAGTCGAAGGCATCGTGGTCAACCAGTTCCAGCCGCGTGCTTCGTTGCCCCAGCAACTGCTGGATGAATTGTTGGAAGAGGGGCTGCCGGTATTGCCGGTGAACCTGATGATGTCGGTGAAGATGCGCGAGTCGCATCAGGCCTGCAAACCGCTGATCTACCTCGAGCCCCGGCACAAGCTGACCCAACAGTTCGTTGAGTTGCACGATCTCCTTGAAGCTTGAAGCCTGGGCTACTTGACCAGCAAAAGGTCGCAGGGCGGGGCCTGCAGATAACGCAAGGCGAGGCTGCCCAGCAGGGCCTGGGAAATCAGGCTGCGACCATGACTGCCAAGGGCCAGCAATTGTGGGCGCTGCTCGGCAATGGCCTCATCCAGTGCCCGGGGCAGGGCGCCGCGCACTACTTCCAGCTCCACCGCCGGAATCTGGCCGGCAAGGCCTGACAGCTCGTCTTCCAGCAGTTTCCCCAGCAGTTCCCGCTGAGTGGCGAGGAAGTCGGTCGAACTGCCGCTCTTCGACAGCAGTCGGCTGCCCAGTTCCATCACGTTGAGGGCGACCAGGCTGGCGCTGCGAGGCGACAGGACGCACGCCTTGCGCAAGGCGTCGCAGGCGCAGAGGGAGAAGTCCAGCGCTACGGCGGTCTTCTGGTACGGCTCGTTCGCCGACTCGCCCGTCACCAGCAGCAGGGGCGCAGTCAGATGGCGGGCGACGCGTTCCAGGGTGGTGCCGATGAACAGTTCGGGTGCGTTGTGGTGGTGCCGGCCGATCACCAGCAGATCGGCCTGGCTGTCGCTCATCTCTTCAAGGATCTGCTGGGCCGGGCGGCCCTTGCGCAGGAGCAGCTGGCAATCCTCGACGCCCAGCCGTGCCAGGTGCTCGCTGAAATACTGCTGGGCGGCATCGCACAGGTTGCTCTGGACGGCGTTGGGCAGGTGATCTTCGAGGACATGCAGGACACAGAGGCGCGCGCCGTGCTGGCGGGCGAGCTGGATGGCGCGATGCAGTGCGATGTCAGCCTCGCGGCTCAGATCATGGGCGACCAGGATGTGCTTGAACATGGGGTGGATCTCCTCTGGAGGCCACACTCTGCGGTCTTTTGCCGCGCGGCAGATTGATCCAGCGCAAGGCGGCTCAATGTGCCCGCATCTGGTAAAGCCCACGGCTTTCGGCGACCACTTCTCCATCTGCGTCCAGCAGTTGCAGCTCCAGCCAGTACTCAGCCTTGCCGTTGGTTTCGGCTTCGTTCCGGATGCGTGCGATCTCCGCCTGGTCGATGCGCGCATCCACCGTGATGTCGCCCCTGGCCGGGCGGCGGAAGCGCAGGTTCATTTCCTTCACGATCGGATAGAAGCGGCAGGCATCGAAACAGGTGAGAAACAGCGCGCCACCAGGCACTTCGGCCAGGGTGAACAGGGCGCCCGCATAGAGGGTGCCGATGTGATTCTGGTTGCCTTCCAACGGCATGCGCAGACGCACGTGGCCGGGTTCCAGGACTTCGGCCTTCAGGCCGCTGCGTTTGACGAAGGCGATCTGTTCTTCGGTGAGCTGGCGAACCAGCTCCGGGGGCATGGACATGGCGGGCTCCGGCGTTGGGATTTTCCAGAGCCTAGCCGGCGCGGCGCGCCCGGCAATGACCGGGACGGCCAGACGAATTGACCGGAGCGATCAGATGCCCTGGGAACCGAGCCAGCCGATCAATTGCGGCAGCGGCAGGGCGCCGCTCTGCCGGGCGACTTCCTTGCCGTCCTTGAACAGGATCAGCGTCGGGATCGAGCGGATGCCCAGTTGCCCCGCCAGGTTGCGATTGGCTTCGCTGTCCAGCTTGCCCAGGCGGCAGCGCCCCTGGAGCTGGCCGGCAGCCTGCTGGTAGATGGGTGCGAAGGCCTTGCACGGGCCGCACCAGTCGGCCCAGACATCCACCAGCAGCGGCAGGTCGCCGCGAAGCTGTCTGGCGAAGCTGGCCTCGTTCAGGTCGAAGGGGCTCGTGGGCAATACGCTGCCCTTGCAGTGACCGCAACGCGGCGAATCCTTGAGGCGGGCGGCGGGGATGCGGTTCAACCCGGCGCATTGGGCGCAGGGAACCAGAAGCGGGTCGGTCATGGGGAACTCCGGTGGCGGATTCCGTCTATCTGGAGTCGCGCCACCGGGATATCAAGGGATCAGCTCAGGCTGGCGAAGATGTTGTAGGCGCTGATCAGGGTGATCAGGCAGCCGACGATGATCAGTAGGGTGCGCGACGACAGCTTCTTGCACAGCAGCGCGGCAAGGGGCGCGGCGAAGAGACCACCGAAGACCAGGCCGGCGACCATCTTCCAGGTGTCTGGCTGGCCGGCCAGGAGGATGAAGGAGGTAGCGCTGGAAATGGTCAGGAAGAACTCGGCGAAGTTCACCGAGCCGATGGTGGTGCGCGGGTCGGTGCCGGAGCCGATCAGGCTGCTGGTGACCACCGGGCCCCAGCCGCCACCGCCGGCGGCATCGACGAAGCCACCGAACAGGGCCAGCTTGGCGACGTGCTTGGGCGCCTTGCGCTTGGTGACGTGGCGGTAGGCCTTGCTCAGGATGTACAGGCCCATGAGCAGCAAGTAGGCGGAGATGATGGGCTTGAGTGCCGCGCCATCGAACTGGGTGATCAGCACCGCGCCGAGCACGGCGCCGATGATGCCCGGCAGCAGCAAGCGCAGGAACAGGGACTTGTTGACGTTGCCAAGCTTCACGTGGGAGATGCCTGACAGGCCCGTGGTGAAGACTTCGGCGATATGCACGCTGGCGCTGGCCGCGGCGGGAGAGGCGCCGGCACTGAGCAGGAAGGTGGTGGCGGTGATGCCATAGGCCATGCCCAGGGCGCCGTCGATGACCTGGGCGAAGAAACCCACCGCCACCGCGCTCCAGAAGCCCCGGCTGGACAGTGCGTTTTCGATGATCTCGAAGCCATTGCCGCCGCCGTTGTCGAAGAACAGGCGCCAGGCGAGGAAACCGAGCAGGCTGACCAGGATGAGGATCGCCGCCCACATGGCGGCCCGCAGGACCGGGTGGTCGTCAGGATGGGAAACGAAATCTTCGACTGGCGGGATCCCCAGCGCTTGGTGTTCGGTGTTGATCGAACTCTGGCTGAGGTCGAGGTCGCGAATCTTCATGCGGGTACAGCGCCTGACAGTGGGTGGTAGAACAGGCTGGAATAAGCAGGGGGCCGAAGATAATTCGCTTTGCTTAGATAGTCTAAGAAGATTTATGCAGGTTTATATTCCAGTTTGTGTATGCGGGCATCTGTAGGCGGCCGGCGTTCAAGGGATGCGGCTGTACCTCCCAGATGCCCGGCAACTGTATTTCCGACCTGTGGTGAGCCTGGATTAGGCTGGGGTTTTCCATATCGAGGAGAGGTCTGCCATGCGCATGCTGGGTGTACTGGGCGGGATGAGCTGGGAATCGACCGTGACCTATTACCAGTTGCTCAACCGCGGTGTGCGCGATCGCCTCGGTGGCCTGCACTCCGCGCCCCTGTTGCTGCATTCGGTGGACTTCGCACTGATCGCTGCCCAGCAGAAGGCCGGCGAATGGGATGCCGCGGGCCAGGTGCTGGTCGAGGCCGCGAGGGGGCTGGAGGGCGCGGGTGCCACGGCGCTGCTGCTGGCGACCAACACCATGCACAAGGTGGCGGCGGCCATCGAGCAGGCTGTGGATATCCCGCTCCTGCACATCGGCGATGCCGTCGGACAGGCACTGCAGGGGCAAGGGGTCGAACGCGCGGCGCTGCTCGGCACCCGCTTCACCATGCAGGAGGCCTTCTATCGCGAGCGCCTGGGCCAGCGCTACGGCATCGATGTGCTGGTGCCGGATGCCCGGGCCATCAGCGAAATCGACCGGGTGATCTTCCAGGAACTCTGCGTCGGCCGGTTCCTGCCCGAAGCCCGCGCCTTCTACCTCGACCAACTGGCGCAGCTGAAGGAGCAGGGGGCGCAGGCGGCGGTACTCGGCTGTACCGAGATCGGGCTGCTGCTGGAAGGCTGCGAGTCGCCGTTGCCGCTGGTGGACAGCGGCGAGCGGCATGTTGCGATGGGGTTGGAATGGATGCTGGGCCGCTAGTCCTGATTTGTAGAAGCCAGCTTGCTGGCGAAAAAACCGCTGTTCGCTAGCAAGCTAGCTCCTACAGGGATCGGGGCTCAGGACCGCAGCAACTGACGATGGGGCCTGATTTGTAGGAGCCAGCTTGCTGGCGAAAAAACCGCTGTTCGCTAGCAAGCTAGCTCCTACAGGGATGGCGGCTCAGGATGAGCAGCTGATTTCCAGATGCTTGCCCCATTCCGGCGGGCGCTCGGCGAAGCGTTCCATGCCCGGTTGCTCGTCGAAGGGGCGGGACAGCACGGCGTGGAGCTGGCGCACCTCGCTATAGTCGCCTTGCTGGGCGGCCTCGATGGCGCGTTGGGCCAGGTAGTTGCGCAGGATGTATCGGGGGTTCACCGCGTGCATGCGCGCGCGGCGCGCCTGCTGGTCATCGCCATCCAGCGCCGCGCGAGCCTGGTAGTCGGCGGCCCAGGCATCGAAGCCGGCCAGGTCGACGAAATCTTCCCGCAGTTTGCGTAGCGCCTGTTCCGGCGCCTCATCACCCAGGCGGCGGAAGAACTGGCTGTAGTCCACGGCGCTGCCCTGTATCAGCTGCAGCAGGCGCTGCACCAGGGCTTCGTCGCTATCCCTGGCGGAGGTGAAGCCCAGTCGCCGGCGCATCAGGTCCAGGTAGTGGGTCTGGTAGAGGGGCAGGAAGAGGTTGAGGGTTTCGCGCAATTGCTCCACTTCGACGTAGGGCGTCAGCGCCTGGGCCAGGGCGGCCAGGTTCCAGTGGGCGATGGGCACCTGGTTGCTGAAGCTATAGCGGCCAGCGTCGTCGGAGTGGTTGCAGATGTGGTTGGCGTCGAAGTCGTCGAGGAACGCGTAGGGTCCGAAGTCAAAGGTGATGCCCAGGATCGACATGTTGTCGGTGTTCATCACGCCGTGGCAGAAGCCGTAGGCCTGCCAGAGGGCGATCAGCTCGGCATTGCGTTCCAGCACCTCGCGGAAGAAGGCCGCCCAGGGCCGTTCCTGTTCCAGGCAGTGCGGGAAATGGCATTCCATGACGTGCCGGCCGAGGGTTTCGAGCTGTTCATGTTGGCGCGTGTAATAGAAATACTCGAAGTGGCCGAAGCGCACGTGGCTTGGCGCCAGGCGCAACAGCATGGCGCCGGTTTCGCGGGTTTCCCGGTACACCGGAGTCGACGAGCCGGTCACGCACAGGGCGCGGCTGGTGGGGATGCCCAGGGCGTGCAGGTGTTCGCTGGCAAGGAATTCGCGAATCGAGCTGCGCAGCACCGCGCGGCCATCACCCATGCGCGAGTAGGGCGTCTGTCCGGCGCCCTTGAGGTGCAGGTCCCAGTGCTCGCCGGCGTCGTTGACCACCTCGCCCAGCAGCAGGCCGCGCCCGTCGCCCAGGCGCGGGTTGTACACGCCGAACTGGTGCCCGGAATAGACCATCGCCCGTGGCTCTGCCTCGGACCAGAGCTTGTGTCCGGAGAACAGCTCGGCGAAGAGCGGGGTGTCCGCCTCGGCAGGATTGAGGTCGAGCAGCGCCATGGCCGCCGGGCTGGCTACTACCAGACGCGGTTCGGCGATGGGCTCGGGCAGCACCTCGGTGGAGAACGCGTCGCCCAGGCGGGCGAAGCGGTTATCGAACTGCAGTTCGTCGAGTGTCTTCATGGCTTCAGCTTGTCATGCCGCCGGGGCGTGCGGAAGAACCTGGATGGCGTGGCTCATCGGGACTCCGGAACCGGCACCTTGTCCTTGACCGGTATCGACACGGCTTCGACTGCGTCTTCGACGTGCTTCTCGGTCCTGCGGGTGAGGGTGACGTCCATCTTCGGCGTGCTGGAGGTGTTGATGTCGTGCTCCTTGAACAACTGGTCGATGCGCCGGTTCAACTCGTCGGTGGCCAGGCCGCGATCGCCCAGTTCGCGCACGTAGATCTTCAGCTCGTGCTCCAGGGTGCTGGTGCCGTAGGTCTTGAGCTGTACGGAGGGCGCCGGGTCGCGCAGCACGCGGGAATTTTCCTGGGTGGCCTGCAAGAGCAGCTTGCGCACCAGTTCCAGGTCGAGATCGGCGCTGCGGTTGACGTTGTACACCAGCACGATGCGGGTGACGGTGTCGGTCAGCGTCCAGTTGATCAGCTGGCTGGTGAGGAAGGTCTGGTTCGGCACTATCACTTCCTTGCGGTCGCTGTCGGTGATGTGCGTGGCGCGGATGTGGATGCGGTTGACCGTGCCGGTGACGGTGCCGATGGTCACCAGGTCGCCGATGCGCACCGGGCGCTCGAACAGCAGGATCAGGCCGGAAATGAAGTTGGCGAAGATCGCCTGCATGCCGAAGCCGATACCCACCGAGAGCGCCGCCACCAGCCATTGCAGTTTGTCCCAGCTGACCCCGAGGGTGGACAGCGCGCTGACGAAACCGATGCCGGCGATGGCGTAGGACAGCAGGGTCGTGGTGGCGTAGGCACTGCCCTGGGCCAGTTTCAGCCTTGAGAGCACCAGCACTTCCAGCAGGCCCGGCAGGTTGCGGGCGAGCGCTATGGTGATGCCGGCGATGATCAGCGCGCCGAGCACGTCCAGCATGCTGATGGGAACCAGGGTCGCAGCGTCGCCGGTGCCGGTGGAGTACTGGTAGAGCGTCACTTGGTCGAGGTAGGCGAACACGCTGATCAGGTCGGCCCAGACCAGGTATAGGCAGGCGAGGAACACGCCCAGCAGGGCCAGGCGGATCAGGCGCAGCGACTGCTGGTTGACCGTCTCGATGTCGAGGGTCGGTTCTTCCACCACCACTTCCTCACCTTCGGCGTTCTCCTTGGTCTGCGCCTGGCGCTTGGCGAGCATCCGCTGGTAGGCCAGGCGCCGTGCGGCCACGGCCAGGCCGCGAAGGAAGGTGGCTTCCACCAGCAACAGGATGATCAGCAGGTAGAGCGTGGTGATCAGGCGGTCGGTGAGCTTGAGCGAGGTGTAGTAGTAACCGAAGCCCACCGCCACGATCAGCGCCAGGGGCAACAGGGTGAACGCGACGCCGATCAGCAGGCGGAAAGGCGAGGTCTGCTCGCGCATCGGTTCGGCCAGCAGCAGGTTGCTCAGCACCAGGGTCATCAGGGTGTAGCAGCTGAGCACCACGATCACCCCGATGATGTCGTCGGCCAGGGCGGCGGGCTGGTGTTCGGCCACGGTGACGATGGCCACCAGCGCCATGACCACGCCGCCCAGCCGGCGGATCTGGCCGCGCAGGAAGGCGACCTGCGGGCGATCCCAGTGGAAGTGCAATTCGCCGATGCCGCCCGGGGCGAGGATGCGGTAGAGGGTGTAGAACACCATCCAGGCCTGGGCCATGTCCATCAGGGCTGCACCGAGCGTGGCGTTCTGCCCGCGCGCATCGATCTGCAGGGCCAGGCCGCAAAGCAGCAGGAACAGGCTGACGGGCAGGGCCAGCAGCACGGTGAGGAACAGGGCCACGGGCGTGTGCATCTGGCTGTCACGTTTGAAGTGACCGACGTCCTGGTTGATTTCGTTGAGCCTGGCGTAGATGGCGCGGCGCTTCCACAGCAGGCCGCCGATCAACAGCAGCAGCGGCAGGAACAGCCAGGGCCGATCCATCAGGCCTGCGCCCAGTTCGCGCACGCCCGAGCCCCAAGGCATGTTGGCCAACTGGCGTTCCAGCAAGTGCGGGGTGGATTTCAGCCAGTTGAAGTCCAGCGGCTTGTTGCTGGGAATCCAGAACATCTGCTCGTCGAGGGTGTTGCGCAGGGTCTGGGAGGTTTCCTGCAACTGCTTCTGGTTCAACTGCAGGGTGATGGATTCGTTGAGCAGGTTGTTCAGTTCGCGACTCAGGCGATCGAGCAGTTCGCTACGGGTGCTGATCAGCTCGCTGAGGGTGGTGCGCAGTTCCGGGGTGACCTGCTCCGCCGGCTGGTCGGCAAGCAGGCCCTCGATGTAGGCGTCGGGATTGGCCAGCTTGTCGCGCTGCTGGTTCAGCTCGAACTGGTAGAGGCGGATGTCGGCGATTTCGTCAGCCAGGTTCTTGTCCAGATTCAGTTGCGGCAGGGCCTGCTTCTGCTGATAGAGGATCTTGGCCAGCAGCAGGCTGCCCTTGAGCACGCTGATCTGCTCTTCCAGGGCCTGGCCGGCCTGGCTGAGGTTGTCCAGCTGCTGGCGGGTCTGCAGGTTCTGCCGGGTCAGTTCGTTGAGGCGGTCGGTTGCGCGCAGCAGGTAGTCGGACATCTTCAGATTGATGGCGCTTTCCTTCGCCACCAGGCTGTCCGGCGTGGTCTGATCGGCGTCGCGGGAGAGCTCGGCGACTGTCTGTTCCGAGCTTTCCCGGCGCATTTCGTTGATCAGCGACTGCAGGTCCAGGGTTTCCTGCTCCAGGCGGCGGATGCGCTCCACGAGCAGGTCGCGGCGGCTGTTGCCGAGGTCCTGCAGCAGGCTGTTGCCGGCCAGTTCCTGGCGGCGCAGCTCGGTCTGGGCGGCGAGAGCAGCCTGCTCGGCGGTGAGCAGGGCGCGTTGCTCTTCGCTGATGTCCTTGCCACTGTCCTTGCCGCTCTTGAGGATGGCATTGATCTGCTGGGTGCGGGTCTGGTTGGCGCTGATCTCGGCCTGGGCCCGCTCCGGACGGGTCTGGACGGTGACGATCAGGCTGTTGGCCTCGGCCAGCGCGTTTTGCTGCTCGGCCAGCTCGTTGCTGCGCTCATCCAGCAGCTTTTCCAGTTGGGTAAGTTCAGATTTGCCGTAGCGCTCCGTGACCGACACCTGCGGGCTGCTCTTCAGTCTTGCCAGTTCCCGCTGGGCCTCGCCCACCAGGTGCGGCGCATCGCTCAGTTGGCGCTTCAGATCGGCGAGGCGTTTCTCGCTTTCCTGCTGATTGGCGACGAAGGTCTGCGTCTGTTCATCGAGCGAGGGCTTGGCCTGGGCCTCGCCATCGGCCGGTTTGCTGTCGGCGGATGCGGCGGCCGGCTTGGGTACGGCGGCGCCGGTGGCCGGGGCGGCCGGCAGGCCGGCGGGAGCGAGGCAGAGGCCCAGCAGTGCGGCGGCAATAAAGGTGCGCAAGGAAGTAATCATCGCGATCGGGCAGCTCGGGGGGGCGAATGCGGCTAATGATATGCCACGGCGGCCTTTGCGGGGCTGCCGGGCACGAGCGGTTGTGATCCGGGTTCGCGCAGGGGCGAACCCCTGGTTTCCATGGCAGCGGCCTGAAGGGGCAGGAGGGCCGCCGTAGACGGGTTCCCTAGAGGAACAGCCCCGGACGGCCCTGGCCTTCGGGGAATTTGACGCCGACCTTGCGCACCTTGTTCCCTTCCATCAGAGCAACGGTCCAGGTCAGGCCGTTCCACTCCACCTGGTCGCCCACCACCGGCTCGCCGCCGATTTCGTGGGCAATGAAGCGGCCGAGGGCCTGCTGGCCGTCCTGCTCGCCGAGCTTCAGGCCGTAGAGCGACGCTATGGCGGAGAGCTGGGCATCGCCTTCCAGCACGAAGTCGCCGAAGAAGCGCATGTCCAGGCCGCGTTGCGGTGCCTGGCTGAACAGCTTGCCGAGGGCCGGAAGGTCGTGCTCGTGGCCCACCACACAGAGGATATCGCCGGCTTCCAGGGTGGTGCTGCCCGAGGGGTGCAGCAGTTCCTTGCCGCGGAACAGTGCCGCGATACGGGTGCCTTCCGGCATCTTCAGCTCACGCAGGGCCGCGCCGATGCACCACTTCTCGGCACCCAGGCGGTAGACGAACAGTTCCCACTCGCTGGTGGGGTGCACTTCCAGGCCGGCGCGGGAGATGGGCGCCGGCTCCGGTGGCACGGTGACGCGCAGCAGCCTGGCAGCCCAGGGCAGGCTGGTGCCCTGCAGCACCAGAGAGACCAGCACGATGAAGAAGGCCACGTTGAAGAACAGCTGGGCGTTGGGCAGGCCGGCCATCAGCGGGAATACCGCGAGGATAATGGGCACCGCGCCGCGCAGGCCGACCCAGGCGATGAAGACCTTTTCGCGGTCATGGAAGGCGCGGAATGGCGCCAGGCCAAGGAAGATCGACAGCGGCCGGGCGATCACGATCATCCACAGCGCCAGGCCCAGGGCCGGCAGGACGATCGGGAACAGCTCATGGGGTGTTACCAGCAGGCCCAGGACCACGAACATGCCGATCTGCGCCAGCCAGGTCAGGCCGTCGAGCATGTGCAGGATGCCGTGGCGGGAACGGATCGGCCGGTTGCCGAGGAACAGGCCGAACAGGTAGACGGCGAGGATGCCGCTGCCGTTCACGGCGTTGGTCAGGGCGAAGGTCAGCACGCCACCGGACACCACCAGCAGCGGGTACAGGCCGTTGGCCAGGGTCAGGCGGTTGATCAGTTGCAGCATCAGCCAGCCGCCGGCGAAGCCCATCGCAGTGCCGACGCCGAACTGCTGGATGATGTGGACGATGAAACTCCAGCTGAAACCGGACTGGCCGGTAGCGAGCATCTCGATCAGGGTTACCGTGAGGAACACGGCCATGGGGTCGTTGCTGCCCGACTCGATTTCCAGGGTGGCGCCGACCCGTTCGTTGAGGCCGCGCCCGCCAAGTAGGCTGAACACTGCCGCCGCGTCGGTGGAGCCGACGATGGCGCCGATCAGCAGGCCTTCCAGGGTGCTCAGGTTGAACAGCCAGGCGGCTGCGACGCCGGTCAGCCCGGCGGTGACCAGGACCCCGAGGGTGGCCAGGGACAGCGATGGCCAGAGCGCCACGCGGAAGGTCTCCGCACGGGTGCGCAAGCCGCCGTCGAGCAGGATGATCGCCAGTGCCAGGTTGCCCACCAGATAGGCCTGGGAATAGTTGTTGAAGACGATGCCGCCGGGGCCATCGTTGCCGGCAAGCATGCCGATCACGAGGAAAACCACCAGGATGGGGACACCGAAGCGCGATCCGAAGGCGCTGACCAGGATGCTCATGCCTACCAGCACCGCGCCGATCAGGAACAGGCTGTTGACGGTGGCTGCATCCACTGGTGGCTCCTTGCGAGGGGGAATGGGCAAAACGAGGCGTGCAGGGGCGCACGCCGAGGAATTCTAACCTGCCGGTGGCAAGGCTCTGCAAGATTTCATGCAGGCTTCTTGCCAGCCTGGAGAATCCATTGGGCAGGCGAAGTGGTTCGAGGTTCCCGAAAGGGGACGCAGGGTGATGAAGAAACGAGCGATGGTGGTTCGGGGGCCGTTACTAGCGTCTTCTCCGGTGCCATGAAGAAGGTTCAGGAGGCAGCAGGTCGAGTTCCTTTGCCTGGATGAAATCCGCGGAAAGTCCCTCCACCGCTTCCGGCTTTCATCGGGCTACGATTTGCTGCGGATCACCAGACCTTTCGAACGCGCAAAAAAAAGGTTCTTCGCGGAGTCTGGGGGAAGAGCGAGTTGACAGTCAGGGAAGTGGGTAAATTGGCAGTCGCCAAACGAACCAACCCCCACTCCCTGCTGCCGCCGTGCATCCTATTGATCTTGCTC